>NZ_JBEYZY010000019.1:0-157843 GCF_040646295.1 Streptomyces sp. NPDC046197 | reverse complement strand
TACGTCCAGTACGAGGACTTCCGGCCGGCACGCCGAGAGCACGCACCGGACGTCACTCCTTGACGGGCGAACGTTGCCTGCCGGGGCACTAGATGAATGAGTCCGATGGTCGCGGCCAGCACGGACATTGGACTCATTCATCCAGGCTCACCGGGCGACTCGCGTCCCGGCGACACCGGGACCGTACCTGCGCCAGCACAGCCCAAGACGAACCATCTACCGGTCCCGACGGCACGGTCTACGCCGGCGGGTTCGTGTTCGACGCCGCCGACGCGCGCAACGGCGTAGCCGCCTCGACGTCGTACGACGGCGGGCGCACCTAGACGCACCCGACCCCCCTGATCGACGACAGGCAGGCCCAGTTCGGCGACGACAAGAACTCCGTCACCGCCGACCCCGTCCATCGCGGCGTCGCCTATCAGGTCTGGACCGCATCGACGAGGACGACTCCGCCAAGGTCTACGACGGACCCGCCTACATCTCCATCACCCGCGACGCCGGCCGGCACTGGGCCGCGGCCCGTCCGTTCGTGGACACCTCGGTCGTCCCGCATTCGCAGACCATCGGCAATGTCATCGTCGTCGACCCGCGCACCGACACCCTCTACGACGTCTTCGACCGGCAGACGTACGGCATCGACTACGCGACAGGCACCCTCACGCCCACCGACCTGCACTTCGCATGGTCGAGTCGACCGACCAGGGCCGCACGTGGAGCAAGCCGGTCACCATCGCCAAGGACACGGCCGCGCCCGAGGCGGACCCCAACGCCCCGGGTGATGCGACCAAGTCCCTGCGCGCCGGCGGCGACCTGCAACGCCCGCGGCACGGTCGCGATCACCTGCTACGACCTGCGCCACCTCACCGCCGGGAACACCACGACCCTCCCCACCGCCACCTGGCTGCTCACCTTTCCGCGCGGCGCCGAGCAGCACGCCACCGAGCGTCGCATCTCCGGCGTCTTCGACTGGCTCCAGGCCCCTTACGCCGGGGGCCACTTCCTCGGCGACTACGAGGGCCTCGGCGCCGACGGCCCCTTCGCCGTGCGGCCGCTGTTCGTCGAGACCAATGCCCATGCTCCGCAGGACTCGACGGACGCCTACAGCGGGCTGTTGTCCAGTGGCACGGACCACGGACCCGTCGCTTCGGCCGCGGTCACACCGCGCGTGACGGGCCCCAAGGCAGCAGCCCGGCCGCCTCGGACGGTCCGGTGAGCAGGGCTGATCCTGCCCGCCGTCCCCGGGGACGATGCGTGGGCCCGAACAGGTGTGGGCAGCGGGAGTTCGGGCTCATGTGAGCTGCAAGGTAAACAGCGTGCCATTTTTCCTGTAAGCCCTTTGTGGGGCTGTTGTGGACACGCCAAGATCCCCTCTGCGCCGGGACACCCCCATATGCCCGGTGCAGGGAGGAGAGGGCATGTTGCCCGCGAGGCATCAGCGACGGTTCATAGCCTGCACCGTTGCAGCGGCCGCGTTCGGACTGGTGAGCACCCAGTCGTTCGCGGCGTCGACCGACACCAGAACCCGGCCCTGGCAGGCGCGCCATCAGGCCGCGATGGGCCGTCAACACATAAAGGCGGTCCGCGCCGGCCACGGAATGTCCGCTCTCGCCGCGACCGAGGGCGACGACGACGGCGCCGATGAGGCGGAGAACTCCGCCGAGGCGACAGCCCAGTTCACCGAGGCGCGCACCGCGCCCGGCGTGGTTGCTCCCGGTGCCTACGGGGCGGCCTGGCAGCAGCTGCAGTCGATGCGGCACACGGGCGGCAGCTGGGGCCACGTCACGAACAAGGCGTACAACTCCGACGATCCCCGCTATCGCGATGTGAACTCCAACTCCAGTGGTGGCTCGGGCAAGGTGACCGGCCGGATCACCGGGATCGCCGCCGACGACCAGGGGAACGTGTACGCGGGCGGTGCCAACGGTGGTGTCTTCCGCTCGACAACGGGCGGCGGACACTGGAAGCCGATTGCCGACAAGCTCCCGTCCCTGTCGACGGGCACCCTCGCCCTCGACGGCCAGAAGCGGCTCTGGTACGCCACCGGCGAGTCCAACACCGGGGCAACGTCCTTCGTGGGGACGGGCGTGTACGTCCTGAAGGACCCGCGCCACGGGCAGTTCCAGCCCGGCGACCGCGTGGGCGGCGCTGAGCTGGAGTCCACTGTCGTCCACGCTCTCCGCTTCGCCGGCACCAAGGTCTGGGCGGCGACCAGCACCGGCGTGTGGTCGCACTCCACGACCACCTTGTCCGGCCCGTGGAAGCACGAGTTCGCCCCCAACCCGGACTATCTGCCGGGTGGTTCGAAGGCGGACGATTCGAGCGCGCCGTACAAGAACATCGCCAACGACATCGCCGTCGACCCCAGGGACCCGAACAAGGTCCTCCTCGCAGTCGGCTGGCGCGGCGGCGACAGCCGCAACGGCCTGTACGCCAAGCAGGACGACGGCAGCTGGAAGCCGGTCAGCGGGCTCGGTGACCTGCCCACCAGCAGTGACGACGTCGGCAACATGACGTTCGCCGCGGCGGCCGACGGCTCGCGCCTGTACGCCATCGACCAGTCGCCGGCGCAGACGACCGCGAACCCGGACAGCGGCCTGAAGGGCGTGTACGTTTCCAAGAACGGTTCGCCGTTCGGGCCGTGGACTCGGATCGCGGACTACACCAAGCTGAAGGCGTCCGGATCCGCGCTTCAGAGTGCGGGCTACATGCCGGGCATCCAGTCCTGGTACAACCAGTTCCTCCAGGTCGACCCGGCCAACGCCGACCACGTCTACCTCGGCCTGGAAGAGGTCTTCGAGACCAAGAACGCCGGCTCGACCTGGACCACCCCGGGCCCGTACTGGAACTTCCCCTTCCCTTGCTGGAGCATCGACCCGGCCAAGCAGACCGGCGACTGCTCACCCACCACCCACTCCGACCAGCACGCGGTCGCGATCGGCAGTTACAAGGGCAAGAGCTGGGCGTACGTCGGCAACGACGGCGGCATCTACCGCCGCCCGCTGAACGGCGCGGTCGACTCCGGCGGCCACGCCAAGGACTGGCGGTCCCTCAACGACGGCACCCTCGACGTCCTCCAGTACTACTCCGTCGGCGTCGGCAAGGACCTCACCTACGGCGGAGTCTCGGTGACCGGCGGCCTGCAGGACAACGGCCAGTCGATCCTGCGCGGCCGGGACAAGGTCATGGGCTCCGACTTCGGCGGTGACGGCGGCGACACCATCACGGACCCCGCCAACGGCTGCAACATCGCCGAGGAGTACGTCTACCTGGACATGTGGGTCACGCAGAACTGCGGTGTCAACGACGGCTCGTGGACCACGGACCCGTCCAAGGCCACCGAGTACGAGGTCGCCCCGCCGGACAAGGACCAGGGTGGTGCCGGCGCCCGCTTCATCGCCCCGATCACCGCCGACGTCAAGGACACCAACACCTGGATCGCCGGCGGCCGGCACGTGTGGGTGAACACCAAGGGCTTCGCCATCCGCTCCGGCAAGGAGTGGACGAACGCCTACGACCTCGGCGAGGGCCATGTGGCCACGGCCGTGGCGTCCTCGGGCGGCACGGTGTACGTCGGCTGGTGCGGGCCCTGCAACAACCAGGGCTTCACCCGGGGCATAGCGGTCGGCAACGCCGACGGCACCGGCTGGCACCAGCTCGGCCTTCCGGTCGACGGCCCCGTCCCGAACCGCTACATCTCCGGCTTCGAGATCGACCCGGCCAACGCCCAGCACGTCTACGTGGCGATCAACGGCTTCTCCCGCCGCTTCACCGAGGGCCCCGGCGCGGGCGTCGGCCACGTCTTCGAGTCCAAGGACGGCGGCGCGCACTGGACGGACATCTCCGCCAACCTGCCGGACGTTCCCGCCGACACGGTCAAGCTCCTCCCGAACGGCGGCCTCGCCCTCGGTACCGACCTGGCCACCTTCTACCGCCCCGCCGGTGCCACGAAGTGGCTGGTCCTCGGGAACAACCTGCCCACCACGGCCGTCGTGCAACTCCGCCTCGGCCCCGACGGCAAGCTGTACGCCGCCACGCACGGACGCGGCATCCGGTCCTTTGACGTACGGCGCCTCAAGGGCCGTAAGGACTGATCGCGGCGGACTTCCGTCATGCGACGGCCGGTGTGCTCCCCGCGCCGGGAGCACACCGGCCGGCCGGGCTTTCTGGTCACTGCACCCGATACGCCGCCACGCTCAGCCGGAGAGTGAAGAACGGTGCGCCTTCCGGACCCCAGGTGACGGTCACCGATCCGGTGCGCGCGGCGCGTACGGTGACGCGGGTGACACCTTTGCCGTCGGTGGCGGTCGAGGTCACGAGCGCCAGCATCGGATTGCTGCTGTGCGGCTTCGGCCAGGGACCCTGGGCACGGGCCTGAAGGATCACGGTCACCGTCGTGCCGGATCGCACGCACAGGCTGCGGACGGAGGCGTCGCCAGGGCTGTGGGTGACGGTGGCGGAGCCGGTGACGCAGCCGGGGGAAGCGGCGGCCGTCCCAGGAGAGGTCGGAGTTGCCTCCGGGGGCGGTGACGGCGTCTTCGCCGGGGCCGTGGCGGATGGTGAGGCCCGGCCGCCCGGTGTGCCTGGACTGCTTTCCGAGGGCCTCCGGGTGACCGGATCGGCCGAAGGGGACGGTGGCGTCGAGTCCGCGTGCGAGCCGCCGCCGCTGCCACCGCAGGCAGTCAAGAGGCACGAGACGGCGACCAGGACGGCCGCGAGCCGAGACCAGGACCCTCGCCCACGTCTGCAGTCCTCGATCATTCTGCAGTCCTCGATCATCATGACCACTCCCTCATGCGACCGGACGGCACTGCGACGTACTCGACCGCAGATCGGTTCCCGTGGGGAGCGGAGGGTCTCAGCGGATGCCCGAGTCGAACGAGACGACGACCGTGCGGTCCCGCCGATGCGGATGGAACCGGACCGGCGGAACCCCCTCGGTGGTGGGCGAATCGGACGCACGACGGCCTCGGTCGCCACTTCCCGGTGGCAGAGGCGCGTCGCGGCCGAGGTGCGTTCCGGCGGACACCGGAACGCACCTCGGAGCGGACAGAGGGGAGATCAGCGCCGAGTCGGCAGGGGCCCGGATCCAGTGGACTTGGGTGGTGCGGTGACGCTCGCCGCGCCGTGGGTCGTGGCGGGTGTGCTGCCGCCGGTGACGGTGAGCGGGCCGGCGGTGTAGAGGGCCTCGTCGAAGGCTTGCCCGTTGATCGGTGTCTTGCCGACGGCGAAGACGGAGACCGCCTTGCCGCTGACCACGGAGGTGGAGATGTAGTCGCCGACCATGCTGCCCTGGGTGGAGTCGGCGATCTGGGACAGGGACATCGGGCCGGCGACCGTGGTCGGTGCGCTCCAGGTGCTGCCGCCGCTGGCGGAGGAGACGTAGCCGACCTCCAGCCGGCAGGTGGAGGCGGTGCAGTCGGCGTTCGGGTAGAAGTAGTAGTAGAGCCCGATCTTCGCCGTGCTGCCGGAGGTGGTCGGGTCGATGCCGATGCCGGGGATGAAGTGGTCGACGCCGCTGGTGGTGGGGTCGATCGGCACCCGGGTCACGGACGACCAGCTGGTGCCGTTGGTCGAAGTGGCGTAGACGATGTCGTTGGCGGGGCAGCCGGAGCGGAACCGGCAGTCCTGCCAGGCGACGTAGATCTTGCCGGATCCGTCGATCTCGGCGGACGGCAGGCCCTCACCGTCGCGCAGGTTGCCGGCCACGCCGTGGCTGCTGACGTTCGCGATCAGGGTGCTCGAGCTCCAGCTGGAGCCGCCGTTGGTGGAGTTGAAGGCGCGGACGGCGCTGCCGTTCGAGGAGTAGGCGACCACGACCGTGCCGTTCGGCTGGACGAGGGGCTGGCCGCCCAGCCCGGTCGGGTTGCCGGAGGGCGACACCGGAGCCGACCAGGTGGCGCCGCCGTCGGTGGAGCGGCTCATGACCACACGGTTGCCGGACGAGGTGATGTCGACCTCGACGTAGCAGGTGCCGTAGTACGGGCTGGAGGTGCTGTTGTCGCAGACGACCCATTCCTTGTCGTAGCCCTGGCCGTCGTTGCCGACCGCTATGACGGGGTTCTGCCAGCTCGTGCCGTTCGTGGAGCGGCTGACTGTCACGCCCGCACCGTTGGCGTTGGAGTCGATGACCAGTCCGGCGACCATCCAGGTGCTGTGCTTGGCGTCGTAGGCGACGGCCGGGTCGGACACGCGGGCCCAGCTGCCGCCCCCCTGGTGGGTGGTGATGCCGGGGAGCATGCCGTGCTGCCAGGTGGTGCCGCCGTCGGTGGAGGTGTTCCAGCCGATGTCGGAGGCGCCGCCGTCGGTGAACCGGCCGACCTGGGAGGAGGCGACGATCGCGTTGCCCCAGGCGAAGGTGTCGGGTTCCAGCTCGGTGGCGTGCTGGCTGGAGGTGTTGGTGAACGGGTCCGTGCTGACCTGCGTCAAACCGGGCGGCGGAGCGGCCGTGGTGAAGGCGGCGTCGTCGTAGAGCGTGTAGGTGGCGTCGCCCGCGTAGTCGTCGTCGTGGCTGACGAGCTTGAGGGTGTAGCTGTGCCCTGCGGTCACCGCAGAGGAGACCTGCTTCCAGCCCTGGCCCTTGGTGCACGTCTTGGCCAGAACGGTCGTTGTCGTGCCGGCCGTGGTGTCGGCGAGGGTGGCCGTCGCCCAGTCGTAGGTGAGCGTGTCCGGGCAGGTGACGCTGTACCAGAAGGACAACTGGTTGGCGCCGGTGGGCGCGGTGAAGGTCTGGGCGATCGAGGAGTCGCCGTTGGTGGGTGAGGTGCCGCCGACGCGGGCGGCGTAGGTGCCACTGTGGGCACCGGAGTTGACCACCGTAGTCGTACCGGTGGTTGTCCAGCCGGTCAGGCTGCCCGACTCGAAGCCGCCGTTGGAGACGTCGGCGAGCGCCGGATGCGAGGCGAGGAGGAGACCGCCCAAGGAGAGCAGGGCGGTGGTGGCGGTCGCGACGGATCTGCGGAAGACGGTGCGCGACATGAGGGGACCCCTTTCAGCCCGAGGACGACAAGCAGAGGCCGGAAGAGCGGCGAGGATTGCGGTGAGCGCGGCTGTCCGGCCGCGCCTGCGTCTGGACCGGGACACGGAACATCCTTTCGGGCAGCCGGGGTTCACCCGGCGTGTGGGGGGAGAAGGACGTTCACGCCGATGGAGCGCGTGCTCGCAATCCGGGATGCTTGCACCGGACATGCCACGCAACAAGAGAGACGACAGGGGTATCGCGCCAGGCGACCGAGAATTTACGCGGCGCAGTCAACTCCTCGCATGCCCTGTGGCGGATCGACAGGAACGTGGCGGGGCCCGGGAGTCGTATCCAGCTCCCGGGCCCCTGGGGATGCCACCCAATTGCGCACGCCGGCGGCGTTTAAGAGGACGGATCAGTCATCATGCCGTCGTGTTCTTCCTTTGAACTACCGCACCATGTGAGAGGTGCAGGCGAGAGTCGAACTCGCATCCGACGGCGTTCGTCCGGCCTCGGTCGATCCGGCGATCGGCGGCGATGCTGAGACTGGAGCGAGAGTCTGAGATTGACCGCGGCTGCCTCTGCCATGTTGGGCTACCCCGGCCCGTTGCAGGCGCTGTGCCGGGGGAAGGACTCGAACCTTCACTGTCACCGCTTCTTCAGGCTGAACTTCAGTGTCAGCTTGCGCTCATCACGCGCACCGGTCCTCAATCCGGCCCGCGCCTGTCGCGCACCCCCGCGCTCGCACGCGGGGGCGATCGTGGATGCTACCCGCGATCGGCTCAGCCGAGCAGGTAGCCGAACACCGCGTCGCCGACTCGTTGGTCGGTGACCTCGGCACCGTTGGCCTCCTCGCGGGCGAACTTCACCGCCTGCTGGAGCTTCTCGACCCGCTCCACCAGCTCGTTCACCCGCCGCGCCGGGAGCGCTCCGGAGAACTTCACGGTCGTCCAGTACCCGATGGGCACGTCCTCGTAGTACACCTCGACCTGCGCCGGGTGCTTGTCGGTCGCCTCCGCCTTGACATGGTTGCGTGGAACCTTCTTGGTGCGGATCGTGCGAACCTGGTCCGTCTTCCACCAGTCCGTGGAAGGGTCATGAGACCAGGACTCCGCGGCGTCGAGGGTAGGGAGCTTCCTGACGAACGTGTGCAGGTCGGTGAGCTGCTTCTCCAGGAAGAGGAGATAGCTGACCGGGACGTCGGTGAGGATCGTCCGGCCGTCGACCGTGACGTCCGCGCGGGCCGTGCAGTTCGCCCAGTCCTTGGTGGCGGTCACGTCGAAGAGCCGGGTGAGCGACGCGGACATCTCCCGCAGCACGTCCTCGGCCTGCACCTGCACCCGCGTGGACTCGGGCGGCAGTTGCTCGCCCTCCTCGTCCTTCGGCTGGTACGTACGCGAGATACCGGCCAGCAGTGCCGGCTTCTGCACCTTGTGGTGCGCCGCGGTGATGTCCTGGAGCGACTTGCTCTTGACACCCTTTTCGACAGCGATGATCTGGTTCAGCTTCGCCACTTCGGGTCCCCCTTCGAACAGGCAGGAACGTACCTCACCGGCTCGAACAGGCGCACTCCCTTTATCCCCCGCACCCACGGCTGCCGTCACCGGCGGGGGAGCAGGCCAAGAGAGGCTGGTTGAGCCCCGGCACCGCGCGAGCAGGGGCATGGCGCCGCCCTCCCGGACCGGTCGCGTCACCCCTGTCCGATGTGGCGCAGGAGCGCGGTTACGGCAGGGGACGGTTCCCCGCGTGGGCGGACGACCAGGACCGTCCACGCCGGTGCGTGCGCGGCGAAGGGGCGTACCGGGAGTTCGGGGAACCGGGCGGCGAGCGACGGGGGCATGATGCACACGCCGAGCCCGTGCCGGACCAGGTCGGTGGCCGCCAGCAGGTCGTTCACCTCGAAGGTGGTCCTGCGTTCGAGGGACGCCGCGCGGAAGGCCCTGTCGACCTCGTGCCGGACCGCCCAGCCGGGGGAGAAGTCCACCAGTGGCAGCGCGGCGGCCTCGGCAGGGTCACCAGTCCCTCGGGCGGCAGGACGTCCGTCGTCGGGGCGGTCACCAGGACCATCTCCTCGCGCGCCAGCAGCCGGGTCGTCAGGCCGCGCTGCAGCGGGGTGTCCAGGGCGGCCACGGCGAGGTCGGCGGTGCCGTCGCGCAAGGCCCTCGCCGCAGGAATACTCGCCCAGTACTTCGGCGCGCCGCTGCGTCTGCCGTACGCGGTCTTCGTCGTTCTGTTGCTGACCGGCGTGGCCGCCGTTGCGCTGACCCCCGAGACCGTCCACAAGCCCGCGGTCAGGCCCGGCTATCGGCCCCAGAGGGTCAGGGCCGCTGACGGCGACCGCGGATACCTCGCCGCTGCCGCGGCCGGTTTCACGTGCCTGGCGGTGTTCGGCCTGTTCACCTCCGTGGTTCCCGGCTTCGTCGGTGAAACCCTGCACCACCCGTCCCGCGCGTTGGCCGGACTGGTCGTGTTCGCCGTGTTCGGTGCCGCCGCGGCGGCCCAGACGAGTACCGGCCGACTCGGCGCCCGGACGCGGTGGTACCTCGGGCTGCTCGCCCAGGCCGTGGGCATGGCCGTCCTCGCGGTCGGTATGCGCTTGACCAGCCTGCCCGTTTCCCTGGTCGCCGGGGTCATCGCCGGAGCCGGCGCCGGCGTGCTGTTCAAGTCCGCCGTCGCACACGTGGCCATCACGGCCGCTCCGGCCCAGCGCGGCGAAGCCCTCGCCGGCCTGTTCCTCGCCTCCTACCTCGGCCTGGCTCTGCTGCCCGTCGGCCTGGGCATCGCCGGCCGCTCCATGAGCCTGACCGACGCGACGACGTGGTTCGCCGCCGTCGTACTCGCGCTGCTCGCGGCCGTCGCCGTACGGGCACGCCACCACGGCCCCGGCGCGGCTGCCGGGACCCGGTCCGGGAACGCCGGAAGTCCACGTCGGGTACGTCCCGATCGCCGAGCATCGCAAGGGTGGAGACGTGTTCGACGGCGCCGCTGCGGCGGGCATCGCCGTGGCCCCGGTGTCAGGGACCGGTGCCTTGGACGATCAGCGGGCGAAGCGGTGTTTTCCTCCCCGGCGGCGGAGACGGATCGCCGCGTAGACGAGGTCGGCAAGCAGCACGACGGCGCCGATGATCAACAGATAGAACAGCCCGTGAGCGGCGAACCCGATGATGCCCAGCACCACGGCCACGAGGATCAGGAGCAGAAACAGACTCATCGGCCCTCCCGGCGGCTTCGGTGGTTCAGCGGCGGGCGAGGCGGCGCTCGCCGCCGGCGCCCGGGGCGTAGTCGAGCGAGTAGTGCGCAAAGACCGCCGGCTCTTCCGTGGCCGGCAACTCTCCGTCCGTGTCGATCGCGGGGGCCTTCTTGACGATGTCCCTGCCGTAGACGACCTTCAGGTACCCCGGACCGACAGTCGCGTCCGTGAGGGGAACGAAGACCAGACGGCGGCGGGTGGGCATGCCAACGGTCACAGTGGCGTAGAAGGGCTCGTCGGTCGCGGTGTCGACGTAGACCGATTCCAGAACGCCGATCTTGTGGCCACCGGGATCGACCACGTCGTGACCACGCCATTCACGGATGTCGCCTGCCTCGAACATGATGAACCTCCGCGTGATTCCGGGCGGGTACCCGTGGTCGCGCGGCGCATGCCGACCCGTCCGTCCGTACGTACTGCCAGGACTTGTCACATACGTACTGCCAGGACTTGTCGGAGTTCCTCGGCCGGTCTGTGGGTCGGCCCGGGCAATCCGGCCCCCGGCGAGACCTCGTCGCGAAGATCAACCTCGGTGCCGCGGCCGCTGTCGTGTCGCATTGCCCCACAGGAACCGGATAGGTCATCCGCATCTGTTATGGTGGCGACAACCGGATAATCTATCCAGATATGTAGAACGGGTTGTGCCATGAAGCAGACAGCAGTCGTCACGGCAGGGACAGCGGGAATCGGGTTGGAGACCGCCTCGGGACTGGCCGAGGCGGGCCTTGCGGTCACCGTGGTCGGGCGCAACGCCGAGCGCGGCGCCCGTGCGGTCGAACGGATCAACGCCGCGGCACCGCTGCACCCCGCCCGGTTCCTGGCCGCCGATCTCGCCTCGCTCGACGCGGTCCGCGCCCTCGCCGACCGGATCGCCGCAGACGGTCCGCCGGCCGTGCTGGTCAACAACGTCGGAGCGATGTTCCCGGACCGCCAGGACTCGGTCGACGGGATAGAGGCGACGTTCGCCGTCAACCACCTCTCGCCCTACCTGCTGACCGAACTGCTGCTGCCGGCGCTGCAGGCCGGTGTGCCGAGCCGGATCGTGAACGTCACCTCGGGTGCGATCGGTGTCGCAAAGCGCGTCTTCGACGCCGTCGAGCCGCCGGGGGGCTACTACGCATTCCACTGGTACGGCCGCGCCAAGCTCGCCAACCTGGCCTACACGCTGGAGCTGGCCGGGCGGCTCGACGGCACGGGCGTCTCGGTCTTCGCGGCAGACCCCGGCGGCGCCGCCACCGACATGACCAACGGCGCCATGCGCGATCCGAAGATCGTCTCGCCGGGGCTGCGGCTGCTCTGGCCGCTGGTCCGGCGCAAGTTCGAACGCTCGACCTCGGGCCCGGCGTCCCTGGCGGCCAAGTCCTCGATCTTCGCCGCGACCGACGGCTCACTGGCCGGCCGGACCGGCCTCGTCATCGGACCCCAGGCGCATCCGGTCGCTCCCTTCCGTTCGGCAACGGATCCCCGCATCGCCGAAGCCGTGCGCCACCTCAGTGAGCGCCTCGCGCCACTCACGACCCCGTGACGAGATCTTCGCGCCAACTGCGCACCCCCAGCGCGTGCTTGCCCGAGAAGGAAAACGGGTGGCTCATCCGGAACGGGCTCCACATCGATCCGGATGAATGATCCAGTTACACTGCTCGCATGCCGCCCGCCCCCCTGCGCAAGGACGCCGCCCGGAACTGGGAACGGATCGTCGCCGTGGCGCGCGATCTCGTGGACGAGGGCACGCCACTGCAGCTCAACGACATCGCCCGCCGTGCCCGGATGGGCGTTGGCACCGTCTATCGCCACTTTCCCACCGCTGAGGCGCTCCTGGAGGCCGTCGCCACCCCCAGCCTGGAGGCACTCGCCGCTCACGGCGAGCAGGCGCTGGCCGACGACGACCCCGGGCGCGCCCTCGCCGACTTCCTGACCCGCACCATCGAGGCGCAGGTCACCGACGCCGCCCTGTCCACGGTCACCGCCGCGCCCACGGATGCCCTGCCACGCACGACCGAACTGAAGAGGACCCTCTCGTCGGTCGGCAGAGAGTTGCTCAGGCGCGCCCGCGACGCCGAGGTTGTGCGGCCCGACTTGACGCCCGAGGACCTGGTGCCGTTGATGTGTGGAATCGCCTATGCCGCGAATGTTCATGGCGCCCCCGCAGCCCGCGTCGAAACCGCCCGCCGGTATCTGACCGCTCTGCTGGAAGGCTTGTACATCCGTTGAAGGTCCAACGCGGTCCATGGTCGGCCGCACGTGTCGCTCGCGCGCCGCAGCGATCGGCGAGGGGTTCCAGCGCCTCGCCTGGCAGGGGCCATCCCACTGCAGCCGGCGGTGGCAACTGAGTTCGCGCGGATGAGCGGAGCGGGCAGCGACAACAGCGGAAGACGGGTTGTCGACGGGCGGTTCGAGCTGGAGGAACGGCTCGGCGGTGGCGGCATGGGGCTGGTCTGGCGCGCGAGAGACCTCGTGCTGCACCGGAGCGTGGCCGTCAAGGAGGTCCGGCCGCCCGATCCTGATCTCGCCGAGTACGACTCCGAGGCCGCCGGGATGCTGCGGGAGCGAGTCCTGCGGGAAGCCCGTGCGCTGGCCCGTGTCGATCATCCCAATGTGGTGACCATCCATCATGTGGTCGACGGCGGTCGGGGAAGCTGTCCCTGGATCGTCATGGAACTCGTCACCGGCGGCTCGCTGGCCGACCGTCTCGCACGCGGACCCATGAACCCGGGCGAAGCGGTGCGTATCGGACGTGAGGTGCCGGCCGCGCTGCGCTCCGCACACGAGGCCGGCATCCCCCCGGTCAGCCGAGCTTGAGAAGGCCGGCTTCGACGACGGCGCGGCCGAAGGGGTCGGCCAGTTCGGCCAGCCGCTCGCAGTCGGCGTCGCCCAGGGCGGCGTAGGCCGCAAGGGCCAGGCGGTCGGTGCGGTCCTCGATGTGCCGGCGCAGGAGTACGCCCTCCGAGCTGAGGCAGTCGCCCTCGAGCAGACCTCGCTTGCGCAGACGCTCCTTCGTGCCGGCCCACTCCTCCTCGGGCCATGCGCGGCTCGCCTTGAGGAAGTCGACAGGAACCTCACCCCTGGCGGCGTCCAGAACCAGGGCCTCCAGGCCCCCGACGCCTTCGCTCAGCAGGCACGCGACATGGCCGTCTCCACGGAACTCCCGGAGCAGCGTCTGGGCGTGCCACAGCTGCAAGACCGGCTCCTCCGGCCAAGGCAGTGCGGCATGCGCGGCGAACAGCGGGCGACCTTGCGGGTGTTCGCAGGCCGCCTCTGCGGCCCTGCGAGCCAGCGCCAGGACCTCGTCCAAAGCGGGCAGCTCGTGGATTCCCGCCCGCCGCAGGGCCTCGCCCGCCGCGGCGTACCGCGCGTCCAGCACCTGCTGCGGCGTCGTGGCATCCCAGGCCCCGACGACCGCCTGCCGTACGAAAGCGGGGTTGAAGTTGTAGAAGGTCGAGATGACCAGCTCGGCGGATGCCCGGCCGAACGCGGCACTGCGGGAGGCGAAGTACCCGGCGCGTCGGCTCAGTCCGAGGTCCGCGTACCGGCGCGTTCCCTCGGGGGCGAAGTAGATCATGGCGTGTACGGGTTCGAGTCGGCGCCAGGCCGCGCGGGCTGCCTTCATGAAGTCACTTCTCCGGAGAGTCGACGAACGGGGTATTCGCTGCTGTGTGGTACTCGCCGTGCGCTCGCAGGTGTTCGAGCAGCAGGCGGCTCAGCATGCCGGGCGCCTCTTCGGGAACCCAGTGGCTGACCCCCTGGAGGGTTTCGAACCGGTACGGTCCGTTGACCCACCGCCCGGTCTCCTGTGCGGCCGCCGGGCCGAACGCGCTGTCCTCCGTGCTCCAGACGTACAGCGTCGGCACGTCGACGGCGCCGATCGCGCCGTCGGGGCGGCCGGCCCGGTACCAGTTCAGCGCCGCGGTGAGAGCGCCCGGCTGGGACAGGTGCCGTACGTAGGCCTCGGCACTGTCTTGCGGGACCTTCCCCGCGTAGACGACGCGAAGCTCCTGGGCGTCGTGGGCGAGCATGCGCTCCTCGGTCGCGGGTGTCTCGCGCCAGTCGATCATGTAGTGCGAGCGTTTGCGCTGATCCTCGTCGGTGCGCAGTGCGGTGGCCAGAGCGCCGGGATGCGGGGTCGAGACAACCGTCAGGGTGCGTACGCGGCCGGGGTGGGCGTGCGCGGTCCACCAGGCCACCGCGCCTCCCCAGTCATGGCCGACCAGGTCGAACGCCGCCCAGCCCAGTTCCTCGGTGATCGCGACCACGTCCTCGACGAGAAGGCCGATGCGATAGTCCTCGGGTCGCTCAGGGCGGGCGCCGGGGGAGTACCCACGCTGGTCGGGTGCCACCACCCGGTAGCCGCGAGCGGCCAGAGCCGCGATCTGCCGTTGCCACACCAGCCCCGTCTGCGGGAAGCCGTGCAGCATGAGCACCGGGCGACCCTCGGGCGGACCCGCCACGATCGCGTCGAACACGCCCGCATCGGTGGTGATGCTCAGCTCGGTCACGACCCACCCCTTCATACCGACTGGTCGGTAGCCTTCAGGCAGGGGATCGAACTGTCAAGACCGCGGGCATGCGCGCATCCCAGCAGCGGCGGCCGCGCACCCCCTTTCCTGCGACTCGTACACCCGGGCCGCCGTCGCCGCAGCCATGCGCCGGGCGTCTCAGCCGGGTGGTGCCGACAGATGGATCAGGATGCCGCACACCTCGTCCACGATCTCCCGGGCCTCCGTCTCGTCCCCGCAGTCGCCCAGCTCGCGCGCCGCCCCTCCGATGACGGTGGTCAGCACGCTCACCCGCACCCGCCCGGCGCGTCGCCGCTCGTCCACCTCCAGCAGCCGGGCGTTGCGCCGTACCCATGCGCGGTCCCACTGGCGGCGCAGCGCGTCGAAGCCCGCGGGACCGTCGTCCTCCACGAGGAGCCTGCCGAGCCTGCGGTTGTCCCAGGCACCCTCCAGGTACGCCCTGGCTCCCGCCACGAAGAGGGCGACGGGGTCCTCCACACCACGGCTGCGCTCGGAGGCCAGCGTGGCCGCGGTCCGGCGCTCCTGCTCCTCCCGGAACTCCTCCCAGAGGGCGAGGTAAAGCCCTCGCTTTCCGCCGTAGTGCTGGAAGAGGCTGCCCAGCGGGATGCCGGCGCGCGCCGCGATCTCGGTGAGACCGGCGTCGGTGTATCCGCGCTCGGTGAACACCTCCAGCGCGGCGTCCAGCAGCGCACGCCGGACCGTTCGGTTCTGCCCCCCGTGCCCCTCCGGCAGATCCATGTCCCCCTGCCCGCCCGGCAGCTGACGTGCCGCCCCGGTCCCGGCAGACTCCACGATGCCGCTCACTGGCAATCCCCACCTTCCCCGGCCCCGTCGCGGATGGCGAGGGCGACCAGTAGTTCCAGGAGGTCGGCGATCCGGCGCGGATTGCGGCCGGTGCGTTCCTCGATCCGGCGCAACCGGTAGTGCGCCGTGTTGTGGTGCACCCGCAGCCGCTCGGCGGCCAGACGCAGATTGAGGTCCGCCTCCGCGAAGGCCCGTATGGTGGCGGCCAGTGTGTCGCCGCGTCTGCGGTCCTCCTCCAGCAGCACACGCACCCGGGGATCGACCAGTTGGCGGGCGAGGTCGTCGGCGCGCAGCGCAAGGTAGTCGAAGGGGGACAGCCGCGGCAGCGCCGCCACCCCGCCCCCGCTCGGCACCAGGTCGAGGGCGGCCCGCGCCTCCTGGTAGGCGCGCGGCAGTTCACATGCGCCGTGCGCGACCGTACTGATCCCCATGGAGAGCATGGTTCCGCCCCGCGCGAGTCGCCGCTGCACGGCCTCGAAGTGGGCGCAGACGTCCTCCGCGTTCATGCCGGCCCGGAGCACGGGCACGGCCACCACCTCGCCGTGGCGCACGACGACCAGGGTCCGGCCGGCCCAGGGCCCGGCGACGCTGATCGACGCGCTGGTGGCATATCCGTTCTCGGCCGAGGTGTGGTCCCCCGTGCGCGTGTCGCCGACGCACACCGCAACGACCGCCATCATCGGCGAGCGCGGTCCGATGCCATACGCCTGCGTCGCGGCGAACAGCGGACCGCGCGTCGGTGCCACGCCCGCCAGGAGCTGGTCCAGGAGATCCCGGCGCTCCCGGTCCGCGTCCGCCACCACGTGCTGCTGGTACTCGACGTATGCCTGCGCTGCGTGGGTGCTGGCGTAGTCGACGTACCGCATCAACGGGGTGACGAGGGACAGTGCGGCCTGCTGGGCTTCGGCGGACGTGCCCGCGCAGTCCAGCAGCGCGTCCCACATCACCTGCCGGCCGACCCGGAACGCACTGATCCAGTCCTCCAGGGCGAACCCCGCACGTGCACGGCGCATGGCCGCCGCGCGGCTGAAGACCAGGTCCTCGGGAGCGATGTCGCGGTCGCCGGCCAGCGCCGCCAGCTGCATCCGGTAGTGCTCGAGCACCTGCTCCCGTACCTCGTCGAAGAACCGTTCGTCCTGCAGTGCGTACGACGGGATCTCCGCGCGCATCACGTCGACGGCGGTCTCCGCCACTTCCTCGACCCGGTCGTGGACGGCGTGCAGGATCCGCCGCCGCTCCCGGCGGAGCGGTTCGGAGAGCTGGGGAGTGCCCAGGGCAGGACCGCGAGGCATGGCGCCGATCGTCGCCGCCCGCGTCGTGCTCCGTCAACAGGCTCGGCGTGAGACAGCTCCCGGCACCTGTGCGCGGCGCACAGTCCGGCGACCGAGAAGTTGGGTGCTCACACCCAATGTGCGCCTGCAACGCCCCCACTTACTGTGACGCTCGCCCACCCCCCAGCACGTCGGAAGGGGCGTCACTCATGCTCGCGGTCGACGGTATCACCGTGCGCTTCGGCGGGATCACGGCACTGGACGGTGTCGCGTTCACCGTCGAGCCGGGCACCGCCGTGGGGCTCATCGGGCCGAACGGAGCCGGCAAGACCACCTTGTTCAACTGCCTCACCAGGCGCTGCACTCCCCATGGGGGAGACGTGCGGTTCGAAGGCGAGGACCTGCTGGCCCTCGCTCCGCACGCCGTTGCCGGGCGCGGCATCGCCCGCACCTTCCAGAACCTGGGCCTGTTCCCGCGGCTCACGGTCCGGGAGAACGTCATGGTCGGCGCCCACAGCCGGGGGCGCACCGGACATCTCGCCGCGGCGCTCCGGCTGCCCCACGTCCGGCGGGAGGAGAGGGAACTACGTGACCGGGCGGACGACTTGCTACGGCGGCTCGGCCTGGCGGACGTGGCCGACCACCCCGCCTCCGGGCTGCCGTTCGGCACGCTCAAACGCGTCGAACTCGCCCGGGCGCTTGCGGTACGGCCCCGGCTGCTGTTGCTCGACGAACCCGTCAACGGGCTCAGCCACGGCGAGGTCGGCCAATTCGCGGATCTGGTCGGGTCGGTGCGCCAGGAGTTCGACCTCACGCTCGTGGTGGTCGAACACCACATGGGGTTCGTGATGGGCCTGTGCGACAAGGTGGTCTGCCTCGACTTCGGCCGCAAGATCGCCGAGGGGTCACCGGAGGAGATCCAGCGAGACCCGGCGGTCGTCGAGGCGTACCTGGGGGTGGCCGCATGAGCGAGCCCACCACCGACCGTACCGAGGCCCGGCCGAGTGCGGAGCCGGACTTCCTGAAGGTCACCGGCCTGCACGCCGGATACGGCCAGGCCCGCGTGCTGCAGGGCCTCGACTTCTCCGTCGCCCGCGGCGAGGTGTGCGCGATCCTCGGACCCAACGGCGCGGGCAAGACCACGACGCTGCGGGCGCTGTGCGGCATGGTCCGCGGCCGCGGCTCGGTCACCTTCGACGGTACGCAGCTGCTGGGCCGCTCGCCCGAGCAGGCCGCCAGGCTCGGCGTGGCGCATGTGCCCGAGGGCCGGGGCACCTTCAACGAGCTGACCGTCGAGGAGAACCTGCGCATCGGCGCCCACCTGCGCACCCGCCCCCGGTGGCGGGGCCGCACCGAGCGTGTGGCGGTGGCGGCCGACCTGGAACGCGTCTACGGCCACTTCCCCAAACTGCGCCAGCGCTCGCGTCAGGCCGCCGGCAGCCTCAGCGGTGGCGAGCAGCAGATGCTCGCCATCGGCAGGGCGCTGATGCTGCGGCCGTCGCTGCTGCTCCTGGACGAGCCTTCCCTCGGGCTCGCACCGCTGGTCACCCGCGAGCTGTTCGAGATCGTCCGTGCCGTCAACGAGGAGGAACACACCACCGTGGTCGTCGTCGAGCAGAACGCCCAGCTCGCGTTGGACATCGCGCACCGGGCGCACGTACTGGAGGCCGGCCGCCTGGTGCTGTCCGGACCGGCTCAACAGATCCGCGAGGACGGGCAGGTCGCCGAGGTGTACCTCGGTGTCCCCGTCCTCTCCCGGAAGGCCGGGTGAGCGCCGTGACCGATCTTCTCCAGCAAGTGGTGGAAGGACTCGGCTCCGGCGCGGTGTACGCCAGTCTCGCGCTGGCCCTCGTGCTGATCCACCGGTTCACGGGGATCGTCAACTTCGCGCAGGGCGAGCTGGCGATGCTCTCGACATACGTCGCCTGGCAGCTGGTGGCGTCCGGGATGCCGTTCTGGCTGGCGCTGCCGGTCACCCTCGCGGTGTCCTTCGCCGGTGGCATGCTGGTCGAGCGGATCGTCATCCGCCCCGTTCAGGGCGCGCCCGAGCTGACGGTGGTCATCGTCACGGTCGGCCTGTTCATCTTCGTCAACGCGATGGCCGGCCTGATCTGGTCGTTCACCGTGAAGGACTTCCCGCAGCCGTTCCCCGACGGCGGGCTGGACCTGGCCGGGGTGAGTGTGGACTGGTCGACGCTCGGGATCCTCGGCGTGGTGGCCGTCGTGATGGGCCTGCTGTATCTGCTGTTCCAGCACACCTCCCTCGGCCTGGTGATGCGGGCGGTCGCCTGCAACCCCTCCTCCGCCCGGCTGTCGGGCATCCGGGTGGGCGGGGTCCGGATGCTCGGCTGGGGGCTGGCGGCGACCGTCGGCGCGGTCTCGGGCGTGCTCGTCGCCCCGGTGCTGTTCCTTGAGCCCAACATGATGGGCGGGGTGCTGATCTACGCCTTCGCCGCGGCCACCCTCGGCGGCTTCGACAGCCCGGTGGGCGCGGTTGTCGGCGGTCTGGTCGTGGGTGTCGCCGAGACGCTGACCGGTGCGTACGTGGGCGTGATCGGTGCCGATCTGAAGGTGGGCGTCCCCCTGGTGATCATTCTGGTGGTGCTGCTGGTGCGGCCCCAGGGCCTGTTCGGACGGGCGGCGGTGGAGCGCGCGTGAACACCGTCACAGCGGCACTCGGCACCGACCGGGCCCGGCGGCTGCGGGCCGCACTCACCGTGCTGCTCGCTGCGGCGGTCGCCGTCGGCGCACCCTTCTACTTCGCCCCCTTCCAGGTCTTCCAGCTGACCATGGTGCTCCTGTACGCCGTGGCGCTGGCCGGGCTGAACCTGCTGGTCGGCTTCGGCGGGCAGATCTCGCTGGGGCACGGCGCGTTCTTCGCGGCGGGGGCCTACACGGCGGCGGTCATGCTCGACCGTTACGACACCGGCCACCTGGCCACGCTGCCGGTCGCGGCCGCCGGATGCTTCCTGCTGGGCCTCGGGTTCGGAGTGCCCGCCCTGCGGCTGCGCGGCCTGTACCTGGCCCTGGTCACCCTGTCGTTCGCGGTGTTCCTGCCGCCCCTGCTCAAGCGGCTCGAACCGGTGACCGGCGGCTCCATGGGCCTGACCGTGGACAAGCTGCAGCCACCCGCGTGGAGCGGGCTGGCCGAGGACCAGTGGATGTACTTCGTCGTCCTCGCCGTCACCGCGGTGGCGCTCCTGCTCGCCCGCAACCTGCTGCGGTCCCGGGCCGGCCGGGCACTGCTCGCCGTGCGGGACAACGAGAGCGCCGCCGAGGTCATGGGCGTGCGGCTGTCGCTGCACAAGACCCTCGCCTTCGCGTGGAGCGCCATGTTCGCGGGTGTCGCCGGGTGCCTGTACACCTGGGTGATCGGCTTCGTCTCGCCCGACTCCTTCACCTTCGTGCTGTCCATCACCCTGCTGGCCGGCCTGGTGGTCGGGGGACTCGGCTCGCTGTACGGACCACTGCTGGGCGCGGCGTTCGTGATGTACGTGCCGAGCGTGTCCCAGGACGTCAGTGAGGCCGCACCGGGAGTGGTGTTCGGCCTGCTGATCATCACGGTGATGTTCGTGGCCCCGACAGGGCTGGCCGGTCTGCCGGGCCGTGTCCTGGGTGCTGTCGCCCGCCGCCTGCCCCGCACCACTGCAGCCCTCGACCATCCGCCAGAGGCCGAATCCGGGCGCGATACGGAGCCGAAGTCCGGGGCCGAACCCGAATCCTCCGCGACCCTCACCCCCGCGGACCCCGCAGTTGTCGACGCCGAACCCGTGGGCGCATCGCCCCGCACGGAAAAGGAATGAATCACATGCGCAAGACGACCGCTCTGCGGGCGGCAGCGGCCGCTACCGCCGTCCTGCTCACCGCGACCGCCTGCAGCAGCCGGCGAGGGCAGGACGACCAGGACACCGCCGCCAGTGGCGCGTGCAAGGGCCAGCAGACCACCGGCATCACCGACAAGACCATCAAGCTGGGCGGGATCTACCCGCTGTCGGGACCTGCCTCCGCGTACGGCACGATCAGCAAGGGCGTGGCCACCTACTTCAAGTACGTCAACGACAAGGGCGGCATAGACGGCCGCCAGGTGCAGTTCGTCGTCCGCGACGACGGATACCAGCCGCCCAAGGCGGTCGAGGAGGCCCGCAGACTCGTCGAGCAGGACAAGGTCTTCGCCGTGTTCCAGACCCTGGGCACCCCGTCCACGGCAGCCGTGTGGGACTACCTCAACCAGCAGAAGGTGCCGCAGCCCTTCGTCGCCACGGGTGCCTCCGTCTGGGGCACGGACGACCAGCATCCCTGGACCATCGGGTGGCAGCCCAACTATGTGGCCGAGGCCCGGGTGTACGCCAAGTACCTCAAGGACGAGCGGCGCACGGCCAGGGTCGCGGTCCTCTACCAGAACGACGACTTCGGCAAGGACCTGCTCGGCGGGTTCAAGAAGGCCGTCGCCGGCAGCGGTGTCAAGGTGGTCGCCGAAGAGAGCTACGAGGTCACCGACCCTTCCGTCTCGGCACAGATGGCGAGCCTGTCCCGCTCCAAGGCAGACGTGCTGCTGGACGTCACCACCCCCAAGTTCGCCAGCCAGGCCCTCGCAGCCGACGCCAACAACACCAAGTGGAACCCGCTGCACATCGTGAACAACGTGGCCTCGTCCGCCGCCGTGCTCAAGCCCGTCGGGTTCAAGAACGTGCAGGGCGTGGTCTCGGCGACCTACTTCAAGGACCCCGCCGACCCGCAGTGGGCGAATGACCCCGAGATGAAGACCTACATGAACGCCATGCGCAAGTACGCCCCGGACGCCGACCCGGCCAACCAGTTCAACGCCTATGGCTGGGCCGTCGCCTCGAGCCTGCACAAGGCCCTGGACGCGATGAAGTGCCCGACCAGGGAAGGGCTGCGGGACGCGGTGCGCAACCTGAAGGACGTGAAGGTGGGCCTGTTGCTGCCCGGGGTCACCATGTCCACGGGTCCCGGCGATGCCTTCCCGCTCGAGACGATGCAACTGGTGCGCTTCAAGGGCGTGCGGTGGCAGCTGTTCGGCAAGCCGGTGGACACCCGCAAGGAGTTCGGCCCGCTGACGAGGTGAGCCGGCGGGGGCGGTCCCGGTCGATCCCTGACCCAGGGGACCGCCCTCACCTCGCGGAGCGGACAGGCGCCCGCGCGCTCAGACGGCGTTCAACCCTCCGTCCACCACCAGGCTCTGCCCGGTGATGTAGGAGGCGCGGTCGGAGAGCAGGAAGGTGACGGCTTCCGCCACCTCCCAGGCGGTGCCCTGGCGTCCGAGCGGTATGCGGGTGAACGAGGCGGAACGCGACGCCCGTCGGGCCGAGGCCTCGCGTCCCATCGGGGTGTCGATCAGGCCGGGGACCACCAGATTGGCGCGGATCCCGCGCGACGCACCTTCCTTGGCGACATGGCGGGTGAGGCCGAACAGGCCTGCCTTGGAGCTGTCGTACGCGGGCGAGTTGGTGGCGGCGCGCAGCCCTGCAACGGAACCGACGAAGACGATCGATCCTCCGTCGGCGATCGCGGGCAGTGCGTACTTGGCCGCGAAGAAGGGGGCGCTCAGGTTGAGCGAGAGCACGCGTTCCCACTGCTGGGGTGAGGTGTCCGCCAGGCCCGCGCCGAGGCCGATGCCGACGTTGACCACCATCGCGTCGAGCGCGCCGAGTTCGCGGAGGGACTCTGCGACCATGGCCGAGGACTGGCCGGGATCCGTGGCGTCGCCGACCACGGACAGGCCACGGGCGCCCTCCTCACCGACCAGGGCGGCGGTGGCCGCCGCGGCCGAGGGGGAGACGTCGGCGCAGGCCACGGAGGCTCCCTCGCGGGCGGCGAGCACGGCCACCGCCCGCCCGTTGCCCACCGGGGCCTTCGGATCGTCGCTGGGGCGGGTGCCCGCGCCGATGACCAGTACGTTCCGGCCGGTCAGGAGGCCGACGGGGCGGGTCGTGGTGTGCCGGGGCTCAGGCATTGCCTCGTGTCCCTTCCGCAGCGTCCGTGCCGGCACCGGTGGGCGCGGGCAGGATTTCCGTGTCGTAGCCGGGCTCGAGCCGGGTACCGGCGGAGTTCAGGAAGAACGCGACCATGTGGTACTGACCGACGAGCATGGTGATTTCGATCAGCTGTGCCTCGTCGTGGTCGGCGGCGAGCGCGGACCAGGTGGCGGCGGACAGGCGTGCGTCCCGGTGCAGTTCGTCGGCGGCACGCAGCAGACGGGCGTCGGCCGGCGTCCACCCGTGGGTGTCCGGGCCCGAGCCGACCCGCCGGATCTCCTCGTCGGTGACCCCGGCGGCCCTGGCCAGCGGTACGTGCCGCCCCCATTCGTAACCGGCGCGGGTGTTGTACGCGGTGCGCAGGATGAGCAGTTCCCGGGTCCGGTCCGGCAGACGGCCGTCGCGCAGCAGATGGCTGCCGAACGGCAGGAAGTGCCGGAACAGGCCGGGGTGCCGCACCAAGGTGGTGAAGACGTTGGGGAGGTGGCCGTCGGCGTCCCGCGGGATCGGGGCCAGGAGTTCCCGGGTGGACGGGTCCCAGTGGTCCTCGGACAGTGGCGCGAGGCGAGGGCCGGGGTCGGGGGCGGCGTGGTGGGGTCGGTGATGGTGCTCGTCGGTCATGGCGGTCTCCGCACTGTTCGTCGGGGTGGGTCGGTAGCTCGAGGGCGGGTTGGAGCAGGGTCGATCGGCGCCTTGCCAGGTGTGCGCCGATGCGCTCCTCGTGCCGCCGTGCCACTGTGCTTTCGGGGGCGGGGGGTTGTCGACGGCTGCCCGGCCAAGGCCGGAGGGCGGCGTATTGTTCAGGTGCACAACGGCCGGTGCCCAAGGGTCGGAGGTGACATCGATGCCCGGACAGCCGACCGCGGCGCCCCTCGAACGGGTCATCGCCGCGATGGCCGCTCAGCAGCGGCATGTGGGCGGGCGGTTGCACACGGAGCTGGCGGACCACATCCCCTCCTACCGTGCGGTCCCGCGGGAACTCCTGGACGAGATCTGGCACCGGCACTTCCAGCGGGCTCTCGCGGTGGTGCGAGAGGGGACGGTGCCCGCGCCGGAGGACTTCGGCGAAGCCGATGTGGCCCGGGACCGGGTCGCCCGAGGGGTGCCCCTCAGCGACGGGCTCCGCGCCTTCCGCCGGGCGCTGAGCGCGATACGGGATCTGTTCATCGCCGAGGCGACCGAACGCGGGCTGGACCCCGGCTTCATCGTCGACCGCACCAAGTGCCTGTGGGAACTCGCGGACGTCGCGAGTCTGCAGATCGCCGCCGTCCACCGGCAGGCGGAGGTCGACTCCGCCCTGTTCGGTGCTCGCCGCCGCGCCGACTTCCTGCGTGGACTGCTCTACGGGACGCTGAGCGCGGCGGAGATCCACAGCGGTGCGGCGATCTACGGTCTGGACCCGTCGCGGCCGTACCGCGCCTTCAGAGCCGTCCCGAATGGAAACGTCGGTCCGGACGCGTTGGAACGCTCCCTGGAGTCCCACATGCGCAGGAGCGGGCGAGGCGCGGTGCTCACCGTGCTCACCGTGCTGGACGAGGCTGTCGCCGGAGTCGTCGAGGCAAGACCGGAGATCGGTGAGCTGGAGATGACGGCAGGGCTCGGCCCGTCGACAGACCTGGCCGCGGTGCACCGCTCCTTCCGTGCGGCCGGCAGGCTGCTGGAAGCCGCCCGCGCATACGGTCTGCGCGGCGTGTACGACCTCAGCGACCTGTCCTGGCGGGTGGCGGTCGTCGCCGAACCGGAAATCGCCGAGTTGCTGCTCGACCGGTATCTGCGCCCACTGGAGGCGGAGGGGGAGTTCGGTGCGCTCATCGAGGAGTCGGTGCGGGGATACCTGGAGGGGGGACGGCGCATCCGCGAAGTCGCCCGCAGCGCACACGTCCATGTGAACACCGTCCGCTACCGGCTGCGCCGTTTCGAGGAGCTGACCGGCACCAGCCTTGACGCACCGGACACCGCGGTGGAACTCAGCTGGGCCCTGGCGGCACGCGACTTGGGGGCGTGTCCACGAAGCCCGGCATGAGCGCCGCCGCGGCTGCCGTCATCCCTGGCGGACTACAGCGGCGGCACCGAGACCGCTTGTGCAGCCGACCGCCGCCGTGGTCATTCGGCTGCGGCGAGCAGCCGGGCCTCGCTCTCCTCGTACAGCCGCCGGTTCTCGCGGCTGTCGGCGGCACGGCGCCGGTGGTCCAGGCGGCTGCCCAGCCAGCCCGCCAGGTAACCGAACGGGACGGAGACCAGTCCGGTGGACTGCATGGGGAACAGGTGGAAGTCCGCATCCGGGAAGACGGCGGACGGCGTGCCCGAAACGGCCTTGGAGAAGACCATGAGCAGCAGCGCACAGGCCGCGCCGCCGTAGAGGGAAGCGAGCAGGCCGGTGCGCGTGAAGCCTCGCCAGAACAGGGAGTAGGTGAGCGCGGGTGCCACCGCCGATGCCCCTATGCAGATGGCCAGAGTGGTGAGCACGCCGACGTCCCAGTTCTCGACCAGGGTGGAGAGCCCGATCGCAACGGTTCCCACGGCCACGCTCGTCCACGCCGCCACCGTCATCTCCGTACGCGGCTCGGCCTGCCCCCGCCGCGCAGCATGGGCGAAGAGGTCGTGGGCGAGCGACGAGGCCGCGGCCAGGGTCATGCCCGCGACCGACGACAGCAGGGTGATGAACACCGTGCCCGCCACGGCCGAGTAGAGAATCGTCGCGCCGACCGAGGTGGGCGCTCCGCCGAGCACCTGCGACAGCATGAGCACCGATGTTCTGCCGTGGGGGTCGGCCGCGGTGATGTACCGCGAACCCACCAGCGCCGCCGCGCCCGTACCCATGATGATCACGAGCAGGCAGAACGTGGTGACCGTGCCGACCGCCCACGACATGGAGCGACGCACGGCCGGCGCGTCCTGCGCGGAGTACAGACGCATCGTGATGTGGGGCAAGCAGGCCACGCCCAGGACCACGGTGATCTGGAGACCGACGAAGTCCAGCCGCGCACTGGCCGAGGTGCCCAGTTGCAGGCCCTGCTGGAGGTAAGCGGGGCCCGCGCCGCTGCCGTTCTGGGCAGCCCTGAGGATGTCGCCGGGGCTCCAGTCGAAGCGGTTCAGCACGAGGGCGGCGACCACGACGCTGGTGCCGATCAGGAGCACGATCTTGATCATCTGAATGAGGGCGGTGCCTCTCATACCGCCGATCGCCGCATAAATGATCATCAGGCTGCCGACGATGACGATGCACGCCGTCCTGGCACCCGTCACGTGCGGGATGTTCAGGATGAAGGTGAGCAGCGACCCGGCCCCGGAGAGCTGGACGACCAGGAAGGGCAGGGTCGCCGAAAGCGTCACCACGCAGGCTGCGATACGCACGGCCCGTCCGGGCATGTTGCGGGCCAGGACGTCGCCCATGGTGAATTCGCCGGCGTTGCGCAGGGGCTCGGCCAGCAGGAACATCAACAGCACCAGAGACAGGGCGGTGCTGACCGCGAGGACGTAGCCGTCGTATCCGGCGAGCGCGATGATGCCGGTGGTGCTCAGCACCGTGGCTGCGGAGATGTAGTCGCCCGCGATCGCCAGGCCGTTCTTGAGCGGGGTGAGCGAGAGGTAGCCGGTGTAGAAGTTCGTCAGGTCGTCGCGGTCCGGCCCCGCCATCACGCACATCAGCAGCGTGACGGTGACCAGCGTGGTGAACAGGATCAGGACCGTTGCCTGGGTCCCGGAGCTGAAGCCGTTCATCTCGCCACTCCCGCGTTCCGGCCGGTGGTAACCGCCCGCTCCCTGACGGTGCGGGCCAACGGATCCACCGATCGTTGTGCACTGCGTCCGTACCAGAAGACCGCCGCGAAGGTGACCACGAGCTGGAGGACGCCCAGGGCCATTCCGAGGCTCAGCTCTCCGGCGACCTTGGTCCCCATGAGGCCCGGTGCATAGCAGGACAGCACGACATACACCACGAAGGAGCCGAGCGCGGCGAGCGTGGAGATCCGGCGGAGCAGGCGGTAGGCCGAGCGGAGGGCGGCGAGGTCGGTACTGCGCCGGTCAGTCTCCCACGCGTACGAATCGCCCCCGTTCCAAGGGACTTGGCCGTACGACTCGTCCCAGGCGGCTTGGCCGTACGACTCGTCCCAGGCGGCTTGGCCGTACGACTCGTCCCACGCGGCTCGGCCGTACGACTCGTACCGAGGGGCGTCGTGTCCGTACGACTGGGGGGCGGTGTGGGGCACCGGCCACCCCGCTGCTGACGGCGGGTACCGGTTCTCGTCGGCGTATGTCATTGCCTGGCCTTCCGCTACGGCTCGGATTGGTGCGGGTGAACGGGGGAGAACTTACGGCCGCGCACGATACCGACTGGTTGGAATGTCTGTAAGCCGACTGTGGGTTACGTTTCGGGGTCGGTGCGGGAGTCGCCACCCGCGGCTCCCGCAGCGCCGCCGGGCCGGCCGGAAGCCGGCGCGGAAGTCCAAGGCGTTGACGGACACGGCGAAGACGTCGTTGTTCCGCGGCGCGGACCAACGGGACGGCCGGGCAGCCGCTTCTCAGCGCTGCCCGGCCGTCCCGTCCGCCGATGCCGGCGTGTCCGGGGCTCAGTGCCCGGCGGATCCCTCGGGGCGCGCGTGGCGCGGCAGGAGGAACGCGAGCAGGAATGTCAGGGCGAGCATGCCGTCGACGATCCACAGCACCGTCTTCATGACGGAGCCGAAACCGCTCTGGAAGGCCGACGACGCGGTGGCCTTCAGCGCAGCGGGTATCCGGGCACCGGCCTGAGGTGAGGTCACGGCGGAGCGAGAGTCCTTCTCCAGGCGCGCGCAGGACGCCGGGGTCGCGGCAGGATCCTTGGCGACGGCGCGGTCCGAGGCGCACGTACGCAGGTCCGCCACGAGGCGCTCCTGAGCGGCGGGCGCGACGTGCGCGGCGGCCAGCTGCCCCCGCAGGCCGTCCGAGTGGTGGTCGACGGCGGTGGCGATCGCGCCGCTCAGCAGACCGAAGAACAAGGTGCCGAGGATGGCCACACCGAAGGCGCCGCCGAGCTGCTGCATCGCGGTCATCGTGCCGGACGCCGAGCCCGTCTCGTGCTGCTCGACACTGGCGAGCACGATGTCGAAGAACGGCGCCATGAGCAGGCCCATCCCGATGCCGGTGACGAGCAGGGCGGGCAGGAGCTGCCAGGGGCCGACGCCACTGCCCACCATCTCCAGGGTCAGCCACACGCCGAACACGCCGACGGCCATGACCAGTGCGCCCGCCTGCAGTACGGCCCGTCCGAACCGGGCGACACCCTGAGCGACACCGAAACCGACGATCATCCCGCCCGACCAGGGCACCATCACCAGGCCCGCCTTGAGCGGCGAATAGCCGAGGCCGATCTGGGTGTAGAGGTTGAAGACCAGCATGAACCCCTGCATGGTCGAGAAGAAGACCAGCCCGAGGGTCATGCCGCCGCTGAACCCACGCTTGCGGAACAGGCTGGGGACGACCAGCGGGTCCCGGCCGGCCTTGCTGCGGCGCGACTCGTACGTGCCGAAGGCGACGAGGACGACCACCGAGGCGGCCATCATCAGGAACGTCCACACGGGCCAGTCGTACTCACGGCCCTGAACCAGCGGGAAGATGATGAGCAGCGCGGCCAGCGAGACCAGGAGCATGCCGGGGACGTCCAGGCGCGGCTTGTCGCCGGAACGCCCCCTCGGCAGGTAGCGCAGGGCACCGAGGAAGGCCGCGGCACCCAGCGGCAGGTTGATCAGGAAGATCATCCGCCAGCCGGTGCCGAAGTAGTCGGCGTCCACGAGCCAGCCCGCCAGGATCGGACCGCACACCGCCGACAGTCCCATGACCGGGCCGAACATGCCGAAGGCCTTCTGCGACTCCTTCGGCGGGAACATCTCCTTGATCATGCCGAGGCCCTGCGGCAGCATCACCGCGCCGAACAGCCCCTGCACGACGCGTGCGGCGATCAGTATCCCGGGCGAGACGGACACCGCGCACAGCAGCGAACCCAGGGTGAAGCCGGCGGCGCCCACCAGGAACATCCGGCGGCGCCCGTGAATGTCCCCGAGCCGCCCTCCGGCGACGAGCCCGACGGCCATCGAGAGGGTGTACGCGGCGGCGAGCCACTGCAGAGTGGAGGCGCCACCACCGAGGTCGGCCCGCATGGAGGGGCCGGCGATGTTCGTGACGACGGCGTCGAGGAGATCCATCACCTCGGCCGCGAGGATCACGAAGAGCGCAGCCCAGCGCCACCGGTAGGGCGCTGGCGAGTCAGTGGGCGCCTCGGCGGGCGCGACACCGGTGGTGGACATCGGACTCCTCGCAAGAGCGCCGCGCCGCGGTGAGGCCCGCGGGCGCGGTGGGACGGATGGATGTGACTGCCCGGCTCGGTACGGCTCCGGGGAGACGACCGGCCGGACGCGCCGGAGAACACTGTTCACCGTAGCAGAACAGTGCTCACCAGGAGAACGGCGTTCATTACGATATAGCGCAATCTCGGGGGAGCGGACAAGATATATCGTGTTCCGAAGCGTGCGGATGCCGCCCACTGGAGGAGAACACTGTTCTCCCGGCGCCTAGACTGCCCTCATGACCGACGCGGCCGCCGGCACCTCCGCAACCCCTCCGCCGTCCCCCTGGGAGCGCGAGCGCTCCGCTCGCACGCATGTCGCCCCGGCCCGAGCGCCACTGTCACGTGAACGGGTTGTCGAGGCCGCCTTCACCGTCCTGGACCGCCAGGGGCTCGACGGGCTTTCGATGCGCCAAGTGGCGGCCGAACTGGGGGTCGCGGTCTCCGCCCTTTACGCCCACGTCAGTTCCAAGGACGACCTCCTGGAGTTGATGTACACCCGGCTCTTCGACGGCTTCGAGATGCCCGAACCCGACCCGGGGCGGTGGCGGGAGCAGGTGCGGGACTACGCCCGTACCGGAAGGCAACGCCTGTTGTCCCACCGGGACATGGCCAGGATCTCCATGGCCCATGTCCCCTTCACGGCCGAACTGCTGCCGCACGTCGAGGCGTTGCTCGCCGTCTTCCGTACCGCCGGGCTGCCCGACCGCATCGCGGCGGAGGCCGGTGACCTCATCTCCACCTACATCGACGGGTTCGTCCTGGAGGAGGGCATGTGGCAGGACCGGGCCGCCCGGCACGGCGGTGACGGTTCCTCCCTGGCCCGCCCCGACTGGCACGAGATGGCCGACGAAATGCAGAACTACTTCGCGTCCCTGCCCGCAGAGGACTTTCCCCACCTGCGGGCCCTGGCGGGACTGATGGTGACGGACTCCTCCGACGAGAGGTTCGACATCGGTCTGGAGATCATCCTGCGCGGCCTCGCGAGCTACCTGCCGGACTCTGCGGTCGGTCAGAGACCGGGATCGTAGTCGGTGACCATGGCCGTGGCGCGGGCGAGTTGTTCCTCGGGCAGGGGGCAGGAGCGTCGCGTCTTCCTGTCGAGGTGGACGCCGGTCAACACGGTGACCGCCACCGTGTCCCCTGTCTCGGCGTTCTCCATCCGGTGGCAGAAGCGGATCACTTTGCTCCGCGCCTCGAGCAGCGCGGAACGGATCACCACCACGTCCCCGGCCAGCACCTCCTGCCGGTACGAGATGCGCTGATCCACGGCGACCATGCCGCGGTCGTGGCTCCTCAGGTAGCCGGGGGTGAGGCCGATGCGTGAGAAGAGGTGCCAGGTGGCCTCGTCGAACTTTCCGACGTACCACATGACGTTCATGTGCCCCATGTGGTCGCAGTGCCACGGGTAGACCGTGCCTTGGTACGTCACATCCATGCCGGTGACCAGCCCTTTCGTCCCTTCGCTCGCCCCCGTTGCCGGTGTGGCGAGCCTGGTGCCCCGCCGGGTGGGCGGCAGGGCTCGCAAGGACAGGTTAGTTAACGTTAACTCGCATACCCCCGTGATCCGTGTCACCTCGATCGAAGGTTCCGGTGCGGCTGATCCCGCGCGTTGCCGGGGCGCAGGTCAGCCGAGGTACCCGCCCGTGAGTGCGAGGACGGCCGAGCCGTCGTGGTCGGCGAGCTTGGTGCCGGTGAAGTCGCGCGCCCACTCGGAGGTCTGCAGCCGGAACGGCGGCCGCTCCGTGGTGAGTGCCTCGACGACGGTGGCCGCGGCCTGCTCAGGGGTCTGTGCGGAGTTGGCGAACTGACCAAGGGTCCGCTCGACATAGCCCTGGAGCGGCTCGGCGTAGTCGCCCGCGGCCGCGATCACCTTCGTCACGTCGAGGCCGATGTTGTCGACGAAATCCGTGGCCACGGCGCCGGGCTCGACCACGGACACAGTCACTCCCAGCCTGGCGGCGACCGGGGCGAGGCTCTCCATGAAGCCCTCGACCGCGAACTTGGCCGCGCAGTAGGCCTCGTTGAAGGGCTGGCCGATGACGCCGCCGACCGAGGTGACGGTGATCAGCCGTCCGCCCGCGGCCCGCAGGTGTGGCATGGCCGCCTTGGTGGTCTGTACGACGCCGAAGAAGTTGACCTCCATCACCCGGCGTACGTCCTCCACCGTCTCGTTCTCGATCGTGCCGACATGGCCCGCGCCTGCGTTGTTGATCAGTGCGTCGAGCCGGCCGTGGTCGGCGACCACGCCCTCGATCGCGGCGGTCACGGACGCCGGGTCGGTGACGTCGAGTCGGCGCACGTCCAGCGGGACCCCGGCCCGGTCGGCGGCGGCGCGCAGTGCACCGGCCCGGTCCGGGTCGCGCAGGGTGGCGACGGTGGTCCACCCGGCGCGGGCGGCTGCGACGGCGGTTTCCAGGCCGATACCGGAGGAGGTGCCGGTGATCAGGGCGACTTTGGAGGACATGACTGCCTTTCCGAGGGGGAGTGGGCACGGTGGGGACCCGGGCGGTGCTCGGCCGGGTGTTCGTCAAAATAGTTATGGAGGACCACCATAATTGTCAACCATGGTGGTGCGCAGGCAGTTGGTTTAGACTGCGCGCATGAACACCCCGGACCAGCTCACCGCCGATGTGGTCGCTCTCTTCGCGAAGATCACCGCGCTCTACAGCCGCGAGTACGAGACCGCCTCTGCGCACCACGGCCTCACACCGCAGCAGGTCAAGGTGTTGCTCGCGCTGGACGAGGCGCTTCCGATGCGGAGGATCGCCGAGCGCCTGGGCGCGGATCCTTCCAATCTGACCGGGATGGTGGACCGGCTGCAGAGCCGTGGCCTGGTCGAGCGTGTTCCGGACCCGACCGACCGGCGGATCAAGCGCATCGCCGCCACTGAGGCCGGCCGGGCGGCCGCACAGGACCTGCGCGGGCGCCTCCGTTTCGCGACCGACCCGCTGGCCGGCCTGGACGTGGACCAGCGACGTGACCTGCGGGATCTTCTTCAGCGGATGGTTGATTCCTCCGCCGGGTGATGCCTCGACGGCCTGAGGGTTCGACGGCTGAGGCCTGCTCGACGGCCGGAGGCTTGGCCCACCGCTGGGCCCGCCCGGACGCCGGTGAGGCCGGTGCCGGGCGGGGGCAGTTCGCGGTGGCGGAAGTGGTCTGCTTCGGGTCAGGCGTGGTCCACGAGCTCTCCCTTGCCCCGCTGCCGGGCGCAGTGCGCACAGCAGAAGAACTGCCCGTCCGCCTGGAGGCCGTGGCCGAGGATGCGGCATTCGCAGTTGTCGCACCTCGGCGCCATCAACTGGGCGGCGCACTCGATGCTGTCGAAGGTGTGGACCGCTCCCGCGGCATGTACTTCGAAGGACATCTCGTAGTCGTTGCCGCAGACCTCACACACGGCCATGGATACTCACTCCCTTGTCGCTGCCCGGGCGGGGCCGGTCCCCGTACCGGCGTCTGCCGGCGTCCTTGGACGGTAGCCACAGGAATCCGTGGCCCCCGGGCGGCGCGCTGACCCGCGCCCACGAGTGCCACGCAGGAATCACTCCGCCGGGCGCGGCGGCCGGGATCACTGACCGGGCGGCACCGATGGCCATGCTTGCTGGGCAACCCGGCGGGGCCCGGGCTGGTTGAGCTGCGCGGTGAGGAGATGGGCATCGAGCAGCGCGATGTCCGCGGTGCGGCCGGCCCGCGCATAGCCGGCCAGCATGCGTTTGGTCAGCGTGAGGGCTTCGGGCGAGCGCCGGACGAGTGGCTTGACCCAGGCGTCGACGGTGCTGTCCAGTTCGTCGACGGGCGCGACCTTGTGCAGCAGGCCGAGCCGGTGGGCGGTGGACGCGTCGAAGGTGTCGCAGGTGAGCATCAGCTCGCGGATTCTGGCGGCTCCGGCCTCGGCGACCAGACGGCCCATGGCACCACCCCACGCGGGAGCCAGACCGAGGCCCACCTCCGGCATGCGGAACCGGCAGGTGTCCGCCCCCGCACGCAGGTCGCAGAACGAGGCCAGCGCGAGGCCGGCCCCGATGACCTTGCCGTGGAGCCTGGCAATGGTGACCGCATGCGTCTTCTCCAGGGCGTCGCACACGCGGTACGCCCGGTCCGCGATGCGGCGCAGGGCGGCGCCGGACGGGTCGTCCGACAGGGCCGCCCGGTACTCGTCGCGATCGGCGCCGAGGCAGAAGTCGTCGCCGAGCGCCGACAGGACCAGAACCCGGATGTCGGCCCGCTCATGGAGGCTGTCGAGAAGGGAGATGAGATCGTCCAGGACCGTGGCGGTCAGCGTGCTGTCCTGTGCCTGCGGGTTCAGCCGGACCCGCAGGACCGGCCCGTCCTGGTCGACGCACACCGTCTTGTGGGGGAAGGTGCCGAGGGTGTTGATCATTTCGGTCATGTGTGAGCGACGTCCAAGGTCAGCAGTCGTCTGAAGGCGACACGCGGCGCCCACGACGGGCGGCGCACGAGGGTCAGGCGGGGGAAGCGCCTGACCAGGTGGTGCAGAAGGGTCTGAGCCTCCAGGCGGGCCAGGGGCGCGCCGAGGCAGTAGTGAACGCCTCCGCTGAAGGCGAGGTGCGCCGGCTTGCGGTGCACGTTGAACAACTCGGGATCCTCGTGCTTGGCCGGATCGCGGTGGGCCGCCCCCACCATGAGATGGACCATTTCGTCCTTGTGGATCTCGACACCGCCCAGCAGGCAGTCTCTGGAGGAGACACGGCTGATCACGTGCGTGGGCGGGTCGTAGCGCAGCGACTCCTCGACGGCGGACGGCACCAGATCGTGGTGGACGGTGAGCCGGCGCCATTGCCTGGGGTGTTCCAGGAGCAGCAGCGTCATGGTCGACAGCAGTGTGGACGTGGTCTCCAAGGCCGCCAGCAGGACGAACAACGCCAGGAAGTAGACGGCTTCATCCGCCTTGTCACGATCGCTTTCCATGGCGTCCCACGCCGTGATCCAGCGCGACACCGGATCCTCGCCCGGACGGGCGCGTCGGTGACGCACCAAGTCCGTGAAGTAGACGCGCAGTTCCGCCGTGGCCGCGTCGGACTTCGCCAGTTGGCTGGCGGAGGGCAGCAGTTCCTGCGTGAAGACCTGGTCGTGGGTCAGCTCGCGCAGACGGGGGAAGTCGGCGGTGGGCAGCCCGAGCCAGTGCCCGATGGTGGCGATGGGCAGCTCCTCGCTCACCAAGGCGTTGAAGTCCGCCTCGCCCTCGCGCAGTTGCTCGGCGAGGGAATCGAGGAGGCTGCTCGTGATACGGGTGATCGTCCCACGCAGTTGCTGCAACTCGGCGCGGTCGAACATACCCGCCGTTCGGCGCACCCAGGTGTGTTCCGGGGGGTTGAGTCCGGGTAACGTCCTGCTCATCTCGCGGGCGGAGGGCGCTGTCCAGCGCGTGCCGTCTCCCTGCTGCTCCCGCCAGCGCGCGTCGGGTTCCAGCCAGTCCCGACTGCGCAGCACCCGGTCGCACAGATCGAAGTCCGTGACGATGTGACCTCCCCAGGGAGCTGCGACGACCCCGCCCCCCGACCGAAGCTCGGCGTAGATCGGAAAGGGGTTGGCCTGGCCCTTTGCCGTCCGCAGACGCGAGAAGAGCGAGACGGCGAAACGTCTGTCGGGGGGCGGAGTTATCGCAATCTCCACGGCGGCTGGCTCCTTCTTGATCTCTGCGTCAGCCGCCATGCATACCCCTACGGTGACTGATGCATACAAGATGACTCATTGAGCCGAGAGTTGCCTACGTCACTCTCCTCTGGTCCATGCCAGGAATCGGCTGAACAGGCCCGCCTTGGGCCTGGACGGGGCGGCCGGTGCGGCGGGCCTCGGCGCGGGCGTGACGGCCGGGCGGGGCGAGGACGCGGTTGCCTGGGGCGTCTGTGTCTTTGTGGGCGCCGGTGCCACAGCCCGGGGAGTGAACCGGACCGGGAGCGCCACCAGGGAACGGCTCCACGGAGCCGGAATCCAGCTCAGGTCCTTGAACGGCACGCGGACTTCGATGTCCGGCAGCCGGTTGAGGAGCGACTCGACGGCGGTCACCGCGATGAGGAACGCCGGGTCCTTGGCGGGACAGGCGTGCGGACCGGCCCCGAAGGCCAGATGGGCCTTGGCGCTGAGCTGCTCGCGGTGTTCGGCCAGCCTGGGATCGGTGTTGGCCGCGGCGAAGGAGATCAGGACCGGGTCGTTCGCCCTGACCACCCGGCCTGCCAACTCCACATCGTGGGCGGGGTAGTGGGCGGCGTAGTTGGCGATCGGCGCGTAGTTCCACAGGACCTGGGTGACGGCGTCCTCGACCGGCAGGCCGGTCTGCCAGTCCTCGCTCAGTATGAGGGCGCTGCCGGTGCCGATGGTCGCCGACAGTGGTGCGGTGCCGCCGGAGAGCAGAGTGACGAGCTGGTGCAGCACCTCCTCGTCGTTCAGTTGCGCGGAGTGCTCCATCAGACGGGTCGTCAGGTCCGCTCCCGGCCGACGCCGTTTCAGGTCGATCAACTCGGCGAGCGCTTCGCCCAGCACCTGGTCGGCGCCGGGGGTGCCGTCGAAGATGCCGCTGATTCCGACGATGACACGGTCGCCGATCTCGGCCGGGCAGCCGAACAGGTCGTTGAAGACCAGGAGCGGCAGCGGCTGGGCGTAGTCCGCCATCAACTCGGCCTGACCGAGCCGTTCGGAGCTGAACCGGCTGATCAGGTAGTCGGCGGACTGCTGGGTCTGCCGCACCAGCTGAAGTTCGTTGACGGTGGCCAGGGAGTCCGTGACCGCCTGGCGCAGTCGGGCGTGTGCCGCGCCGTCGCTGAACAGCGCGTTGGGCCGGTATCCCATCATGGGCAGGGCCGGGCTGTCCTCGGGGACGCGTCCTTCGTTCAGCGCGTTCCAGCGCCGCGAGTCCCTGACGAACGAGGCCGGATTCTGCAGGATGTACAGGGCGGCGTCATAGCTGGTGACCAGTTCGACCTGCACCTCGGGGGCGATGTCGACCGGTGCACTCGGGCCCAGGGCGCGCAGCTGTTCGTAGTGGGCGTCGGGATCGGAGCCGAACTGGGGGCCGTAGAGGGGGAAGTTGCCGTGCGCGGGGCAGCCGGGCGGTGGCCCTTGTACGCCGGGACGCTGCTGCATGTGGGGGTGGCTCCTAGTCGAGAAGGGACAACAGGTGGTGCACGAGCGTGATGAGAGCCTGCGCCGCCGACTGCTGGTCACGTACGTCGCAGGCGACGACGGGTGTCTGCGCGGACAGGTTCAGCGCCTCGCGGATCTCCGCGAGCGGGTAGTTGGTCGTGTCGTCGAAGTGGTTGACGCCGATGGCGTACGTCAGGCCGAACCGCTCGACCAGGTCCAGGATCGCGAAGGACTCCGACAGCCGCTCGGGGTCGACGAGGACCAGGGCGCCCAGCGCGCCCCGGGACAGCTCCTCCCACATCTCCTTGAAGCGCTCCTGACCGGGCGTGCCGAAGAGGTACAGCACCACCTCGTCGCTGATGGTCAGGCGGCCGAAGTCCATGGCGACCGTCGTGGTGGTCTTGTTGGGAGTTCCCGACAGGTCGTCGAATCCCTCACTGGCTTCGGTGATCTCCTCTTCGGTCCGCAGGGGCTCGATCTCGGAGATGCTGCCGATGCAGGTGGTCTTCCCGACCCCGAAGTGCCCCACCACAAGGATCTTCACCGCGGTGAGGACACCTGAATCCAGGTACACGAATCACGCTCCGAATCGGGCTTTGAGGCCATCGAGTACGGCGTTGAGGAGTTCTCGATCGACACGCTCGGCGCGGGGAACGGGCTTCCTCGCGATGACCAGACCGCTGTCCTCCATCTGCGCCAGGAGAATCCGGACGACCCCCAGCGGGAGGTGCGTGTGGGCGGCCACTTCGGCGACGGACAGAAAGCCGTCCATCACCAGTTCCAGAACCTGGCGTGCCTCGGGGGAAAGCATGCGGGCCGAAGTGGAGGCACCCTCTTGCGCGGACACAAGGGTGGTGCGCTCGTAGGCATTGTCCGGGGGCAGGGCGTGCCCGTTCGTGATCACGAAGAGAGGGACTAATGCGGAGGTCAGCTCAAGACCCTCCTCCGGCTCGTCGTTCACGCGTTGCTCACCTGCCCACGTGATGCCACATATGCGCTCAGCCGGGGTACCACCTGATGCAGCCGGGTGGTGAACTCCTCGATGTCGGCGTCGTGTTCGGCGGCCGCGGCCAGGAAGGCACCGTGGCCCGCCGAGATCAGAAAGATCCACCCGTGCTGGAACTCGATGACCGTCTGCCTCCACTCCGCGTCCTGCCGCACGCCGGCGAACTGGGAGGTGGCGCGGCTGTACGCGTGAATCCCCGTCATCGCCGCAGAGATCGTGTCCGCGAGGTCCTGGCTCATTCCGGCGGTGGCACCCCGGGGCAGACCGTCGGAGCCCAGCAGCACGGCGTGCCGGGCGCCACGCACCTCGCCGACCACGCCGTCGAGGTCGACGATCGGGATCCCGGTGCCGCCCCGCACCTCGTCCTGGCCCTGGGGCCCGTCAGGCCGCCCTTGCGGGGACTCCGTGTTCACCCTGGGGGGCGAGGTGAGGTTGTTGCCGAGCCTGGCGACGAGCCGGTGCATGCGGAAGGAGATCTGCTGCATGTCGACGTCGGGAGCCGCGGCAGCCGCCAGGTACGCTCCCTGCCCGGCTCCGATCAGGAAGATCCAGCCGTGGGAGAACTCGATGATCGTCTGATTCCACTGCCTGTCTTCCCCCGGCCCGGCGAAGTGCGAGGTCGCCCGGCTGAGTGACTGCATGCCCGCCATCGCGGCGGAGATGGTCCGCACGTCCTTCGTGGCCATGCCGTCGGTCGCTCCGCGGGGAAGGCCGTCCGCGGACAGCAGGACGGCGTGCCGTGCCTTCGGCACGTTGACCACGATGTCCTCAAGCATCCACGACAGGTCTGTGGTCATGCGTCATCGGACCCTTCGGACGGCGCGGAGGCGAGGTTCCGGCCGGAGAGCGTGCCGCGCTGGAAGGCTCCCAGACTCCGGCCGGCGGCGCGGCCGTTTTCCTCCGACGCCGCGGCGGGCGGTGCCGTGGTGTTCCGGTCGGGGACGCTGGCGATGGGGACCTGGCGTGCTCCTCGCCTCGGCAGGCCGTGCGCGGTGCGCGAGACGGACTCCGGCCGACCCGTGGTGCCGCGGATGCTGCTGACCGGGGAGGCGTCGGCCGGTGCCGCCTCCTCCTCGGTCCAGAGGTCGTCGGGCAGCAGGACGACCGCTCGAACGCCGCCGTAGCGGGAGACACCGGTGACGTCCACCCGGAATCCGTACTGCTGGGCGAGCAGGCCGATGACGGGGAAACCGAACTTGGGCTGGTTCCCCAGGTGTGACAGCCGAGGGCGGTAGTCGCCCGAGAGCAGAGCGGACGCCCTGAGCCGTTCCTCGTCGTTCATGCCGACGCCTGCGTCGTCGATGACGATGCACAGGTTCTTCTGCACCCGCTGGAAGGTCACCTCGATGGGCGAACCCTGCTGAGAGAAACTGGCGGCGTTGTCCAGGAGTTCGGCGACGGCGAGAGCGACGGGAGAAACCGCGGAAGCCTTCAACGCAAAACCGGTCTGCTGCATGATTTCGACGCGACGGAAGTTGCGAATCTGTCCCTGAGCGCTGCGCACCACATCGTAGACGCTTGCGGGTTTGTTTCGGCGGCCCAGCGGCGCGCCGCACATGACGGCAATTCCCTGCGCCTTGCGCGCCATTTGCGCGTTGGCGTGACTGACTTCCAGCAGATCACCCAGAACGGAGTGACCACCGTACTTCCGCTGAATCTCCTCGAGGAGTGCCAACTGTTCCGCGGCGAGGCTCTGCAGAAAGCGTGCGGATCCCTTGAGAACGGCCTTGGTGCTGTCCTCCGCCGCTTCTTCGGCCTCCTGGATGGTCTTTGCGTGCTCGGCCCTGTGCTGCTGCAACTCTGCTCGTAAGACGAGGAGTTGACTGTCGGCCTCGCTCAACTTCTGCGTGAGGGTGGCCTCGACCTGGCGCTTCTTCGCCGCTATGGCCTTGTTGCGACGACCGAGCACCAGGGTCGCGACAATGGCGATCGCCGCCGCGGCAACCAGGCACCACACAAGTGCGTCTCGAATCATGGAAACCTTTCCTGGCGTGTAGCCTGCAGCAGTTGACGGATGTACTTTCCGAAATCCGTGACGCAACCGCTCGGGACGACTCGGCCGCCGTTGCGTGGAGAAGGGGTCGACTTCAATGCAGCGCCTGAGCCGAGTGGACCAAGGTCGCAGACGCCGGGATGTTATCACTGACTTAGGGGAACCTCCGCAGCGCTGAGACACAGCGACGGATCCCGTTCGCCAGTTGGTGGGGTCCCGTTGTGCGGCCGTACAGGTTCCAATGACGGACCGGTGGTCGGTGCCTGTTCGCCCGGCAGAAGGTATTGCTCGTGCGCGGTCATCACCATCCGCGCGGTCAGTTGTGAGTGTTTGAGACGTCTGTCCAACTCCGTGCCGGACTCGTTGCCCTTTGTCGGCCTCACGCCTTTGCGGGCATACGTCTTTGACGGGCCGTGAGGGAGGCCGACCGGGTGTCGGCGGACGGGCGGTCCGGTGATGGCCTGTCCGTTCACGGTGAACGGCCGGACGTTCGGCGTGCAGCCGTGCATCCCCTTGATGGATCTGCTGCATCATCACCGGCGTCGGGCTGCCCGCACCGGGGCCCCTCGTGGCCGTGCCCGAGGAAGTGCCCGACCTCGTGATTGATGATCAGTCCCGGTAGGAGCCGACGTCCTTGGCGTAGACCGGAGTTGCCAACTGTCCGGAGGGCGGTGCCGTCTTCACCGTGGAGATCCCGTTGCTGCGGGAGGGCACGTTTCCGGAAACACCGGACGGGGGCGGACAGGGCTGCGCCCGCCGCCCCGAGCCCGGCTCCGAGCTTCAGCGGCGACGGCGCGGTCCTCGGGACGGCCCTGCCGGCCCTTCGCCGAGGGCCTTACCGCGTGGGAGCGGCATCAGGTCGCGCGGGCGAGCGCTACACGGGGACCGGCGCAGAGTGCCTGGGGTACTAGGCAGAGTGCCCGGGGTACTGGGGGTGTCGCAGGACAGGGGACGCCACCCGAGCCGGCGGCCGAAGGGTGGGTTTCGGCCGCCGGGACGCGGTCTACGGCGTGGTGCACACCGTCTGGGTGCCGTCCGTGATGCACGCCCGGACGGACTCGCCCGTGGTCGCGGCCAGGACCCGCCCGTCGGCGACCTTGCGGTACTCACCGCCCGGTGCCTTGTCCTCCAGCCAGACCGTCGCGCCGCCGGTCGTCTCGGCCCAGGCGTAGAAATCGCTCACCGACCACTTCGGCAGGCCGCCGTACAGCGAGACCTGGGCGCCGGAAGCCAGCTTCGCGGTCTTCCAGACGGCGGGGCCCACCCGCCAGGCGGTCACCGAGGCCGGGGTGAGGCCCGTGCAGGGCTGGGCGGCGCAGGGAGCCGGGGTGCCCTCGATGTCCGTCTGGTACGTGTTGTCGCCCTGCTGGGTCGCGAACGCCCACGTCTTGGCGTCGTTCACCAAACCGGCGATCCGCGTGTCGCCCGGCGCGAGCGGGTCGAACCCGACCATGGGCGTGGTGCCGGACGCCGTCAGTGCGGTGCCGGGGATGGGTACCGGGCGCTGCGGGCGGCTGTCCGGGCCCTCGGCCTCGTGGGTCATCAGCTGGGCGCTGACGCCCGCGCGCGGCGGGAGTTCGGCCTTGCCCCAGTAGTAGACGTGCGTCGGGTCCCAGGCCGGACGGCCCTGGTAGATCTGCAACCGGCCGCCCTGGTAGATGTTCGCGTCCTCGATCACCAGGGGCCCACCGTTCGGCATCCACTCGGTCACCGTCGCCGGGTCGACGCCCTTGCACGGGAGGGTGGCGCACGGGGCCTGCGTGGGCTCGGTCGTGTCGCCCTCCTGCGTGCACCGGGTGTTCGTGCCGTCCGTGACACAGGCACGGACGTTGCTCACCGCGAAGCCGAGGGTGGAACCGTCGGTGGTCCGGGTCGCCCTCGGGTCGGTGATGCGGGTGTACACGTCACCCCAGCGACCGGCGCCCTGCCACTGCTCCAGCCAGACCTTGCCACCCGCGGAAAGGTTCCCGGCCTCGGCCCAGTTGAACTGCGGCGACCGGTCCCACCGCGGCTGGGCCGTCACCTGCTGCACCCACGCGCCCGACGGCAGGGTCACCTTGCGGTAGTCCGGACGCGAGACGTACGCCCACTTCGACAGGTCCTGCGCGGCCGGGTCGACGACCTTGCACACCGGATCGCACGGCGAGACGTCGTCGACCCGGGTCACCTTCTCCGAAGTCCCGCCCACGCAGGCGGTCTTGATCCCGTCCGAGAGGCAACCGGCAGCGAACTCGCCCGCGTTGTGCGGCGCCTTCACGAACATGCCGGTGGTTCCGGCGGTGGACCGGTACGCCCGGGGGTGCTCGGCGACGCGGTAGGCGAAGGCGCTCTCGAACACGTTGTAGTGGTACGACATCCAGAACTTGCCGGGGCTGCTGCCGAACTTGCCCTCCACCCAGGCGTACTCGGTGCCGGAGTCCCAGGAGGGCTTGCCCGCCATCAGCTTGACCTGTGCGCCGGAGGGGAGGGTGGTCTGGTTCACCACCCGCGGCGCGGAGGCCCACGAGGTCACCGCCGACGGGTCGGCGCCATCACACGGGAGCGCAGTACAGGGCGGTGTACCCGCCGCCTGCGCGGGACCGGCGGCGCTCAGACCGGTGAGCGCCGCCAGCATCACGGTTCCCAGGCCCAAGACCGCGAGCCGTCTTCGTAACGGACCCCACATGGGTGCTCCCTCTGTCCTGACCCCCGGACGGACGAGCGGGCCGGGCACCCGGGGGGAGTGGGAGCGCGCCGGCCCGGGCCGGCGCACGCACCGGCCCGGGACATTCCACTCCGAAAGCCTCTTGACCTCCTCTTGACCTGGTCTCCCGCCGCGCAGGCAGGTGGCGACCCGCTAGCGGGCGCCGAAGTCCTGGGTCCAGAAACTGTTGGGCTGGGCCAGACCCACGCCGATCTCCTTGAACGAGCAGTTGAGGATGTTGGCCCGGTGGCCGGGGCTGGCCATCCAGGCCGCCATCACCTGCTCGGGAGTGGCGTAGCCGTAGGCGACGTTCTCGCCGTACGTGCTCCAGCTGTAGCCGGCGCGCGTGATCCGGTCGCCGGGGGAGGAGCCGTCGGATCCGGTGTGCGACATGTTCTGGTGGGCCGCCATGTCCTCGCTGTGTGCCTGCGCGGATTTGGTCAGCGCCGCGTTCAGGGTCAGGGCCGGGCAGCCGACCCTGGCGCGCTCGGCGTTGACGAGCTGCACGATGCGGGCGGTGGTCCCGGACGCGGTGGCGGTGGCCTTCGGGGTGCTCGGTGCCGCGGGGGTCGCGGAGGCGGTGGCCTTCGGGGCGCCGGAGGACACCGTGGTCCTGGGCTTGGCAGGCGTGACCCTGGGCTGCGGAGCGGTGACCGCGGGCTTGGGGGGTGCGGGCTTCGCAGTGTGCGACGGCGCGGCGGTGCTGGGCTTCGGCGCGGCGGGCTGCAGAGTGCTCGCGGAAACGGTCGGGACCGGGGAAGCGGGCCGGACGGCCTTGTGGCGGTTCCAGTGGCGGTCCCAGTCGCCGTTCCAGCGGCGATTCCAGGCGGCGTCGTTCCACGGACTGGGGGCGGTGATCTTCTGGACAGCGGTGACCTGATGTGTTCCGTCGGTCGGCCATTCGGAACAGGCCATGGCGACGGACGGAACGCCCACGGCGCCCATGGCGACAGCCACCACGACTGTCCGCCGGTAATGCGCCTTCTTACGATGCTTTCCCATGCGTGACCTCACTCGGTAGTCGCGCCGAGCGCCCTTGGCGGCTGACTCGGCGCAGACTCCGCTCCTGACCTGCGGAGACGTCCTGCGGGTCGTCATTCTTGGGAAGACTTCACAGAGAGTGCAAAGGGCCCGCGTACTACCTTGCTTCGTAGATTCGAGCGGCCCTTGCGAAGAGAGTGCGGGCGTGCTGGTGCGGCGGCTGCCGCCCATGCCGAATTCTGTCGCCCCGTCAGATGGCCCTTGAAGCCGAAGAAACGGACCAAAATGCCGAGCGGGGGGAATACCGTCCAGGCCGCCTCGATATGCACCTACGCCAAGCCGGACAAATCCCATATGTCCCCAAGGGGAAACCTACTATCCGGCATGGTTGGTCCTTCGAGTCCATGTGACTGATGTCACGGAATCATGCCTTCCGGTTCTGCTCCCTGCAGGGACTTCCTCATGAAACGGTGCGCCGGCGGTCATGACCGTGAGGCGGAAATGCCGCCGCGCCGGTACGGCGGGTCGTCGGCGAGCGGGTGCCTCCGCACCTGTTTCGGAGCACCCCCTCCGAACCGGGCCCGCCCGACCGGGGGCGAGCCGCGGGGCGGGCCGCATACGAAGCTTTTGCCATTCCGCGCGGAGGTCCACTCCGCCCGCGACCAGCGCCTCGTCGTCCTGGCCCGCCGAACTTCCTGCCGGTCACGGCAAGTTCACCGCACCGTCCTTCTCAGCCTTCTACGCGCGTGGTGTCATGCACGCGCTCAGCAACCTCTCCCCGGGTGTCAACTCGACTAGGAGTCACGCATGCTGTGGAAGGTCCTCGGCCGCGCAGGTGTCGCCCTTGCGGCCGGCGCCGCCGTACTCACCACCGCTGTCCCGGCGAACGCGGCCGACTACTCCGCGTTCGCCTTCTCGCAGAGCGGCAGCCAGCCCGCCCTCTACGACTTCATCAACTCGGCCACCACCTCGCTCGACATGACCATGTACGAGCTGGAGGACACCACCGCCGTCAACGACCTCATAGCCCTGAAGCACAAGGGCGTCACCGTGCGGGTCATCCTGGACCGCCAGCACCAGACGGCCAACAGGTCGGCGTACGACGCCCTCAAGGCTGCGGGTGTGGGAGTCGTATGGTCGCCGACCGCCTTCGTCTACACCCACCAGAAGACCATCACGGTGGACGACGTCAAGTCGCTGATCATGACCGGCAACCTCACCTCCCAGTACTACACGACCAGTCGTGACTACGGCGTCTTCGACGACGACAGCCGCGACGTCGCCTCGATCGAGAAGGTCTTCGGTGCCGACTACGCCGGCACCTCGATCACCCCGACCGACGGCGACCACCTGCTCTGGTCCCCGACCGATTCCCGCACCCGCCTGCTGTCCCTGATCAACGGCGCCACCGCCAAGCTCGACCTGGAGGAGCTGGAGCTCAGCGACAGCACGGTGGTCAACGCCGTCGTGGCGCGGGCGAGGGCGGGCGTGGCAGTGCGGGTGGTGCTGGAGAGCCCGTCCAGTTACTCCAGCCAGGTGTCCGCGATCAAGGCGGCGGGCGGCAAGGTCGTCGGCTACTCCGACCCCAACGGGTTCTACATCCACGCCAAGGCGATGGTCGCCGACTACGGCCTGTCCACCCAGGAGGTGGAGGCGGGTTCGATGAACATCAGCAGCAACTCGCTGAACAACAACCGGGAACTGGGCCTCATCCTCACCGGCACCGGGGTGGCCGAGCCCGTGGCCACCACCATCGAGACCACCTTCAACAGCGACTACGCGGGCGGCACTCCCGCGTGATCCAGGACCACCGGTGGTCCCCTCCAGATGCCCGCGGCAGCCGCCTGCCGCGGGCATCGGTGTCCCGCCGCCCCGGCGTCCGTGTGGCAATTGCTGAGTACAGTTGCCCCAGACGAACACCGTGGGTGAATCCCCTTGCCGCACCGTTGTTTTCAAGACACTGCGGACGATCTCTTTCCGGTTCCTGTTCGCTTCCCTTCGGCCTTATGTTGCCGTCGGGGAAGTCGCACATCATGGTCATTATCGTTCTCTCGAAGGCGCTCTCAGGTGCTCGTTACCCGAAAACGGGAGCGCAAGAATTGTGCCCCGCTCTGTGCGGCACTGGCGATCGAGGGGGAACATGGCCACGTTTTCATCCGGTGAGACCGCCGCCGAAGTATTCGGCCGTCTCTTCACCGTACTGCTCGAGGACGAGGAATTCGTCGCAAGGGCCCGGCGGGAGGAACTGACGGTCCGGCTCGTCCACACGAGGCCCGACTGCCAGATCTTCGTGTCCCCGCAAGGCGTCGTCATCGGTGAGGAGGCCCCGCAGTCGGCGGCGATCACGCTCAAGATGTCGTGCGACACGGCCCATGAGCTCTGGATGGGGCGGCTCATGGTGCCCGTCGCCATCGCCACGGGCCGGCTCAGGATCCGCGGAAAGGTCGCCAAGGTGCTGGAGCTGGTTCCGATGCTGCGGCCCGCCTTCGACCGGTACCCGCACATCGCGGCCGCCTCCGGCGTCGGCGCCTGAACTCTCGCAGGATCCACCCCGACCAGGGAACCAACGCGCAAGGAGAGTCGTCGCACGTGAAAACCGCTCCCTCCGAATCAGGGTCCGCGTCCCACACCAATTCCCACCCCGAGCCCGAGACAGAGTCCGAGACCAGGTCCGAGACAAAGGCCGCGTCCGGGCGCGAGTCCCATTCCGCCTCCGCGGCGGGTCTGAACTTCGAGGTACTCCCGCCCGAGGTCCAGCAATTCAGGAACGCCGCGAGGGAATTCGCCCACGACGTGGTCAAGCCCCGCGTCCTGCCCATGGACCAGGCGCCGGCGGAGGATTTCGACTGGCAACTCGTCAGCCAGGGCCACCAGATCGGCCTCACCCGTGCGGCGGTCCCGAAGGACTACGGCGGCATGGGTGTCGGAATGCTGGGCGTGGCCACCGCACTGGAGGAGGTGGCCGCCGTCTGTCCCGGCACCGCGCTGATTTTCGGCGCCACCATGCTCGGCCAGGCGCCCGTCCTGCTCTCCGGCGATCCCCGTCTGCAGGCCCGCTTCCTGCCCCTGTTCTCGGGCGACGAACCGGTACTCGCCTGCAACGCGGTCACCGAGGAGGACGCGGGCTGCGACCTGATCATTCCGTCCCAGGCGCAGTACGCGCGCAACGTGATGACCGCGCGCAGGGCCGGCGACCACTACGTGCTCACCGGCCGGAAGCGGTTCATCACCAATGCCAAGATCGCCGCGTTCGCCTCCGTGTTCGCGAACATGGAGGGCAGCCCCGGGGCGACCGGCCTCACCTCCTTCATCGTCCCTCTCGACCTGCCGGGCGTGGTGCGCGGGCCCGTGGCCGACAAGATGGGATACCGCGCATGTCTGGGCAGTGAGCTGGAGTTCCACGACGTCCGGGTGCCCGCCGAGTACATGATCGGAGGCGAGGGCGAGGGGATGGCCATCAACATGGCGCAGAGCAACATGGCTCGCGCCGCGGTGGCCGGCATTTCCACCGGTGTGGCGCGCAGCGCGCTGGAGCGGGCGACGGCCTGGTGCGGGGAACGGGTGCAGGGCGGACGCCATCTGCGCCACCAGCAGTTCACGGCGGCCAAGCTCGCCGGCATGGCCGCCAAGGTCGATGCCGCCCGCCTGCTGTACCTGCGCGCGGCGGACAAGGTCGACAACGAACTGCCCCCGCCCGCCTACGAACCGGCCGTCGCCAAGCTGTTCGCGGACCGCACGGCGATCGAGGTCGCCGACGCGGCCCTGTCGCTGATCGGCGCACGCGGCTATCTGCGCTCGTACGGCGTGGAGAAGACGATGCGTGACGCCCTGGGCACCCGCATCTATGAGGGGACCCCCGAAGTGCTCGCACTCGCCATCACCGACGGCCTCTACGCACAGGAGGACGAGTGGTGAACACCGCCGTGCCGACCGCCGACGGCGCCCACGCCCCCGTTCGCGACAGGTCGGAGCCGGGGGCCGCCGACGCCGTGGACCTCGGCGCCGTACGGTTCGCCGCGGACATCATCAGGCTCCACGAGCGGCTCAGCTACCGGCGGTTGCCCGCGGAGCTCACCGGGCGTCCGCTGTCCCTGATCGAGGATCCGGCGAGCGCACTGGTCACCGTCACCGGCCGCGACAGCCAGTTTCCAGCCCGGTACCTCAAGGGAATTCTGGGCTTCCGTCTCGCCCAGTACCTTCGGCTGAAGTGGATCGCCGCCGCCGCGGTACACCGCGGTGCCGTGTTCCACGAACCACTGCCGCAACCGCGAGCCGTGGAGAACATCCACACGGTCACCCTGTGCCAGGGTACCGGGAAGATACGGGGGTACGTGGGGCTGGCCTGCTCCGCGGACACCGAAAGTCTTCCGCTCGACTCGCCACGCCGTACCCCATTTCCGGCCGAAGCCGCGCACGGCGTCGACCTGCTCGGACGCTACGCGCGGGCGGGCCTGGGAACCCACCAGGCCTTCGAGTTCAAGCGCTTCCTGCGGGATCAGGCGATGCCACAGGGCGAGCAGTACGCGCGTGTCCCCTGGCATCTGATGCTGGGCATGGGGGAGGCGATGATCGCTCTGGGGGACGCCGTGCGCATCGTGCTCGGCGACGCCAAGGAGCACGTGGCGCTGCGGCATCTGCGCCTGGCCGGCTTCGAGTTGCACGTGGTCGAGGGCACGTCCCCACGCCTGTCCGCATCGGATCCCATGTCGCCGATCTACCGGCAGACCGTGGTGGCCAAGCCGTTCGTCGCCCCGGTGCCCGCGGACATGCCCTGGTACCGCGACGTGGTGCGCTCCTATCTCGACGGGACCAGCGACCTGGTTTCGCAGCACGCCCTGGTCACCACCCTGGCCGGGCGGAAGAAGCGCCCGGGGGAACGTCCCGGTCCGGCACGCGGGGAGGCACGCGGGTGACGAACGACGACAGCCGGCCGACGTCACCGACCGCGGGTGAACCCGCGGAGCGGGCCCGGTTCTACGGGGAGTTGATCACGCGTAACGCGGGAGTGGTGGCCGAGGCGGACCAGCAGGCCCTGCGTGCGGCCACCATCCTGGTGGCCGGCTGCGGGTCGATCGGGGGCGCGGCCCTGGAACCGCTGACGAGGCTGGGCGTGGAGAGCTTCGTCCTGGCCGACCCCGGCGCGTACGAGCTGAACAATCTCAACCGGCAGTCGGCGACCGTCGCCGACATCGAACGGAACAAGGCCTCGGTGGCCGCGCACCGGGTGCGGGCGATCAACCCGTACGCCTCCGTCGAGGTCTTCACCGAAGGGGTCACCGGGCAGACCGTGCCGAAGCTGACGGCCTCCTGTCAGGTGATCATCGACGGGGTGGATGTCACGACCCGCGAGGGTTGGCAGGCCAAGCACCTGCTGCACCGCCACGCCGTCCAGCGGCGGCTGCCCCTGATCACCGGCTGGGACATGGCCGGTACCCAGTACGTCCGCTGCTACGACTACCGGCGCGTCCGCTCACCGTTCGCAGGAGCCATCAGCATGCGGGACGTCGCCTGCCTGGACACCTGGGAACTGCTGCGCCGCGCCGTGCCGCTGCGGCACGTACCGGCGGACATGCTGGCCGAGATCCGGGCCAATCACGCCAGGACCGACTACAGCTTTCCCCAAGTGGCCTACACGGCAATGGCGTTCGGCGTGATCAGCTCCCACATGGTGGTCAGGCTGCTCGCCGGGCGGCCGGTCCGCCACCACATCCGTCTCGACGTGCACCAGGAGACCCGGCCGCGCGGCGAACAGTGGCGCACACGGGCGCGCCGGCCGGTGGAACTCGGGGCGTTGCTGCCGGATCTGCTGCGGATGCTTCTCAACCCCGGCGCGGACCGGGCGCCCCGGTAGGCGGCAGACCGGACAGTTACCCACCTCCCGGCCCTGAGGCCGGGCCCGGTGCCGCGCGGGCATGCCCGTGGACGGCGACCCGGGCGAGCGACGGCAGGACCGGCAGGGCCGGGCGACCCGGCCCTGCCGGTCCTGCCGGTCCGTCCGGTCCGCGCCACGGTCCTGCCCCGGTCACCGCAGCGGAATCCCCCTACGGAATCCCCCTTACGGAGGTGCACATGAGTGTTCCGAATCGGCACGTGCTGTGGACGTTCCTCTGCTGCGGCATGGGCGTGGCCATGGTCTCACTCGACAATCTGGTCGTCATCACGGCCCTGCCGGCCATCCGTGGCGATCTCGGCGGGAGCATCCAGGAACTGGAGTGGACCGTCAACGCCTACACCCTCACCTACTCGGTGCTGATGCTGCCCGGCGCCGCCCTGGGGGACAGGTTCGGCAGACGGCGGATGTTCGGTATCGGGATGGGCGTCTTCGTCGCCGCCTCGGCGGGGGCCGCGCTGGCCTCCGGCATCGGGGCACTGATCGCCGCACGCGCCGTGCAGGGCCTGGGCGCCGCGCTGCTCATGCCGCTGAACATGACCATCCTCACGGAGGCCGCGCCCGCGCACCGGCGCGGTGCCCTGCTGGGCGCGATGAGCGCAGTGGAGGGCGTCGCCATCGCGATGGGGCCCCTTCTGGGCGGAGCGGTGGTGGAACACCTCAGCTGGCAGTGGGTGTTCTGGATCAACGTACCGATCGGCGCGGTGGTGTTGCCGTTCGCCCGGTGGAAGCTCGCCGAGAGCCACGGGCCCCGGCCCCGGCTGGACCTGGTGGGGACGATCCTGGCCAGTGCCGGCCTCTTCGGGATCGTCTTCGGCATCATCCACGGCCACGCGGACCACTGGAGCAGCGTCCGGGTGCTGACCTCGCTGTCCGGCGGCGCGGTCGTCCTGGCCGCCTTCGTCCTCTGGGAGCTGCATACCGAACTGCCCATGTTCCCGATGAAGTTGTTCCGCCACCGGACCTTCAGCGCGATGAACGCGGCCGGACTGCTGATGTTCGCGGGCATGTTCGGCTCGGTCTTCCTGCTCACGCAGTTCTTCCAGGGGCCGCAGGGCTACTCACCGCTGGAGGCGGGCCTGCGCATCCTGCCGTGGACCGCGGTACCCATTTTCGTCGCCCCCCTGGTGGGGCTGCTCTCCGACCGCGTCGGCAGCCGGACCATCGTCGCGCTCGGACTCACCTTCCAGGCCTGCGGGCTCGGATGGATCGCCTCGCGCATCTCTCCCCACGTCGCCTATCCGGCGCTCGTGCCCGCACTGGTCCTGTGCGGCCTGGGAATGACCTTCTATTTCTCCCCCACCGCGAACATGGTGATGAGCGCGGTCGACGCCGGGGACCGCGGCATGGCGTCGGGGGCGATCAACGCACTGCGCGAACTCGGCGGCGTCCTGGGGATCGCGGTGCTCGCCTCGGTGTTCTCCGCGCACGGAGACCTCACCTCCGCGGACCGGTTCACGGACGGTCTGATTCCCGCGGTGTGGACCGGTGTCGCCCTGATCGCGGCCGGGGCCCTCGCGGTCCTGGCGACACCTCGACGGCCTCACGCCGACCGGTGCGCGGAGCCGGGGCAGGCCGTGCCGACGTCCATGAGCCGCCGGGCGTGACGGCGCGGCCTGTCGCGGGCGCGGCAGGAAACCTGTTCCGTCGTGGGGAAGGAGAACAATGAACGAACCGATCCGCGTCCTGATCGTGGAGGACCGGGCCATCGCCCGCACCGGGATCCGGGCCGTCCTCGACGAGGACCGGGGCATCGAAGTGGTGGGTGAGGTGTCCGACGGCGCGAGCGTGCTCAGCAGGACGCGGGAACTGCAACCGCATCTGCTGCTCGTCGGCGCACTTCCGCACACCCTCAACACGGTGGAACTGGTCGGTGCGCTGGCCCCGCACCCCGGTGGCAGACGACCCGGTGTCCTGCTCATGGCCGGTGAGGCGGACAATCGGGCGCGCCGCGCCTTCCGGGCCGGAGTCAAAGGGGTCATCCTCAGCCGCTCCACCCCGGGGCAGCTGCTGTCGGCGGTCCATGTCGTGGCCGCCGGGTACCGGATCTTCTTCGACGAGTCGGTCTCCTCGGAGGGCGACGACACCATGGTCCCCGGCACACCGCCCACGACGCGTCACGACGCCCACGCGGCGAACGTCACGGGACTCAGCACTCTGACCCCTCGCGAGAAGGACGTTTTCCGGCTGCTCGCCCACGGTCTGAGCAATACCGAGATCTCCGTGGCACTGGTGTTGAGCGAGAACACCGTGAAGTCCCATGTGCAGCGGCTGCTGGAGAAACTGAATCTGCGTAATCGTGTGCACGCGGTCATCCATGCCTACCGGACGGGCCTGATGACATCCGGTCCCGACCCCGCGCCCCAGGGGGCGGAGGACTGCCTTGCCTGCGGCGCAAAGGCTGGTGAGTCGGCGTGAGCTGCCCAAAGCGTGGCGGGAGTGCCCCAGCAGTGCTCCAGTGAGCCTGCCGCGCCCCGCGCGAGCCCTGTGGTCGGCTGATGCCCAACAGGGCTCGTACCGGGCGCTGTTGGGCATCAGCCGCTCGCTTCGAGGAGGTATCCTCGACCGCTGGCGGTCCGGATGCGCAGCCCCACGCACCTCACCTTGCGCCGGATTCTCATGACGTGCAGATCCAGGGCGTTCTGGCTCGCCCTTCCGCGACGCGCGCGGAGCAGCGCGATCAGCTCGTGCCGGGCCACAAGGCCCCCGAACCGCTCCACGAGGGGCTGCAGCAGGTCCGTCTCGGTCGGTGACACGGGCACCACCTGGCTGCCGTAGCGGAGCAGCCCGTCCTGGTCCAGGACAGGGATCCGGTAGGTGCCGGCCCTGGCCCTCAGGGCCGCGACACGGGCGGCGAAGTCCGCCTTGCTGACGGGCGCCCGCACCCAGTCCTCCCGTGCGTCGGTCGGAACCGGCGGACTCGCGCCGTTCTCGACCAGAACCAGGCGAAGGGCTCCCCGCCGTCGTAACTGCTGCAGCCTCTCCGTCTCGACGGGCCAGCGCACCACACGGACGTCCTCCCCGGTCGAAGAAATCTCCCCGTCGCTGCATTGCGGCATGAATTCCCCCTATTTCAAACATGACGAAGACTGCGAATTTATGTTCCGGTCGCTCGAACGTGCCGACATGCCGTCGCGCGATCGTCGAACGGTGGTGCGTGGCCGCGATGGTCTGCATGGCCGCGTGCGGCGTTACTGCTTTCACTATGCAGTGCACGTCAGTGCCGCTGCAACAAGTGCATACGGCAGCCGCCCACGGGCTATCGTCATAAAATCAGCCGGGCGATGGCCTGCTTATCTGTGTAATGGTTCTTCGGGGCGAGTGGCCGGCGGACGGTCGGACCCGTAGTTGGTGAAAAGTGGTGAAGCGGTGGGTGCCTCGGCGGAGTAGATTGTTTCCGCGGAACTTCGATTTGCAACCCGGCCAGAGTTTCTTTGTCCCATTGAAGCGGCCTGGGTCCACATTTTGAGGGCGGAAAGGAAACAGCTTGGAAAAGGCGGAGGAATGTGCCGAAGAACCGGGATGCCTCTGCGCACCAGGCCCCGGCCGTCTTCTCACCACCGGGGAGTTGCTGATCGCCATCCTCGCGCTGGTGCCGGCCAGGATCGCCCGGAAGCCGTCGCGGGAGGCCCCGGAGCGCCGCACCCCGGCACCCCACCACACGAGACAGCAGGACCATGCGGAAGGAATCCGTCATGCTGACCGCGACCGCTGAAGCGACACGGCCCGACGACGGCCGGCCCCCAGCCGTGAGCGCCGACGTCGTGGTGACGGGGCTCGGGGCGACCACTCCACTCGGCGGCGATGTTCCGTCCAGCTGGGCGGCGCTGCTGTCCGGCCGGTCCGGCGTGTCCCGGCTGGACGCTCCCTGGGCCGAGCAACTCCCGGTCCGCATCGGGGGCACCATGTGCCAGGACCCCGTCACACGGCTGGACCGGGTCCGGCAGCGGCGGCTGGACCGCAGCCAGGCGGCCGCGGTGGTGGCAGCCCAGGAGGCGTGGGCAGACGCCCGCGAGCCCGAGGTCGAGGCCGAACGGCTCGCGGTGGTGGTGGGCACCGGGGTCGGCGGCGCGCTCACCATGCTGGAACAGCACCACCGGCTTCAGGAGCGGGGCCAGCGTGCCCTGTCGCCCTTCACGGTGCCCAGGCTGATGCCCAACGGCAGTGCCGCCGCGGTCAGTCTGCTGCTGGGCGCGCGGGCCGGCACACACGCCCCGACCAGTGCCTGCGCGTCCGGCGCGGAGGCGCTCGCGGTGGGCGCGCTGCTGATCCGGTCCGGCCGTGCCGACGTGGTCGTCGCCGGCGGCACGGACGCCTGTCTGCACCCCCTGTCACTGGGTGCGTTCGCCCGCATGGGTGCCCTGTCCCTGCGCAACGACGCCCCCGGCCTGGCCTCCAGGCCCTTCGATCACGAGCGCGACGGCTTCGTCATGTCCGAGGGCGCCGGGATGGTGGTACTCGAACGCGCCGGGTTCGCCAGGGCGCGCGGAGCGCGCGTCCACGCGGTGCTGGCGGGGGCCGGCGTCACCTCCGACGCGTACGACGTGACGTTACCCGCCGTCGAGGGCCAGGTCCGGGCCATCCGGGCGGCGTTACGGGACGCCGGACTCACCGGAGCCGACATCGCCCACGTCAACGCCCACGCCACCGGCACTCCCGTGGGGGACGTCACGGAAGCCCGTGCGGTGCGCGAGGCGGTCGGCCCGTATCCCGCCGTCACCGCTTGCAAGTCCGCCACCGGCCACCTGCTCGGGGCCTCCGGTGCCGTGGAGGCCGTCTTCACCGCCCTCACCATGGAACACGGCCTGATTCCGCCGGTCCGCAACCTCGACAAGGTGGCGGACGGGGTCGAACTCGACCTGGTGACCGGCGAACCACGGCGGACGTCCGCGGCGGCCGCCCTGTCCACGTCCTTCGGATTCGGGGGACACAACGTGGTCCTGGCCTTCACCCGCTGAGCCGGGCGTGCGCCCCGGCAGGCCGGCGCTCGCCCCCGGCCCCGTGCCACTACGGCGCTCACTCCCGCCCCCGTGCTGCCGCGGTGCTCACCCCCGGCCCCGTGCTACCGCCGCCCGGGAACGCCGGCCCGCTCCCGGCAGGCTGTCACAAGGCGCGCCACGGCCGCCGGATGAGTCATCTGGGGGTAGTGTCCCGCGGCTTCGATCACCGTGACCGGCGCGTTCACGGTCTCGGTGACCGGATCCGCCGATCCGACGACGAGCTCCACGGGCAGCCGCAGCGCGCGGAGCGCACTGCGCAGTTCCTCCCGCTGCTCGTGCGCGGTGCGCATGGCCGCGATCACTCGCCGTGCCGCCCCCTTGCGCCGCAGGTCCACCGCGAGACCGTCGAGGCCGCTGTCTTCGGGCAGGCCGAGCGAACGGGCCAGCCGGGAAACGGGAGTTGCGCGCAGTAGCGGTGCGGCGAGCCGCGAGCGCGCCAGTGCGGAGGACGGCGGCTGGAGGAAGGCCGGGGCGACGAGGACCAGCGCGGAAAGGCGGTCCGGCCGGGCCGTGGCGTACCGCAGCGCGGGACCGCACGCGAGCGAATGGGCGACGAGTACGGGCCGCGTCACCACAGGATCGAGCAGATCGGCGAGCCAGTCGTCGAGCGGCCGCTCGCCCGGGCCGGACCTGCCGAACCCGGGCAGGTCGGCCGTGAGGTAAGGAGCATCCAGGAAGTCTGCGGCGCGTGCCCACGAATCGGCGTTCAGGGGGAGTCCGTGCAACAGAACGTAGCCCGGGCCCCGGCGCTCTCCGATCACCCAGGTCCGGCTGTCCGCCACGCTGTGGAAGCCGCAGGGCCGGTGGCACGGGCCGGACCGGCCGAAGCGCGTGGCGACCAGGTCGTCCACCCACTGGCGCAGCGCCGGCTCCACGGGCGGCATGGACAACCCATGGGACTCCGCCAGGGCGCGGGCGGGAGCCGTGTCGTAGCGGTCGGTCGACAGGAACGACAGGGTCTCCGGGTCGGCGCGGGTCACCGCGCGGGGCAGCCTGCGCAGCAGACCGACCGGGACCGAGCGACGCGGCGCCCGGACGCCCATGTGCTGAGCGAACACGCCGATCATCTCCGGCAGATCCGGGGTCGCGTCGTCCAGCACCCAGTAGGCCCGGCCCGCGCTCTCCCCGTGCCCCGGGAGAGCGGCCAGGAACCGGACGAAGTGGTCGAGGGTCACCACCGGGAGGAAGATGCCGGGCCCGCCGGGCAGCGCCCGCAGCCGTCCCTGCCACAGTTCGCCGACCACCGAGGCCAGGCCGACGTACTGGCCCGGCCCGATCACGGTACTGGGATTGGCGATGGTCAGCGCAACACCCAGTTCGCGAGAGCGTTTCCGCACCGCCGCGTCGGCCTCCTGCTTCGAGGCCTCGTACGCCCCGAGCCTGCCGTAGTCCGGTGGCCCCCCTGCCGCGGCGGCCATGCGGTAGCCGCTGATGTGGACCACCCGGCGCAGCCCCGGCCGGCCCGCCGCCCACTCGACCACGTGCACGGCGCCCGTCACGTTCACCGCCCTGGCCTGCTCCCTGCCGATACCGAAGGCGAAGCGCGCGGCGGTGTTGTAGACGTCCCGGACCTCGGACAGCCCCTGCTCGGGAAGACCCAGTCCCGGGACGGTGATGTCGGCCCGGACGACGGTCAGCCCCGCTCGCTCCACCCCCTGCGCGTCGAGCCACGCCGTCAGCCCGTCACCGGAGCCACGGACGGCGGCCGCCACCTGGTGGCCGCCGCGCAGCAGTTCCGCGACCAGAGAACGGCCGATGAAGCCCCCAGCACCGAAGACGATCGAGTCCGAGAGCATGCTGTCTCCTTGCCCGGGCCGGAATGTCGAGTCAGTGCCCTTGGGACAGGACCGAAGCCCCCGTCCACGGAGCAGTTCCACCGTACCGACACATCGAGGGATGATCAGGACGAATCACGCCGGCGCCACACGATCGGGGTGAGGGCTCAGCTCATCAGTCCCGCGGCGATGGTGGCTCCCAGCTCCCAGCACGCCTCGATGTCGGCCCTGCCCGGTTCGCCGGTCACCGTGACCGGCTCGGCCGCGGGCCGCCAGCCCAGGCCCGTCGTGATCGTCCCGATGCCCCGTACCGCGCCCGTGACGTCGTTGCCGCCGTGCACGTAGAAGCCGAACGGCCGCCCGCGGGTGGCGTCCAGACAGGGGTAGTAGACCTGGTCGAAGAAGTGCTTCAGGGCGCCGGACATGTAGCCGAGGTTCGCCGGAGTGCCCAGCACGTACCCGTCGGCGTCGAGGACGTCGGACGCCGTGGCGGACAACGCCGGCCGCCGCACCAGGCGCACTCCCTCGATCTCCGGCGCGGACGCACCCGAGACCACCGCCTCGAAGAGCGCCTGGCAGTTCGGTGAGGGTGTGTGATGCACGATCAGCAGGGTGGGCACGCCCCTACCCTGCCCCGGCGCCTTCGCCGACCGCAAACCGCTGCCGGGTCCGTCGCCCGTTGTGAAGGCCGGTCACGGGTGCGACGATGCCCGCACCGCAGGCCCGACGAAGGGGGATGTGCCGTGAGCCAGCAGGACGACCGGGCCCGGCAGGCGGCGGTGTTCGACGCCCTGGGAGCCGAGTACGAGCGGGCGTTCGCCCACTCCGAGGCGCACCAGAGGTCGTTGAAGTGGCTGCTCGGCCGGCTCGCGCCGGGCAGCCGGGTGCTGGACGTGGGCAGCGGCACGGGCCGGCCCACCGCCGCCGTGCTCACCGCGGCCGGGCACGACGTCGTCGGCCTCGACATCTCCCCGGTCATGGTCGACCTCGCCACGCGGCAGGTGCCGGGCGCCGAGTTCCGATGCGCCGACGTGCGCGAGGCCTCGTTCGAGGACGCCTCCTACGACGCGGTGTGCGTGTACTTCACGCTGTTGCAGATGCCCCGCCGCGAGCAGTCCGACGTGGTGCGGCGGTTGACGCGCGCGGTGAAACCCGGGGGCAGCATGGCGCTCGCCACGGTCCCCGTCGACGTGGAGGAGGCCGAGGGCGTCTTCATGGGTCAGCCCGTCCGGGTGACCAGCTTCGCCGCCTCCGCCTTCGCCGACCTGGCCCTCGGCGCCGGTCTGACGGTGGTCTCCCAGGAAGAGGCGCTGTTCACCCCGGCGCACGCGCAAGCCACGCCCGAACCGCACTTGTTCGTCCACTGCCGACGTACCGGCGACTGAACCGGTCCGGGTCCCGCGCCGGCCCACCGGGGCGGCTCAGGGCATCCGCGGCCGCCCCCGGGTACTGGTCGGGGAGGTTCAGGTCGAAGTCGGGGAAGTCGAGCTGCGTGATCTTCGCCGGCGACGGGGTGTCGGTCGCGGCAACGGCCGGAGCCGGGCGGCCGGTTGCGCAGCACGCGGTGCTCGGTGTCTGACCAGACGTCGGTGCGAACCGGCTCGCGGTCCTCGACCATCAGATACGAGTTCAGGGTCCGGTCCTCGGTGGTCCGGCGTGCGTCGGGGACGTCGAAGACGGCCGCCGCGGTGGGCAAGCCGAATCGAAGTCGAGGTGGCAGACGTCGTCACCGGCGAGCGCCCGGTGGTGGGCGGGGTTGGCGCTGGTGATGGCGCTGGTGACGGAGCGGCCCGTGCCTCCCTTGCCGGAGGCCGTGAAGACGAGCGGCGGGGCGGCGGCGCCAAACTTTAATGGTTCGTTTTCCTACACCGTTCGTGTTTGTGAGGGTAGCTTGGACCCATGACCGCATCGCAGTCTCCGACCACAGCCCAGGAACTGCGCGGTGCCGGTCTGCGGGTGACGGCCGCCCGTGTCGCGCTGCTCGAGACCGTCCGGGGTGGTGACCATCTCGACGCCGAGGCGATCGCCGCCGGCGTCCGCGATCGTGTAGGCCACATCTCCCTTCCAGCCGTCTACGACGCCCTCCACGCGCTCACCGAGGCGGGGCTCATACGCCGCATCGAACCGGCCGGCAGCCCGGCCCGGTTCGAGGGACGCGTGGGGGACAACCATCACCACCTCGTGTGCCGGTCGTGCGGCGCCGTCGCCGACGTGGACTGTTCGGCCGGCGAGGCGCCCTGCCTGACCGCCTCCGACGACCGCGGCTTCTCCGTCGACGAGGCCGAGGTCATCTACTGGGGCCTGTGCCCCGCCTGTTCCACCGCCCGCAGTTCCTGAGCACCGTGATCCACCCAGCCAGTTTGGAAGGATTCGCATGACCGAGAACCATGAGGCAATCGTCACCGACGCGAAGAGCGAGGAGGGAGGTGGCTGCCCGGTGGCGCACGGGCGCGCCCTGCACCCGACTCAGGGTGGCGGGAACCGCCAGTGGTGGCCGGAGCGGCTCAATCTGAAGATCCTCGCCAAGAACCCCGCCGTGGCCAACCCGCTCGGTGAGGACTTCGACTACGCCGAGGCGTTCAAGAGCCTCGACCTCCCGGCCGTGAAGCGGGACATCGCCGAGGTGCTCACCGACTCGAAGGACTGGTGGCCGGCCGACTTCGGTCACTACGGCCCGTTCATGATCCGCATGGCCTGGCACAGCGCGGGCACCTACCGCATCAGCGACGGCCGCGGCGGCGCCGGTGCCGGTCAGCAGCGCTTCGCCCCGCTCAACAGCTGGCCGGACAACGGCAACCTCGACAAGGCCCGCCGCCTGCTGTGGCCGGTCAAGAAGAAGTACGGCCGGAACCTGTCGTGGGCCGACCTCCTGATCCTCGCAGGCAACGTCGCCCTGGAGTCGATGGGCTTCAAGCCCTTCGGCTTCGGCGGCGGCCGTGCGGACGTCTGGGAGCCGGAGGAGGACGTCTACTGGGGTCCCGAGACCACCTGGCTCGACGACCAGCGCTACACCGGCGACCGCGAGCTGGAGAACCCGCTCGGCGCGGTCCAGATGGGCCTCATCTACGTCAACCCGGAGGGCCCGAACGGCAACCCGGACCCGATCGCCGCGGCCCGCGACATCCGTGAGACGTTCCGCCGCATGGCGATGAACGACGAGGAGACCGTCGCCCTGATCGCGGGCGGCCACACCTTCGGCAAGACCCACGGCGCGGGTCCGGCGGACCACGTCGGCCCGGACCCCGAGGCCGCCCCGATCGAGGCGCAGGGCCTCGGCTGGCGGAGCACGTACGGCACCGGCAAGGGCGGCGACGCGATCACCAGTGGCCTCGAGGTCACCTGGACCAGCACGCCGACCCAGTGGAGCAACGGCTTCTTCAAGAACCTGTTCGAGTACGAGTACGAGCTGACGACGAGCCCGGCCGGAGCCCACCAGTGGGTGGCGAAGGACGGTGCCGGCGCGGGCACCATTCCGGACGCCCACGACTCGTCGAAGAGCCACCCTCCGAGGATGCTGACGACGGACCTCTCGCTCCGGTTCGACCCGGTCTACGAGCCGATCTCGCGGCGCTTCTACGAGAACCCCGACGAATTCGCGGACGCCTTCGCCCGTGCCTGGTACAAGCTGACCCACCGCGACATGGGCCCGAAGTCGCTGTACCTCGGCCCGGAGGTCCCGGAGGAGACCCTGGTGTGGCAGGACCCGCTGCCGGAGGCCGAGGGCGAGGTCATCGACGCCGCCGACATCGCGGCCCTCAAGGCCAAGCTGCTCGACTCGGGTCTGACCGTCGCGCAGCTGGTGTCCACCGCGTGGGCGTCGGCCTCGACGTTCCGCACCAGCGACAAGCGCGGCGGTGCCAACGGCGCCCGCATCCGCCTGCAGCCGCAGGCCGGCTGGGAGGTCAACGAGCCCGACGAGCTGGCGCAGGTGCTGCGTGTCCTCGAGGGCATTCAGGCGGAGTTCAACTCCGGCGCCAGGAAGGTCTCCCTGGCCGACCTGATCGTCCTCGGTGGCGCCGCCGCCGTGGAGAAGGCGGCCAAGGACGCCGGTCACGACATCGAGGTGCCGTTCGCACCGGGCCGTGTGGACGCCACGGAGGAGCACACCGACGCGGAGTCCTTCGCCGCGCTGGAGCCCACCGCCGACGGCTTCCGCAACTACCTCGGCAAGGGCAACCGCCTGCCGGCCGAGTTCCTGCTGCTCGACAGGGCGAACCTGCTGGGCCTGAGCGCCCCCGAGCTGACCGTCCTGGTCGGTGGCCTGCGCGTCCTGGGCGCCAACTACCGGCGGACGTCGCTCGGGGTCCTCACCGAGACCCCGGGCAGGCTGACGAACGACTTCTTCGTCAACCTGCTCGACCTGGGCACGACGTGGTCGGCGACCTCGGAGGACCAGCACACCTTCGAGGGCCGCGACGACGCCACCGGCGAGGTCAAGTGGACCGGCACCCGTGCCGACCTGGTCTTCGGGTCGAACTCCGAGCTGCGCGCGGTCGCCGAGGTGTACGCGAGCGACGACGCGGCCAAGAAGTTCGTGAACGACTTCGTCGCGGCATGGGTCAAGGTGATGAACCTGGACCGGTTCGACCTCGTCTGACCGCTCTGATCACCCCGTCCGGGCCGGCCCGCACACCGGCCGGCCCGGACGCCCTTCCTCCGGGTGCGGCGCGCACGGGGCCGCCGACCCGGGACAGGCTCTACCCCAAGGCGGTCGCGCGCAGGCGCGCGGTGAGCCGCCGTTCCGGCACCCGGGCCGTGCTCGGCGGCCCGTTTCCGCGCCGATGCGGCATCCGGCCGTCCGCCCGCCGGGCACCCGCCGTAGTCCCATGGTCCACCGCCAAGGGCCGGACGCCTCCGAGGCGGTCGCGGCGACCATCGCGGACAGCGACGGCTGCGAGGTGGTGCCCGTGAGGCACGCCCCGCCGGCCATCGCCGAGACCCGGGGCGAACCGGGCGGGCACGTCGGCCCGGCCCGGGCGCGGACCCCGGCGCATACATCAACGGATGTACGTCGTTCAGCCCGCGGATGCAGAAGGGCGCGCGGAGCTTCGGCCCGTGGGTTGTCGATCCGGGCGAGATCCAGTTCTAGCGTGGAGCGCGTCCGGCCAGGCACGACTCCGGCCGGACCCACGTTCCCCTTCCCGCGAGGACACTTCATGATCGAGGCCCATTCCCTCACCAAACGTTACGGCGAGCGCACGGCTGTGCAGGATCTCAGCTTCACCGTGCGTCCCGGCACCGTGACCGGGTTCCTCGGGCCGAACGGGGCCGGCAAGTCCACCACCATGCGGATGCTCATCGGCCTCGACGCGCCCACCTCGGGCCGGGCGGTGGTCAACGGCAAGGGCTACGCCCAGCACCGGGCACCCCTGCACGAGGTGGGCGCGATGCTGGAGGCGCGCGCCATCCACACCGGGCGCAGCGCCTACAACCATCTGCTGGCGCTCGCCGCCACCCACGGGATCTCCGCCCGCCGGGTGAACGAGGTGATCGACCTCGTCGGTCTGCGCGCCGTGGCGAAGAAGCGGGTAGGCGGCTTCTCGCTGGGCATGGGACAGCGTCTCGGAATCGCCAGCGCCCTGCTGGGCGACCCGGCGACCGTGATCCTCGACGAGCCGGTCAACGGCCTCGACCCCGAGGGCATCCTCTGGATCCGCAACCTGCTCAAGGGACTGGCCGCCGAGGGGCGTACCGTCCTGGTGTCCTCGCACCTCATGTCCGAGATGGCGCTGACCGCCGAGCACCTCATCGTCATCGGACGGGGGCGGCTGATCGCCGACACGTCGGTGGCGGAATTCACCGCACAGGCCGCCGGCGACCTGGTGCGGGTGCGCACCGACGAAGCGGACGGGCTGCGCGGCCTGCTGGCCGGTCCGGACGTGACCGTCAGTGCACAGGAGGAGGGTGTGCTGCTGGTGACGGGGCTGACCAGTGAGCGCATCGGCCGGATCGCGGCCGACCACGGCATCGCGCTGGCCGAACTGACGCCGCAGCAGGCGTCGCTGGAGGAGGCGTTCATGGAGCTGACCCGGGACGCCGTGGAGTACCAGGCACCGGCGGCGCAGCTCGTCGGCGCGGGTGGGGAAGGGCGTGCGGCATGACGACGGCAACGGTGATTCCGGAGGCGGAACGGGGCGAGGTCACGCAACTGCGGGTGATCCACTCCGAGTGGATCAAGCTGCGGTCGCTGCGGTCGACCCTCTTCACCCTGCTCGCAGCGGTCGTCGCGATGATCGGCCTGGGCTTCCTGTTCAGCTACTTCACCGCCGACCGCTGGTCCCACCTGCCCCCGGACGAGCGCCTGCACTTCGATCCGACGCTGGTCAGCCTGCGCGGCTTCTACCTGGCCCAGCTGGCCGTCGGCGTCCTCGGCGTCCTGGTCATCAGCGGTGAGTACGCCACCGGAATGATCCGTGCCTCGCTGTCCGCGGTGCCGCGCCGCCTGCCCGTGCTCTGGGCCAAGGCCCTCGTGTACGCCGCCGTGGCGTGGGTGCTGATGACGATCGCCTCGCTGGTCGCCTTCCTGGTCGGACAGGCCGCGCTGTCGGGCCACCACCTGGGGACCTCGCTCTCCGCCCCGGGCGTGCTGCGCGCGGTGCTCGGCGCCGGACTGTACCTGACGGGCGTGGGCCTGATCGGGGTGGCACTCGGGGCGCTGATCCGCAACACCGCGGGCGGCATCGCCACCCTGTTCGGTGTGCTGCTGGTGCTTCCGGTGCTCGCCGAGGCGCTGCCGTCGTCGTGGTTCGACGCGGTCAACAAGTACCTGCCGAGCACGGCGGGGCAGGGCCTGGTCCACATCCAGCAGGAGCCGCATACGCTGGCGCCATGGTCCGGATTCGCGGTGTTCTGCCTGTACGCCCTGGTGGCGCTGGCCGGGGCGGCGGCGGCACTGAAGCGGCGGGACGCCTGATGGCGGCTGCCGGGCAGGGCACCGTCGCCGTGACGGACGGCCGACTGGCGCGTCCATGACGTACGCGCCACCCCAGGCCCTGCAGCAGCGGGCCCAGTCGTGGCGCGCCCTCGCGGGGCGCGCCCGGCTGCGGCTGCGCACACGCCTGTCGCCGCCGGCCGTGGACGCCCTGTTCGCGGCGGCGGTCTTCCTGGCGCAGACCGGGGTGGAGCACCGCCGCCTGCGCGAGCTCATGTGGCCGGTCCTGCTGTTCACCGGGTTGCTGGCGCTTCCGCTCGTGTGGCGGCGCCGGGCGCCGCTCACGGCGTTCCTGGCGATGTCGGCGGTCGCCCTCGTCCAGTGGTGCGCCGATGTGCGCATACCCGCGGACGTCTCGCTGCTGATCGCGCTGTACACGGTGGCCGCGTACGCCCCACGCCGGCGCACCTGGCTCGCCATCGGAGTGCTGGAGGGCGGGATCGTGCTCGCGTCGGCGCGGTGGGCTCCCGAGGGCCGGGGCGCCGAGTCGTTCGTCGCCCTCTCCGCGATGGCCGTGGCCGCGGCGGTGATCGGGATGAACATGCGCAGCCGACGCGCCCACATGGCGTTCCTGGAGGAGCGGGCCGTCCGGCTCGAACGCGAGCGGGACCAGCAGGCGCAGCTCGCGGTGGCCGGCGAACGCTCCCGCATCGCCCGCGAGATGCACGACATCGTCACGCACAACCTGTCGGTGATGGTGGCACTCGCCGATGGCGCCGTCTTCGCGCAGGAGCGCTCTCCGGACCGGGCCACCGCGGCGATGCGGCAGGTGTCCACGACGGGACGTCAGGCGATCACCGACATGCGGCGCTTCCTCGGCGTGCTGCGCGCCGACGAACCCGACGCGCTGCGTCACCCGATGCCGGGCATCGCACAACTGGAGCCGCTGGCCGACCAGGTCCGCGCGGCCGGGCTGCCCACCCGGCTGCGGATCGCGGGTGACCCGGCGGGCGTGCCCGTCCCGGCGCAGCTGACGGTGTACCGCCTGGTTCAGGAGGCGCTCACCAACACCCTCAAGCACACCCCGCCGGGCACCCGGGCCGATGTCCGGGTGCGCTGCGATCCGCAGCGGATCACGGTGCACGTCACCGACGACGGCCCCGCGGTGAAGGTCCCCGTCGCCTCCGGCGGACAGGGACTGCACGGCATGCGGGAGCGGGCCGCGGCGTACGGTGGCGAATTCGAGGCGGGGCCACGGCCCGACGGCGGCTGGCATGTGCGTGCGGTGCTGGCCCTGTCCGGAAACGAAGCGTGAGGCATGACGATCAGAGTTCTTCTCGTCGACGACGAGCCCTTGCTCCGCATGGCGTTCTCCATGGTGCTGGAGGCGCAGTCCGACATGGAGGCCATCGGCGAGGCCGGTGACGGCGAGCAGGCCGTGCGTCTGACCCGCGAACTGCGTCCCGACGTGGTCCTGATGGACGTCCGGATGCCCGGCGTGGACGGCATCGAGGCGACGGAACGCATCGTGGCGCAGTGCCCCGAGGCGAAGGTGCTGATCCTGACCACCTTCGACCTCGACGAGTACGCCTTCGCCGGCCTGCGCGCGGGAGCATCGGGATTCCTGCTCAAGAACGCGCTGCCCCAGGAACTGCTGGCGGCGATCCGCTGCGTGGCTGCCGGCGACGCGGTGGTGGCGCCGCGCATCACCCGGCTGCTGCTGGAGAACTTCGCCCACCGCCTCCCCGGCCAGTCGGCGAGTACCCGCGAGGACGAGCGACTGGCCCGGATCACCGCCCGCGAGCGGGAGGTGCTGACGCAGGTGGGCCGCGGGCTGTCCAACGCGGAGATCGCCGAGACCCTGCAGCTGGCCGAGGCGACCGTCAAGACGCACCTGAGCCGCATCCTGGTCAAGCTGGAACTGCGGGACCGCGTGCAGGCCGTGGTCTTCGCGTACGAGACCCGGCTCGTCCGGCCCGGCTGAGACCGCCGGACCGCGCGGTTTCCGGACGCTGCGGGGAGCACCGCCGTGTCACCCGGTGTCCCCCGCCGTGTCACGTGCCTTCTCCGGCTGGGCGGGACGCGCCCCATCGGTCGCCGATGGTCCCGCCGCGCCTGCTGCGCCTGCCGCGTCTTCCGGTCCGTTCACCACGTCCACGTCCCTCGCCCGGACATAGGCCAGCCGGTGCCCGAACTGGATCTCGTAGTACTCCTCCTGGCCCGTCACCACCGGATCCGGTTGGTCGGCGAAGAAGGACCTGTCGATGTAGGAGCCGACGACGCGATCCTGCGTCACATACCGCTGACCCGCTCGGAGGCTGTACGGCAGCGGCGACTCGGTCTGCTCCTCCATCCCCTCCGGGTAGGCGTCCTCCTCCGGCAGGGCCCGTCCGTACACCGGGATCTCGCTGAGGCCCTCCCTCGGAGTCACCATCTGCCCGGTCGCACCGACGGCCGTCGGGTGTGCCTTCGGGTTGCTGAACCACGCCTTGTGGCCCTGGTACCAGATCGCCGTCCAGTCGCCGCTGCGCCCGGCCACCGCGAAGGTCTGTCCGGCCGAGACCCGCGACCCGAGGTCGTCGACGTCCTCGGTGGAGCCCTCGCCGCCGGGGCGCCGGCCCGGATCCTGGATGAGCGGGGCCTTCTCGTTCGGCTCGGTGTGGAGGCGGACGGCACTGGAGCCGTGCGGCGCGCAGGGCACACCGGCCTTGGTGCATCCCGTGAACCGCGGCTTGTGGGTGGCGTAGTCCGGCAGCACGGTCACCAAGGCGCTGTCCGGCCCGGCCGTGGAACGCAGCGGTGCGCCGAGGAGGTCGAAGTAGTGCCGCCAGTCCCAGAAGGGGCCGGGGTCGTCGTGCATGTCCGGGATGGACGCGGCGGTCGGGGCGGGCACGTTGTCGTGACCGAAGATGTGCTGCCGGTCGAGCGGGACGCCGTACTTCTTCGCCAGGAAGCGCACCAGGCGGGCCGAGGTCCGGTACATCTGCTCCGTGTACCAGGCGTCGGGCTGCCGGAGGAACCCTTCGTGCTCGATACCGATCGAGCGGGCGTTCACGAACTGGTTTCCCGAGTGCCAGGCCGCGTCCTTGGTCCTGACGTGCTGGGTGACATGGCCGTCACTGGAGCGGATCGAGTAGTGCCACGACGCCTCCGTCGGATCCTGCACGGTCTGGAACATGGACTGCAGCGACGCCTCGGTGTCGTGGATGACGATGTAATCGATCTTCTGGTCCCGGGGCCGGTCGGCCAGGTCGTGATTGCCGTAGTTGTCCTCGTCGATCTCGACGTACGGCGCGCTGAGCCAGGAGCAGGTCAGCTCAGTCGGGCACTCGACCTCCTTGGGGCGCCCCGCGTCCTGCGGGCGGGGGGTCTTGGGACGCACGCCCGGACTGGCTGGGAGTGTGACGTGCTGGCCCGTGTCCGTGGTGCGGTCCGCACCGCGGCGGATCACCGCGAAGACGTCGTTCGCGTAGGTCGTCGCCGACGCGGTGTCGCCCGTGCCCGGGAACCGCACCACCGACTCCCACCAGTCCGCCGGGTTGTCGCTGAGCGGCTTGCCGAGCTTGCGCTGGGTCGCGGCCAGCAGCGCCGCGCCGCCGCGCACATTGGCCTCGTCGTCCGTCCGCAGCCGCCCCGGCGGAGCCCCGATCAGCCGGGCGGCCCGTTGCAGGTCCGCCGGCTGCACGGAGCGACTGCCCGAGGGGCTCGGCTCGGGAGAGGACAGCGGCCCTGCCGTCCCGGCGTGCGAGGCGCCGCTTCCCGGGCCGGCCGCCGACTGCGGCTGGGGCTGGGGCGGGCGGGAGTCCACCAGGTGCATCGGCCCGTAGCCACCGGCGACGCTCGGGGCGCCCCGATGGGAGTCCCAGCGCGTCTCCATGTAGGACACGCCCATGAGCACACTGCGTGGTACGTGGTATTCCTCGGCGGCGGCGGTGAAGCTGTTCTGCAGGCGCCGGTCGGCCGCCACCTCGGGGTCGTCCGGCGGGCCGGCCAGCAGGGGCACCGCGAGCGCCGCCGAGGCCGCCACGCAGATGATGCAGCGGCGCATGCACACGGCGCTGGGGACTCGGGGGGCGAGATCGACACGTCTTCTCATTGCAAGGGCCTCCAACCATGCTCGTCGCAGCCAGGACAAGGGAGTTGCCCTTAACGCCACCCCTCGTACGCTTCCGTGCCCGACACGCCATGTCGCGCCGAGCGTCACCGACGTGGACCAGCCGCCCCGCAGAGGCCACCCGGTCGGCGGCAGAACGTCCGCCCCCACGCGGAACCGACGGGGGCCCCACCGCGTAGCGCTGCCCGCCGCCGACGGGCTGACGGCGGCTCAGCCCTCGACCGGATCCACCACCCAGTCGGGGTGTCCCGGCATGGGCGGCGTGTGCGGCCCGTACAGCCACGGCGTCAGAAACGCCGTCAGATCACGGCCGGCGACCTCGGACGCCAGCGCGATGAAGTCCCGGGTGCCGGCGGCCCGGCCACGGTACCTGGACACCCAGGACCGTTCGATCCTGCCGAAGGTCTCCTCGCCGACCTTCTCCCGCAGGGCGTAGAGCACCAGCGCCGAACCGTCGTACCGCATCCGCTTGAACAGGGTCGCTTCGGTGGGTTCGGCGGGCGCCCCGTCGTCGTGACGCCACTGGTCGTGCTGCTCGTACGCCGCCCGCATCGCCGCCTCCATGCTGTCGCCGCCGTGCGTGTCGGAGTAGAGGCGTTCGTAGTAGCGGGCATGACCCTCACTCAGCCACAGGTCCGACCAGCGCCGGATGGCGACGCTGTCGCCGGTCCAGTGGTGGGTCAGCTCGTGCACCAGGTCGCGCTCGGCGTCCACCTGATCCCCCAACAGATCCGCCCTCGGCACAACGGACAGCGACTGCGTCTCCAGCGCCACCGGCAGGTCCGTGTCCCCGACCAGCACGCCGTAGCGGCGGAAGGGATAGGGGCCGAGCCGCCGTTCCAGCCAGGCCAGGTGCTCCGGGGTGAGGGAGCGGTACCCCTCGGTGTCGGTCACCAGGCCGTCCGGGACCACGTCCCGGACGGGCAGCCCACGCGGACCGGTGCCGTCGACGAACGCGAACCTGCCGATCGCCATCTGGACCAGCTGCGGGGCGACCGGCTGCTCGGAGTCGTACGTCCACCTCACCCGTCCGTCGGGTCGCCGGGCGCGCTGCACGAGCCGGCCGTTGGCGACCGCGGTGAGGTCCGGTGGCGTGGTGATGCGGAAGGTGAACGGTGCCCGCAGGCTCGGGTGATCGTTCGCCGGGAAGATCATCTTCGCGCCGTTGGGCTGCGGGTAGAGCACGGTGCCGTCGGGCGTGGGCACCCAGCCGTAGTCCCCGATGGCGTCCCCGCGGTGCCGTCGCTGGGTCGGGTCGGCGGTGTAGGCGACCCGTACGGTGAAGGCGCTGCCGTCGGGAATCGGTTTCGCGGGGGTGACGACGAGTTCGTCGCCGTCGCGTACGGCGGTCGCGGGTGCGCCGTCGACGGTGACGGTGTGCAGCGTGTTGCCCGCGAAGTCCAGGTCGAACCGGGACAGCGCCTGTGTGGCGGTGGCGCTGATGGTGGTGTCGGCCTGGAACGGTGTCCGGGGCGCCTGCCAGTCGAAGTCGAGGGTGTAGTGGCGGACCGTGTAGCCGCCGTTTCCGTCGAGCGGCACGAGCGGGTCGCCGATGCCCGGCGCGCCGGGTGAGGGCGCCGCGCCGGACGCCGACGCGGAAGGTCCGGGTGCGGGGGAGTGGTGCTCCTCCTGCCGGAGGGAAGCGACCAGGGCGGCGGCGCCGGTGACGCCGACGGCGCCGGTCAGGGCGAGGACGAGCACCGTACGGCGGACACGTGGGTCACGCCGCAGACGGCTCCTGCGGGACTGAGTACCGGGCGGCCGCGTGAACGCGCTCACCGGACGTACCGGTGGGCGTCGCGGGATCCACGGATCGGCGGACGCAGGTGTCCGCCGGCAGTCGTGATCTCCATGGCCGCACTATGTCAGCAGGAGGTCGCCCCAGCGAGCCGTGTCCTCGTCCCGACCACCGCACGGGCTATCCCCGGCGCCCGAACGATGACTGTCGCCGACGACCGTGCCGGTTCGCCACACCGTGTGCCCCTGCGGGGCGCCCCGCCCGTACGGGCGGGGCGCAAGAGCCGGGATCAGCCGCGGGCGACTCGCGGACCGTTCCCGGACGGCCCGCCGTGCTCCGCCGCGGCCGCCAGGCCCGGTTGCAGACGGCGGGCGACGTCGATGTGGTCGGCGGTCCAGATGATGCGCAGGGCCGTGGCGGTGGCTCGTCCCCTCTCGTCGCTCAGGTCGCGGCGCAGCGCCTCGATCAGCCGCTCTTCGGCCGTCGGGTTGCGGGGCAGCGGCTCGGGCACGGCGGTGCCCCGGCCCAGACACGCAGCCAGGTCCCGGTACCAGCCCGTCACCCGCCCGGACGCCTGCAGCAGCACCAGCCGGGCCTCTCCCCGGTCGGTGGCCAGATCCGGCTCGCCGGCCCGCTGCCACAGGCCCAGCACGGCGTCCGCGGCCAGGCGCAGCCCCACGACGCCCGTGACCAGCGTTGACACGCAGGCCAACGGCACCGGCTTGGGTCCGCGTTCGGCCAGGTAGGTGCGGAAGGCGTCGTCGAGCCTGCGCGCCGCGGCCGCCGCCTCACGCGCCTCCTCGGCCGGGGCGCCGACCGGCCCGGGGCCGGCGCCGCAGCGCCCCACCGCGTACGCCACCGCGCCGGCCAGATAGCCCGCACTTCCGGTGTACGCCTCGGCCAGCGCCCGGTCGACGGCGGCCGCCGCACCGCGCGGCCAGAAGAAAAGACCGACCACGACGCTCACGGCACAGCCGATGGCGATGTCCTCGATGCGCAGCAGCACGATGTGCCAGTCCGGGTTCTGGCCGATGCTGAACAGGATGACCAGGGTGACGGTGAACGCGGCCTGCCCGGCGGCGAACGAGACGACGGTGGGCGCGACGCCGGCGAGCAGCACCGCGAACGGCAGCAGGTACCAGAGCACGTCGCCGTGGCGGCCGATGAGGTACAGCAGCCCTGCCCCGATCACGGAGCCGGCGAGGGTGCCGCCCAGGGCGCGCAGTGCGTTCTGCCCGGTGCTGAGGGCGTTCGAGCGCAGCACCGACAGGGTCCCCAGCAGCACCCAGAACGAGCGCTGCACGCTCGTCAGGTCGGCGAGCGCCACCGCGACGCCGAGGCCGGCCGCGCCGCGCAGGCTGTTGTGCAGCCAGACCGAGTGGCGGGTCAGATGAGCGGCGGCCCGTTCGCGGGCCGCCGACAGCGGTTCGGACATGGCGCCGGGGTCGCGGCCCAGCAGGCGCTCCAGCCAGCCACGGCGCTCGGCGGCCGCGGCCAACTCGACGTTGCTCGCCACCTGGAGGGTCGCGAATCCCAGTTCCTGGGCGCGGAAGGACACATCGATGACGCCGATGACGGGGTGTGCCCGGGAGGATGCGGCCGCGCCCGCGCGGTGTACGGGCAGCCGGGCGGTGGTGGTGCGCTCCAGGTCGGCCAGGGCGGCCCGCAGATCCTCGGCGGCGGTGCGGATTCCCTCCGGCGAGCCGTGCGGGGCGTCGAGGAGCCCGGCTGCGTGGTCCAGGACTCGGGCGGCGGCCCGCCGTACGGTGTGGGCCTCGGGGTCGCCCGCCGGGCGCTCCTTCGCAGGGGGCGTGCTGTCGGCCAGGATGCCGCACAACCAGGTGAGTTCGTCGACCAGCCGGACCAGAGCGCGGGAACCGGTGTCCAGACCGGTCGGCCGATAGGGGGTGGCGTCGAAGACGCCGCGCAGCTCGGCCGCGGCCGCGGCCGCCGTGTCCGCGGCGGCCCGGCACTGTGCGGTACCGGCTGCGGCCGGTCCGCCGGCCAGTGCGGACGCGTCCGTGCGCAGTTGCTCCGCCGCCGCCCGGCAGACCCGCGCGGCGGGCGCGCTGAGCGGATCCACGGCGGGCCTCGGCCACAGCACCCGGACGGCGATCATGGCAGCGGCCGTCGCCAGGCCCGCCCCGGCGAGCCGGTCCGGAAGCTGCGCCGACGGCACGGGTGAGGTCACCGGAAGGACGAAGGCGAGCAGCAGTGCCGTGGACGTTTGCGCGAGGACCGAGCTGACCACCCCGGAGAACAGCACGAGGAAGCCGACCACGACCATGACGGCGACCGCGAGCCGTTTCTCAGGAGCGACGAGCGTGCCCAGGCCGATGAGAACGGCCCAGGCCAGCCCGAGTTCCAGGTGGGCCCGCAGCCGCTGCGCCATTGGGCCGGTGAAGTCCACCAGCAGCAGCATCGAGAACGAACCGAACGCGGCGTACGTGGCCATGGCGGCCGAGCCGATCACCTGGCCGCACAGGGCGAACAGCGCGGGCATCACGATCGCGGTCCGCCCGGCCCGGCGGGTCGCCGCCAGTTCGGGGTCATGGGCCCGCAGCCACGACACGGCCGCTGCGAGCCGAAGCCGGTCAGGCGTCCGCATACGGCCGCACCCGCGCGCGACCGGACGCTACGGCTTGCGCCGTCGGCTCGGCGTCCGTGACGCCGGCCCGGCGGCCCCCCGGGAACGGGCGCTCACCTCCTCGGAGTCGAGGATGTCGTCGCCGTACAGGTCCTGCAGCCAGGTGGTCTGGTAGATGGTGTCGAGGTAGCGCTCACCGAGGTCCGGGGCGATGGCCACGGCGGTGAGGCCGTCCGCCCCGTGCTGGGCCAGCCACCCCATGGCACCGCTCACCACCGTCCCGGTGGAGCCGCCGAACAGGAAGCCGTGTCTGGCCAGACGGTGGCAGGCGCGGATGGTGTCCGCCTCCTCGACCCGTATCAACTCGTCCACGAAGGACTCGTCGAGCAGCGGCGGGCGCATGCTCATGCCCAGGCCGGGAATCATCCGGCGGCCCGGTTCGCCGCCGAAGGCCACCGAGCCGACGGTGTCCACCGCGATGATCCGCACCGGGCGGTGCCACTGGCGGAAGTAGCGCGCGCAGCCCATCAGGGTGCCGGTGGTGCCCGCCCCGACGAACAGCGCGTCCAGCCGGGGGAACTGACGGGCGATCTCCGGCGCGGTCTTGCGGTAGTGCGCCCGCCAGTTGCCCGGATTGGTGTACTGGCTGAGCCACACGTACCGGTTGTCGGAGTCGCACAGCGAGCGGACGTAGTCGATCCGCGCCCCGAGGAACCCGGCGTTGGCGTCCATGTCGGCGATGACGTGCACATCGCTGCCCAGCGCCTCCATCAGCAGCCGGGTGGACAGGTTGCAGCGGGAGTCCGTCACGCACAGGAACCGGTAGCCCTTGCTCGCGGCGATCATGCTGAGCGCCACGCCCAGGTTGCCGGACGAGGACTCGATCAGAATCGAGTCCGGCGTCAGGAGGCCGTCGCGCTCGGCGGTCTCCACCATCTCTATCGCGGCCTTCAGCTTGATGGAGCCCGCGAAGTTGAAGCCCTCGCACTTCAGGTAGAGGGTACGCCCGAAGATCGACTGCAGGTCGATGTAGAGCTCGCCTTCGTTGAAGGCATGGGGTTCGGAGATGACGGGCACGATGGCCTCCTGATGCCAGAGCCGAGGAACAGGGCGATCAGCCGTACCGGCGCAGCTCGTGGAAGAAGTCGTCGATGAGGCGCAGGTGTCCGGTCCGGGCCACTTCGTCGTAGACGTACTTGCCGACGGCGAGGTCGAGGACCCCGAGTCCGAACGGCGAGAAGATCACCGTACGGTCGCTCGGCGGGTCCGTCCGGCCCGTCATGACGTCGTAGAGGGTGCCGTCCAGGAAGTCCCGGCTGCCGGTGAGCTGCTCGGCCAGGTGGGGAGAGGTGTTCGCCTTCAGACAGTGCTCGACGTCGTCGACGAAGTTGGCCGAGGCGAGCAGGACCTCGGGAGCGAGGTCGCGCAGGGACACGTGCAGGACCACGGGATGGTGGCCGAACCAGGCCGGGTCGCTGACGTGCGGTTCGCCGGCGACGGTGGCGAAGACCACCAGGTCGCTGGAGCGGATGAGTTCCTCGGCGCTGTCGTGGACGGTGACCTCGCCGGCCGTTCCGGCCTGTTCCAGGTAACCCCGGAAGCCGGCCGCGCTGTCGGCCGACAGGTCGTGCAGCCCGATGGTGTCGAACGTCCAGCCGGTGCCGGCCAGGAAGGTGTGGATGTAACGGGCGATCAGGCCCGTGCCGAAGAACCCGACCCGGCTGGGCCGGGGCCTCGTGCGGGTGAGCCAGTCCGCCGCCAGCGCCGCGGAGGCCGCGGTCCTGGTGGCGCTGATGATGGAGCTCTCCAGGCAGGCGAAGGGATACCCGGTGTCGTGGTCGTTGAGGATGAGGACCGCCGAGGCCCGGGGCAGGCCGGCGGTGATGTTGCCGGGGAAGCTGGAGATCCACTTCAGCCCGTCCACGCGCGCGGGCCCGCCGATGGACGCCGGCAGCGCGATGATCCGGTCCGCGGGACGGTCGGGGAAGCGCAGGAAGTACGACGGGGGGTTGACCGAGTCACCGGCGCCGTGCAGCCGGTAGGTGGCCTCGACCAGCTCCACGATCTTCTTCTCGCTGCCGTCGAGCGCCTGCTGCACCTGGGCGCCGCCAAGCACCGCGAAAGTCGGCGCGGGGGCCGGGTGGGCGCGGCCGCCCCGGTCGGCGGGGGATGTCACGGGCGTCATCACTCACTCGCCTTCCGGGTTGGGCAGCGGTCGGCCAGGCGCAGGGGCTCGGCCATGGCGACGAGCACCTCGCGTGCACCGGTGAAGGCCTCTCTGCTGTGCGCGGTGCGGACGTTGTCGACCAGCATCAGATCGCCGGCCTGCCACGGCTCGCGCCGGGTGTGGGCGTCATAGGTGGCGTTGAGCAGCTGCACGACCTCCTCGTCGATCGAAGTGCCGTCTCCGAAGCGGGTGTTGAACGGCAGTCCGTCCTCGCCGTATACGTCCACCAGGTACTCGCGCACCTCCGGGGCCAGCGTCCACTGGTTGAGGAAGGCGATCTGGTTGAACCAGCAGCGCCGGCCGGTGACCGGGTGCCGCACCACCGCGCTGCGGCGCTGCCGCGTCTGCAGCGTCCCGTCGGGCTGCCAGGTGAAGTCGATGGCGTGGGCGCGGCAGTAGTCCTCGACGGCGGCGGGGTCGTCGGTGCCGAACGACTCGGTCAGGGACGCCCCGATCTCGTCGTTGTAGCTGCGGGTGAGCAGCCAGCCCTCACGCTCGAAGCGTTCGGTCAGCGCGCTGGGCAGCGCCTGGAGCACACGCTCGGCGTCGGCCACCGCGGTCGCCCCGCCCTGGCCCGGCGGGGTGACACAGGCGAACAGCATCAGGCCGGGAACCTCCAGCGCGTAGCTCAGCTCGTGGTGCATGCACATCGGCTGGTTGGCCGGCCAGGTGGTGGAGGAGTACACCCCCGGGCCATGGCTGTGCCGGGGGGCGAAGGCCTCCCTCTCCAGCATCAGGTCACCGGCCAGCGCGGTGAAGACGGCACCGGCCTGGCCCGGCTCCCGCAGCCCCAGGCCGCGGACCAGGACCACTCCGTGTTCGGTGACCAGCGCACGCAGCGCGTCACGGTTCTCGGCCGCCCACCGGGACGCGTCGGCGGGGACGTCGACGGACAGGATCGGAGGTCTGTCCGGCTGCAGCTGCACCTCGAGCAGTGACGCCGGGGAGGGCAACGACATCGTGGTTTCCTTTCGTTCGTCACCAAGGGGGCTCGCGAAGGATCAGGAAGAGGCCAGCAGTTCGGCGGCGACCAGGACGGCCCGGGCCGCCTCGGCCGGCCGGGTGCGCGGGAAGTAGTGGCCGCCGTCGGTCAGTCGGTGCAGGTCGACCTGCTCGGCCAGGAGCTGCCAGTCCTGGTGCCGGTCGGCGTGTCCCGCCGTGCTGGGGTCGTCGTCGGCGACCACCACGGTGACCGGAGCGGAGAGCTTCACCGTCTGCGCGCCTTCCAGGGCGTCGGCGAAGTAGCGGTGCGCGGCCACGCAGTCGTGCCGGTAGGCCGCGCCGATGTGTTCGGCGTGCTGCGCGTTCAGCTCGCCGAGCTCGGTGTACCCGCCGTCCGTGCCGAGTCCGGCGGCGATCTCGGCGTTGCTCTGCCGCGTCAGCTCGGTCACGGCGGCGCGCCGGCCGGCGGCGGTGCCGAGCAGCTGCGCGGCGAGGAACACCCGTGCCACGTCCACCCCGTGCTCCCCCAGCCGCCTCGCGGTCTCCACCGCCAACGCGGCGCCCGAGGAGTGACCCCACAGCATGACCCTGCCCGGGCCCCGTCCGGCGATCTCTGCGGCCACCTGCTCCGCGACCTGCTCGATGGGCTCGAAGGGTTCCTTACGGGCGGCCAGGTCGTGTCCCGGCAGCTCGACGGCGTAGACCGCGAGCCCGCTGCCCGCCAGGGCGCCCGCCATCGGCTGGAAGTTGACCGCGTTGCCGCCCGCGTACGGGAAGCACACCAGCGCGCACTCCGGCGCACCGTCCGCCTCGGACAGCGGCTGAAGCAGCTCGTGGCGTTTTCGGGTCGCGCCGTCGAGCAGGGCGGCGAGGTCGGCCAGTACCGGGTGGCGGGTGATGTCCTTGAGCGACACCGCGCGGTCGAGGGCGATGGTGAGTTTCACCGCCGACAGCGAGGTGCCGCCGCGGTCGAAGAAGTGGTCCTGCCGGCCCACCTGGTCCTCGGGGACGCTCAGCAGCTCGGCCCAGGCGGCCGCCAGCCTCCGCTCCGTCGGGGTGCGGGGGGCGTCGTGGTGCTGCGCGGCGGCGTCGGCCTCCGTCGCCGCGGTCCGCGAGGCCAGTGCGGTCAGGGCCTTCCTGTCGATCTTGCCGTTGGCGGTCAGCGGCAGAGCCTCCTGCCAGTGGAAGGCCGAGGGGACCATGTAGCCGGGCAGCACGTCGCCGAGGGCCCGGCGCAGTTCCTCCGTCTCGCAGTGCCGACCGGTGTAGAAGGCGATCAGATGGCTGCTCCGGTCCGCCCGTTCGGCGACGACCACCGCGCCGTCGCGCACGCCGTCCACCCGCAGGAGGGTGTTCTCGATCTCGCCGATCTCGATACGGAAGCCGCGGATCTTGACCTGGTTGTCCCGCCGGCCCAGGAACTCCAGTTTGCCGCCGGGGTGCCAGCGCCCCCAGTCGCCGCCCAGGTACAGCCTCTCGCCCGGCCGGTAGGGGTCGTCCAGGTAGGCGGCACGGGTCCGTTCGGGGTCGTTGATGTAGCCACGGCCCACGCACACCCCGGAGAACGCGATCAGTCCCGGGGCGCCCAGCGGCACCAGCTGCATCTGCTCGTCGAGGACGTACACGCGTACGTTGTTGACGGCACGCCCCAGCAGCACGCGCTCCGGCACCTCGTGCATGACCTCGTGGTTGGTGTCGTCCGACGTCTCGGTCAGGCCGTAGGCGTTGACCAGCCCGACTCCCGGCCGGACGGCGAACCAGCGCTGGACCAGCTCCCGTTTCAGAGCCTCGCCGGTGACCGACACACACATCAGGTCGGGCAACGCGCGGGGATGCTGCTCCAGATACGAGACCACCACCTCCAGGTAGGAGGGCACGACCTGCACCACACCGGCACGGCCGTCGACGAGGGTGTCGACGAACCGCTCCACGTCCACCACCGAGTCCTGCGGGACCAGCAGCGTTTGCCCGCCGACGAGCAGTGCGGCCAAAAGCTGCCACAGCGAGATGTCGAAGCACTGGGGGGCCGTCTGTGCCACCACCCGGCCCTCGCCGATCCCCAGGTCGTCGATCTTGGCGTGGAGATGGTTGAGCATGCCCGCGTGCTCGCACATCGCGCCTTTCGGCTCTCCGGTGGAGCCGGAGGTGAAGTAGATGTAGGCGAGCTGACCGGCATCGACCTTCACCCCGACATCGCTGTCGGTGTGCTCCTCCGCGTACGCCGTCTCGACCAGCAGCCTCTCCGCCTCCGGGAGCGCGGCCAGGGCCTGGTCGAGGGTGCCGGTGCTGCCGGACTCGGTCAGCACCAGCCGGCAGCCGGCCCGGGAGAGCATGGCCGTGATACGACCTGCCGGAAGGCGAGGCTCGACGGGCAGGTACACGCCCCCGGCCTTGAAGACCGCCAGCACCGAGGCCAGCCAGTCGAGGTTGCGTTCGGTGACCACGGCCACGACGTCTTCCCGGCCCAGCCCCCGTGCCAGCAGCGCCCGGGCCAGCCGGTTCGCACGGGCGTTGAGTTCGCCGTACGTCCAGGAACGGTCGCCGTGCACCGCGGCCACGGTCTCGGGATGGGCCCGCGCCCGCCGTTCGAACAGCTCGTGCGCCCGTGCCTGCGGCAGCGCTCGGTGCGGTCCGGCCAGCCCCTCCAGCTGATGGTCGACCTCCTCGGGCGACAGCAGACTGCCCCGCGTGTGCTCGGCGTCCGCGTCGGCGGCCAGCAGTTCCAGTGCGGTGAGGTGGTAGCCACCGATCCGGGCCGCGGACTCGGCATCCAGCGCGTTGGTGCGATACCGCAACCGCAGCACCGCCCGCCCGCCCCGGTCGTCCCAGCACACGGCGAGCACCGCGTCCTCGGGCAGTTCGCCCCCGGCTCCGCGCGGGTCGAACACGACCTCCGGCGCGGGTCCCGACGACCCCAGCTCCCGCCGCAACTCCTCCACCGGGAAGTCCTGGTGCGCCAACAGTTCCGCCTCGGCGCGCTGGGTCTCCGACACCAGCTCGCGCCACGACCCGGGGGCAACGGTCAACCGGCACGGCAGCGGAGCACGTCCCGGGCCCGTGACGTAGCCCGTCACCAGCTCCTGCTCACCCGACAGCGCGGCCAGCACCTTGACGTGCGCGGCCAGCAGCACCGCGGTCACCGGTACACGCGACCGGGCCGCGAAACCGCGCACCGCTTGCGCCACGTCCACCGGCACGACCACCTGGTGTTCGGCCACACCCGTCGCGGGCTCCCGCACCCACCGCGGGAGTGCCGTGAAGCCACCGGCGGCCAGCACGCCGCTCCAGAATTCCCGGTCCGTTCGCACCTGCGCTCCCAGCTGCGTTCCCATCGGATGGCCTTCCTCAACCCGCCGTCGTCGCGGCGCCGTTCGCCGCGGACGTTGCTGCTGCTGCCGTTGCCGAGCCGACGCCGCAGGACAGGTTCGGGACATCCGGCAGCTCCGCGGCGGGGTTCCCTCCCCACCGTGCGTCCGGGGGGACTTCCTCGCCCTTCATGAGGAAGGAATCAGCTGCCAGCACGGCCCCGTCGCCCAGCGTCACGCCGTAGTGAACGTGGGCGCCGACCCCGAGCGTGCAGCCCGAACCCAGGGCGGTGCGGTCGGACTTGAAGGTGCCGTCCTCCTGCGAATGGCACTGGATCTTGGATCCGGAGTTGAGCGTGCAGTGGTCGCCGATGGTGGTGAGGGTCCGCTCCGTCAAGTAGCAGCCGTCGTCGAACACCCGGGCACCGATACGGACTCCCAACATCCGCCAGATCAGGCTCTTGAAAGGGGTTCCGTTGAAAACGTTCAGCCATTCGTCCGGCACTTTCCACAGGCGCTCGTGCCACCAGAAGTACGGGTCGTAGATGGAGCACAACTGGGGACTCAGCGCACGGAAGGCGGCGATGCAGCGCTCCACCAGAACGAAGTAGAGGGCGGTGAACGCCACGGACAGTGCGAGGTAGCCGGCGACCACCAGATGCCCGAGCACGCCGTACAGGTCGAGGGCGGCGAGACCGAGCGCGGTGAGAAAGAAGGTGTGCACCCACCGAAGGAACAGGAAGAGTGCCATGGAACGCAGGTTGTAGCGGTTCTTCGCGGCGAGACTGCGGCCGAGTTCCTCCCCCGTTCTGAGATGGTCGAACCGGGAGTCGCGTTCCACCGATCTGGGGATCTCGAAGGGCGGCGAACCGAGCAGCCCGACGCCTTCGCGTATCTCCCCGTCGAGGGGCACCATCACCTTGGTGGCCAGCAGACAGTTCTCACCCGTCCTGCCGCCCGCGGGATAGGCGATGTTGTTGCCGACGAAATTGTGCGCCCCGATGGACACACGGCTCACGCGGAAGGAAGTGCTGGAGAAGTCGGCATTGACGATGGAGAGCCCGTCGGCCACCATCGTCCCTCTGCCGAAGGAGGCGAGAAACGGCGTCTCGTGCTGTACCTCGGTGCCGAAGTTCGAGCCGGTCTGCTCCACCCGGGACAAGTCGTACCCGAGACGGTGAAGATAGGGGACGATATAGGAACTGTCCCCGAAGAGCCAGCCGAAGAACTTCAGGTTCGTCATCCTGGACATGGCACGGTGCACCGAGTAGTGGAAGCCGTAGAGCGGATAGACCTTGTCGGGCTCGAAGGCCATGTGCATCAGGCGCGGAACGGTGAACAGCACGACCAGGCCCACGCCGACGAAGCCGAAGAAGAGGACCGCCGACACGATGCCCGCGTCGACGAACAACTCCCAGCTGATTCCGGAGGGATGGGGGAACAGACGCCTGCCGACCGCGGGAAACAGGCTGGAGAGCATGTACACACCGCCGACGGCCAGAGGCATGTACAGGAAGAACAGCTGGAGCAGGGTGAGCAGACCGAAACCGGCCCGGCGCAGGGCGCCGCATCGAGCCGGCGCCACTCTTACGTAGTCGACGGTGGTGGGCTGCGCCGGGGACCCGTTGCGGTGCTCGCCGTCCGGGATCGCCTGGCCCTGGTACAGGGCGGACGCGTGGCCGAGCTGAGCTCCGTCGCCCATCGAGGTGTCGATGTCGAGCACGGTCTTCTCGCCGATGAACACGTCCCGTCCGAGCGTGATACGGCCCGTCTGGATACGTCCGGCGTGCGCCCGGTAGCACAGGAAGGACGAGTCCTTGCGGATGACCGTACCGGAGCCGATCGTGAGCAGGTCGGTGCAGACCGGGACGGAGTGGGAGAGGATGGTGACTCCCTTGCCGATCCGTGCGCCAAGGGCCCGCAGGTAGAGCACATACACGGGATTACCGATGAAGAGGACCATCGGATTGACGTGAAGCAGCGTCTTCACGATCCAGAAGCGCAGATACGCCGGACTCCAGACCGGGAACTCGCCGGGTTTCCAGCGGCCGACGAGGACCCATTTGGCGATGACCGGGATCGCACACAGGGTGAGGAACGCGGCACCGACGAACACGACCGACCGCAGGTAGATGCCGAACACGCCCGAGCCGGCGGCGACCCAGACATACCCTTGCGCGGTGACAAGTCCGGTGACGAAGGAATAGCCCAGGAAGACCAGCAGTTGAAGGGTTCCGCAAAGGACGTAGGCCGCCCTGCTCGCCCGGGCGACCGGCGTCGCCGCCGTGAGCGCCGCCGACGACGTCTCGGGCGCCACATCGTCTGGAGCGGGGGTGGCGGCGAGGGCCGCTGCCAGGCTTCGGACCGAGGGGTGCCGGTAGATGTCCTTCATGGAAACCGACGGCAGGTCCGGCCGCTTCCGGACCCGGGCGCAGAATTGAGCCATGACCAGGGAATTGGCGCCGAGGTCGTCGAAGAAGTGGCTTTCGACCGGGACGCTTTCGACATCCACCAGATCGACCAGGACTTCGGCGAGCTTCCGTTCGGTCTCTGCCGTCATCGGTTCGGCGGCGCCATGTCCGGTGGTCGTAGGTTCGTCCGGCCCGGGTATCAGGACGTCGGCAGACTTCTCCACCATTCGAGCTCCCTGAGCAGATGTCGAAAACCGGCGTCAGCGGGGCCGGTCCGCGAGATCGTGCGCTGTTTCCTCAACGCAGCACCTCGCCGATCAGTCTCGTGCGGCCATCGGCGGGTTGCCACTCGGATCCGGTGGTGACGCACCGGCTGTGAAACTCCTCGGGCGGGTATTTCCAGCTACCCCGCGCTGTTGCCGGGGCAACGGTCACCCGAATGGCGTTCACTCCACGAGCGGAGCCGGGCGGGACGCGGGGACGGGAGAAAGGGAGCCGGAAGCGACGAGAAAAGCGACGAGGAACGAGCTGGGAGCGAGGCGGGCGAAAGCGAGGGAGGGGCGGGAACCCGCACGGCAGCAGCGGCGGCCGCGGACACGGGGCAGGAGCCGTGTTCCGCTGCCGCCGCTGCGGGCGTGGACGGGATCAGACAGCCGGGGCCGGGTAGGTCGGGTACTCGACGCCGGAGATGTGCTGGACCACGCGGATGACCTGGCAGGAGTATCCGAACTCGTTGTCGTACCACAGGTAGAGGATCGCGTTGTCACCCTCGACCTTGGTGGCGCCCGCGTCGACGATCGAGGCGTGACGGGAGCCGATGAAGTCGCTGGAGACCGCGTCGGGCGCGCTGATGAAGTCGATCTGGCGCTTCAGCGGCGAGGTGAGCGACACGTTGCGCAGGTAGTCGAGGACCTCTTCGCGGGTGGTCTCGCGGGCCAGCTGCAGGTTGAGGATCGCGATCGAGACGTCCGGCACCGGGACCCGGATGGAGCTGCCGGTGATCTTCGCCTTGAGCTCGGGCAGCGCCTTGGCGACCGCGGAGGCCGCGCCGGTCTCGGTGATGACCATGTTGAGCGGCGCCGAGCGGCCGCGGCGGTCGGATTTGTGGTAATTGTCCAGCAGGTTCTGGTCGTTGGTGAACGAGTGGACGGTCTCCACGTGGCCGCGCAGGACGCCGTACTCGTCCTCCATCGCCTTCAGCGGCGGGACGATGGCGTTGGTGGTGCACGACGCGCAGGACAGGATCTGCTCGTCCGGCTTGATCATGTCGTGGTTGACGCCGTGCACGATGTTGGGAACGTCGCCCTTGCCCGGGGCGGTCAGGACGACCTTGTCGATGCCGGGGCGCAGGTGCTTCGACAGGCCCTCGCGGTCGCGCCACTTGCCGGTGTTGTCGATGAGGATGGCGTTCTTGATGCCGTACGCCGTGTAGTCCACCGACGTCGGGTCGTCGGCGTAGATCACCTTGATCTCGTTGCCGTTGGCGAGGATCGCGCTGTTCGCCTCGTCGACGGTGATCGTGCCCTGGAACTGTCCGTGGATGGAGTCGCGGCGCAGCAGCGAGGCGCGCTTGACGAGATCCTCGGCGTCCCGGCCGCCGCCCCCGCGGACGACGATGGCACGCAGCCGAAGGCCGTTGCCGGAGCCGGACTTCTCGATGAGCAGGCGGGCCACGAGACGGCCGATGCGGCCGAAGCCGTAGAGGACGACGTCGCGCGGCTCACGGCGCTCGATCTTGTTGGCGCCCGTGGCGCCGGCGACGGCCTCGGCGGTGAAGTCCCGCACCGACAGACCGCGGTCGTCGGTGCGGTACGTCGCGGCGAGCATGCCGATGTCTATCTGGGAAGGGCCGAGGTCGAGAGCGGCGAGAGCCTGCAGGAACGGCAGCGTCTCGGTGACCGAGAGCTCCTCACCGGCTATCTGCCGGGCGAATCGGTGGGTCTTGAGGATGCTGACCACCGACTTGTTCACCAAGGAGCGGCTGTGCAGCAGGACCGTGACGTCCTGTTCGCGGTGCAGCTTCCCGATGATCGGGATCATCGACTCCGCGATCTCCTCGCGGTTCTTCCAGTTGGTGAACGAGTCGTCGTTGACAGTCACAGGATTATCTTTCGAGCTAGGCAGCGCTCATATGCTAACCCGGTCGTTCGGGGCCAAGGTCTCTGGGTGGTCTCCGGGCGCTCCTGCCGTCGTGTGCGTAGGATCGTCGCTGTAAGTTGAAAATGAAACTAACTGTGGGGGGCGGCCTCCGATGAGCAATCTCGAAAGAGCGCCCGCCGAGGTGCGGTGCGGATCCCCGGTCGACCACGAGGGTCCGGGCGGGCCGTCACGGGTCGAGGTGCTCGCCCCTCGTGACGTGCCCCTGGGCGGTCCGCGTGCCATGACCGTGCGGCGCACGCTGCCGCAGCGGTCCCGGTCCATGATCGGCGCCTGGTGCTTCACCGACCACTACGGCCCCGACGACGTGGCCGCGACCGGCGGCATGGGCGTCGCCCCGCATCCGCACACGGGCCTGCAGACCGTCAGCTGGCTGTTCAGCGGCGAGATCGAACACCGCGACAGCCTCGGCAGCCACGCGTACGTCAGACCCGGCGAGCTCAACCTCATGACAGGCGGACACGGCATCAGTCACTCGGAGGTCTCCACCCCGCGGACCACCGTGCTGCACGGCGTGCAGCTGTGGGTGGCGCTGCCCGCCGAACACCGCCTCGCCGATCGCGACTTCCAGCACTACGTCCCGGAGCCCGTGCGGGCCGACGGGGCCGTGATCAGCGTCTTCCTGGGCACTCTGGCGGGAGCCTCCTCGCCGGTGAGGACGTTCACGCCGCTGCTCGGCGCCGAGGTCGTGCTCGCGCCGCGTGCGACGCTCACGCTCGATGTCGACCCCGGTTTCGAGCACGGACTCCTCGTCGACCAGGGCGACGTCTGTCTTGCCGGCGCGCTGCTGCGCCCGGCCGAACTGGGTTGTGTCCATCCCCGGAGCGACACCCTGACGCTCGTCAACGAGTCGGACGGCACGGCACGCGCGGTTCTGCTCGGCGGAACGCCGTTCGAGGAGGAGATCATCATGTGGTGGAACTTCATCGGACGTAGCCACGAGGACATCGTCCAGGCCCGCGAGGACTGGATGAGCGGGACTCGGTTCGGCGTGGTGCACGGGTACGACGGCGATCCGCTGCCGGCGCCCCAACTGCCGACGGTGCCGTTGAAGCCGCGGCGACGCACACGCTGAGACGCGTGGCTGAGCGCTCCATCGGGACACGATGTCCGCTTCATCTCGATAAAATGCATTTTGTGATCAAGTCAGGACGGCTCCGGCTCCGCCGCCCTTCATACGGCGGCCGACGGGAATCCGTACTGCTGTCACCGGTGATCCTCACGATCCTCATCGCCGGCCTGGCGTTCGCCACCCCGAGAGAGATCGCCTTCAGCCGCCTTCTGCCCGCGGCACCGGCCCTCGCCGCCGCGATGTGGCCGGTCCTGCCGACCCTCTTCCTGGGGGCGTTCTGCCTGCTGGTGATGATCGGGCTGAGCCTCGTCTACTCCGATCTGGGGACCCCGTACACGGCTGCCGCGATCGTCGCGGTCACCCTGGCGGCGGCATATGCCAGCCATCTGCGACTCCAGCGAGAGGAGATGCTCTTCCAGGTCCGGCTCGTCGCCGACGCGGCCCAGCAGGTGCTGCTCCGCCCGCTGCCACGGCTCATCCAGGACGTCGAGATCGAGTCGATGTACGTGGCGGCCCAGGAGCAGGCCCGGATCGGAGGCGACTTCTACGAGGCGGCCGACACGCCGTACGGGGTCCGGCTGCTCATCGGTGATGTGCGCGGCAAGGGACTGCCGGCGGTGGGGGCCGCCTCGGCGGTGATCAACTGCTTCAGGGAGAACGCGTACGACCAGCCCGACCTGCGGGGCATCATCCATCGCCTGGAGACCAGCATGGCCCGGTACAGCATCGGGACCCCCGCACCGGATCAGCCGGAGCACTTCGCCACCGCACTGATCGCCGAGATCCCGTACGGCGGTGGGCAGGTCAGAATTCTCAACTGCGGGCATCCGCCGCCGCTGCTCGTGCGGCGCGGGGAGATCTGCGTCCTGGACTCCACCCTGCCCTCGCCGCCCCTCAACCTCGCGACGCTCCTCGGCGACCACTACATCGTCGACACGATCGACTTCGACGCGGGCGACCAGATGCTGCTCTACACGGACGGCGTAACGGAGACCCGTGATCGCGACGGCGTGTTCTTCCCGCTGCCGGACTGGATGGCGCAGGTCGGCCCGGCGGCGCCCCGTGAGCTGCTGGACCAGCTCCACCTGGACCTGCTCCACTACAGCGGCGGAAGGCTCGACGACGACATCGCCGCCCTGGCTGTGCGCTGCCGGAAACGGCCGGGGCCAGCGGCGCTCCCGGCAGGGGGCTGAGAGGCGTCCGGCGCTCGAGCCACAGCGGGACAGGGGGCCGGAGCCCCGTGTCCCGCTGTGGGTGATCGTCCCGCTGTGGGTCAGCCGGTCATCACGGTCCCCGGCGCCCCCCTCGGCCGGGCGGACCCGGTCCCGAGGGGCTGGTGCGGCCAGGGAGTCACGTGAGCGGGTTGGCGCTGCGGGCTTCCGTCGGGCCCGAAGACGGAACCGGCACGGCGGGCGGCGGACGAGAGTGTCTCCGGCCTGCTGCTCGGACCGTCCGGCGGAATGACAGAAGTGAACCGGACGTGCCAGCCGTCGCTGCCGGTGGTCAGGGAGATCGGCGACAAGGCCGCCACCTCGAGGCGCCAGAAGGCCTTCACCGGTGCGGACAGAGCATGGACGAGCAGGGCTCGGGCGAGGGCCGGCTCGACGATGGCCAGTGTGCGGGCCCCGTCACGTGGCACACCGGCCAGCCAGTGCGCGGACCGGTGGCAGAGGCCGCGTACGGTCTCGCCTCCGTGGGGCGCGGCGGCCGGATCCGTGAGCCAGGCGGAGAACCCGTGGGGATCGGCGGTGGCGATCTCGTCCACCGTGCGGCCACGCCACGTGCCGTAATCGAGGTCGCGCAGCGCGGGCTCCGGCGTGCTGTCCAGGCCGACGGTCTCGGCTATGCGGGCACAGCCGGGCGAGGGCGTCCGTACGATCAGCGAGTGGGGAGGAAGCGTGGCCACGACAGCGCGCGCTTCACGCAGGTCGCGCTCACCGAGGGACTCGTCGCCGAAGACCCTGCTTCTGGTGGGATTCCAGGCCGTGGCGCTCAGCAATGTCAGGCAGACCGTCATGTCGCTGGCCCCCTTCTCGTGAGTCATAGGGACCAGCGTCGGTGAGGCCTCGCCGGACAACCATCCGCCAGACGTCCGGACCGCCCCCGCCGACTGGCTGGCGGTGCCACGCCGACTGGCCTGATCGGTGCCGGGAACTGGCAGGGCGTTCGTCGACGTGGTACGAGTGGTACGAATCGGACAGTGGTCCGAGGCCGAGTGGAGCACCTGTGATCCGGGTACTTGTGGTCGACGACGAGGCCCTGATCCGTACGGGCTTCCAGCACATCCTCGATACCGCCCAGGACATCGAGGTCGTGGCCGCCGTGCCCGGCGGCGAGGCGGTCCAGACGGCGCAGACGACATGTCCCGACGTCGTGCTGCTGGACATCCGAATGCCCGACGTCGACGGACTCACCGTCCTGACCCGCCTGCGTCAGCTGCCGCACCCCCCGATCGTGGCCATGCTCACGACGTTCGACATGGACGACTACGTGGAGACGGCACTGCGCTCGGGCGCCGCCGGATTCCTGCTGAAGGACACGGATCCCGAGGAGCTGCCGTTCCTGGTGCGGACGCTCGCGGACGGCGGCACGGTCCTGTCGTCCAAGGTCACCCGGACGATCGTCAACCGTTATCTGAACGCCGGCGCCCGGGACCCCGCGGGCCGTAGCCTCGACCAGCTGACCGACCGCGAGCGTGACGTGCTCGTTCTCATCGCCGGAGGACTGTCCAACGCCGACATCGGCGCCCGCATGCACCTGAGCACCGGCACGGTCAAGGACCACGTCAGCGCCATCCTCACCAAGCTCCAGGTGGGCAGCCGCGTCCAGGCCGCCCTCCTCGCGGAACGAGCCGGGCTGCTCAAGCCGCAGCGAGAGGGGGAGCGGGAATGATCCCCCGCCGCCTGGTCAACCCCCTGCTCGACGCCGCCCTCGTCGCGGCCGCGCTGCTCGACGTTTGGGTCCATTTCGACGCCAGCGAGCCGCTCCGCATGGCATGCGCCCTGGCCGCCGCCCTCGTACTCCTGATGCGCCGGCGCCTGCCGCTCGTCACCTTCCTGCTCACGCTGCCCGCCGTCCTGCTGTCCGACGCGGTCGTCGCCGCTCTGGGCGCGCTGTTCACCCTCGCGTCACGCACGCGGCGACGCATGCTGCTGGCCGCCTGCGCCATGGTGTTCACGCTCAGTGACATGATCTCGTTCCCGTCACCGCGCTTGGACCTGTCGAACACCAAGACTCTGATCACCCTGGGCTACACAGCCGCGACGGCAGCGGCTCCGGTCTTCCTCGGCCAGCTCGTCCAGGCCCGCCGTGACCTGTCGCTGCGGCTCGCCGAGATCTCCGAGGCGCGCGAACACGAGCGGCAGCTGACCGCCCAGTCCGCGCTGGGCAAGGAGCGCGCCCAGCTCGCTCGCGAGATGCACGACGTGGTCTCCCACCAGGTCAGCCTGATCGCCGTGCGGGCCGGAGCGCTGCAGGTCGGCGCACGTGACGCGGAAACCAGGGAAGCCGCCACGACGATCCGGCGGCTGAGCGTGGAGACCCTGAACGAGCTGCGGCACATGGTCAACGTGCTGCGCGCCTCCGGAGGCCGGCAGACCGAGCTCACCCCGCAGCCGTCCCTGGCGGACCTCCAGCGGCTGGTCGACGGCAGCGGCATCGAGACCGACCTGACGGCGGACCTGCCCGACGGACTTCCGCCGACGGTGCAGCGTGCCGTCTACCGCACCGTGCAGGAAGCGCTCACCAACGTCCGCAAGCACGCCCCCGGCGCCACGGCGACGGTTCGCATCTCCTGCGAGGACGGAGACGTCCGCGTGACGATCACCAACACCCCTCCGACCCGGTCCGCGCTTCCCCTGCCCAGCGCCCACTACGGCCTGAGTGCCCTGCGGCAGCGCGCCGCCCTCCTCGGTGGCACCACCAGCTCCGGCCCCACACCCGACGGCGGCTACGAGCTTCGCCTGGAGCTTCCGGCGGATGGCACCTCGTTACCGGGCCCAGTCGCCCGCTTCTCCTCGTTACGGGATGTTCCGGTGGGTCCGCGGTGGGTCCGCGGTCGGGCCGCGGCCGGCCGGCGGTGCCGTGGGTGAGCAGTGGGGTGAGGGTGTCCCTCACGCCGTGACGTCGCTGCCGACTCCGCGAGGGGACCGGCGGACGGGTGGTCCTCGACCGACAGCGTCCTGGCCCGACTCATTGCTCCGGCTTTCTGCCACCCCATGACGGACCTCCACGGAGTACGACTGCCACGGCTGCGCCGTCGAGAAGCCCGCCCCGGGTGTTGCGCAGGCGAAGCCCGCTTCCCGCCTCGGGGAGCGATACCCGTGCCGGTCACGCGGCTCGCACTGCTCCGCCAGAACGACAGGAGGGCCCCGTCGTGGACATGAGGCTCGAAGGGGCGGTGATTCCGGTCGCCGACGTCGACCGGACGAAGGGCTTCTACAGGGCGCTGGCGTGGCGGCTGGACGCCGACTTCGTCGCCGGCGACGGTTTCCGCGTGGTGCAGCTGACCCCGCCGGGCTCTCCGTGCTCCGTGATCTTCGGAACGGGAGTCAGTGCCGCCGCGCCCCTCGCGTCACGGTGCGGCCAGGACGCCGGTTCCGGCCCGCCGCCCCGGTCGGACATCGCCTCGGGACCCGGCTGGATCCCCTCCGATGGGGGGAGTAAGCTATTCATCGGTTGATGAATTACTGCTCTCCGGAAAGGCGGCCTGTGATGGAGCGGACCACGTGTTGCGTCGTGGGGGGCGGACCGGCCGGCATGGTGCTCGGCCTGCTCCTGGCGCGGGCCGGTGTGGCCGTGACGGTGCTGGAGAAGCACGGCGACTTCCTGCGCGACTTCCGCGGCGACACCGTGCACCCCTCGACGCTGGCGTTGCTGGACGACCTGGGCCTGGGCGAGCGCTTCGCCCGGCTGCCCCAGCGGCGAGTGCGCACCGTCCAGTTGCCCGTCGGGGCCGGCCGGTCGATGGTCACGGTCGCCGACCTCGCGGTGCTGCGCGCCCCGTACAACTACGTGGCGATGGTGCCCCAGTGGGACCTGCTGGACCTCCTTGCCGACGAGGCCCGGCGGGAGCCGACCTTCCAGCTGCGGATGAACACCGAGGCGACCTCCTTCCTGGTCGAGCACGGACGGGTGAACGGGGTGCGCTACCGCACCGCCGACGGCCGCACCGGCGAGCTGCGAGCCGCGCTCACGGTGGCCTGCGACGGCCGGGGATCACTGGCCCGCTCCCGGCCGGAACTGGGACTGCGCCGCTTCGACTGCCCGATGGACGCCTGGTGGTTCCGGCTGCCCCGGCACGAGGGCGACCCGCGCGGACTCGTCGGCGGTGCCGGTGACCGGTTCCTGACCGCGATGATCGACCGCGGGGACTACTGGCAGTGCGCCGCACTCATCCCCAAGGGTGCCGACGGTGAGCGGCGCGCCGCAGGCCTCGACCGCTTCCTGGCCGAGTACGCGGACGCCGTCCCCTGGCTCGCGGACCGCACCCACGTCCTGCGCTCGTGGGACGAGGTCAAGCTCCTCGACGTACGCCTGGAACGCCTGCGCCGCTGGCACCGCCCCGGGCTGCTGTGCATCGGCGACGCCGCGCACGCGATGTCCCCGGTCTTCGGCATCGGGATCAACCTCGCCGTGGAGGACGCCGTGGCCGCCGCCCGCTACCTGGCCGAGCCGCTGCGCCGCGGAACCGTCGGGCTGCGCGACGTGCGCGGCGTCCAACGCCGCCGCCGGCCCACCACGGTCGTCACACAGGCGCTCCAGCGCACCGCCCATGCCCGATTCATCGCGCCGCTGTTGCAGGGGCGGCCGCCCCTGGGCAGCGTGGACCGGGCCCGGCGCATAACGGGCCTGCTCACCGGATCACGGTTGATGCGCCGTCTGCCCGCATACTTCCTGGCCTACGGAGCGCTGCGAGAGCGTCCACCGGCCGCGGCGGTCCGGCAGCTGCGGCCGCGATCGCAACGCGCGCACAGTTGCTCGCGGACCGACCGGTCCTGAGCGCGGCCGTGATCGGGATCGGCGGCCCACCGTCCTGGCAGGCGGGGAATACCGGGGGCGGGGCTCCCGTTGTAAGGCGCGTAATCGTTGACATGCCTGGAGCAGGAGCAACGCAAGGACAGGAGCTCGGCTCCGGGCGGAAGGGCATCTCATGGCACGCAGCACCGCGCGTCCCGTCGTCCGGCTGAAGTCGACGGCGGGGACCGGCGTCACCTACGTGACGCGCAAGAACCGACTGAACGACCCCGACCGGCTCGTCCTGCGCAAGTACGACCCGGTGGCCGGGGAGCACGTCCTCTTCCGCGAGGAGCGGTAACGGCCCGACGTACCCACGAGACGGACGGCCACCAGGAAGGAGACCCATGAGGTCCGGCATCCACCCCGTTTCCCGCCCGGTCGTCTTCCGCGACCGCGCGGCGGGCGTCGCGTTCCTCACCCGTTCGACCGCCGACTCCGAGCGGACGACCGAGTGGGCGGACGGCCACACCTATCCGCTGGTCGACGTCGAGATCTCGTCGGCCAGTCATCCCTTCTACACCGGTACCTCACGGGTGCTGGACACCGCCGGCCGGGTGGAGCGCTTCGAGCGCCGCTACGGCCGCGCGGCGACGGCCCGCCGCTGACGGCGGGCCGGAGTCGGCGATGCCCGCGTCGCCGGCCCAGCGTGTGGTCAGCAACCGGCCCCGCGCGCGATCAGAAGGAGAAGAGAGCCATGAAGGTCCGCAAGTCCCTGCGCTCGCTGAAGGCCAAGCCCGGCGCGCAGGTGGTACGGCGACGGGGTGTCACCTTCGTCGTCAACCGGAAGAATCCCCGCTTCAAGGCCCGCCAGGGCTGAGCGCACCCCGCACTGCACCCCCCCGCACTGCACCCCCCGCCTTGCGGTCGGCCGGCGACGAGGCCGGCCGACCGCACACGCCGACCGCACACGCCGACCGCACACGCCGACCGCACACGCCGACCGCACACGCCGACCGCACACGCCGATGGCGCGGCGCCGGTGGTACGAAAGACGGGCGGACTCGGCAGGCGAGCGCGGGGCGCCTTGCGCGGCGTCAGCCGTGGTACGTGATGTAGCCGTTGCCGTCGCGGTCGTCGTGGCTCCTGGTGTAGGAGTGGGTGTCGGCGTGGGCGCCGGACGGCTTGTAAAGGTAGATGGTGTCCTTGTCGTTGTTCCACATGAAGTTGCAGTTCTGGCGGTAGACGACGTTCTGGGCGTCGGAGTCCGTGCCGTGTCCCCCGCGCAGGTTCACGTAGTCGCCCGGTTCGAGGTAGTGGTTGGCGGGGAAGACGAAGCGGTTCCCGGCGGCGTCCTTGACCACGTAGCCCTTGAGATTGACGGTCGTGCGCGAGTAGTTCTTGATCGCCAGGTACTCGTTCTTGGAGTTGCCGGTGCGGCAGTTGTTGGAGTCCCGCCCCGGAGCGTCGTACTGGATGCCCTTGATCTTCAGGGCGGAAGAGTACTCGGTGGCCTGGGCCGGGGCAGCGGCGACGAGAACGAGCGTCCCGACCGTGGCGGCTGCGGCCAGTACAGAGCGTATGCGCATGAGGATCCCCCCTCAGTGGTGCCGATGAAGCGCATGGAGCATACACAAGGTGTGGCCGTGATGGCGGATTGGTGCAGAAAATGTGAAGGAGGCCGAGCAGGTGACGCCCCGTCAAGTCCTCGGTGCCGCAGGGCACCGCCTCGGGGCAGGGCAACGACCCGGGCGGCTGTGCCGGTTGACCAGGGGCCGACCGGGGCGCACGCCAGGGCAGCCCCCCATGGGCCAGGCAGTCAGGCCGTGGTCAGCACCATCCGGAAGCGGGCGGAACCCGAGGCCATCTTCTGATAGGCCTCGTCGGCCCGGTCCAGCGGCAGCATCTCCACCATCGGGCGGATCCCCTCCAAGGCGCTGAACGCCATGGTGTCCTCGACGTCCTGCGCGGTGCCGGACGGGTGCCCGCGGACGACCTGGCCGCTCATGAGCAGCTGGACCGGGCTGATGCCCAGCGGCTGGGGATCAGCCCCGATGACCACCAGCTCACCGCGGTGCGACAGCCCGTCCGCCGTTGCGGTGATGGCCTCGGAGTTGCCCGCGGTGGCGAGAACCACCTTGGCGCCGCCGAGAGACCGCAGCGCCTCCCCGACGCCGGGGCTCGCCTTGCTGTCGACGTAGTGATGGGCGCCGAGCTGCTTGGCGACGTCGGCCTTGTCCGCTCCGCGCGCGATCGCCACCGTCTCGAAGCCCATCGCCACCGCGTACTGCACTCCCAGATGCCCGAGGCCGCCGATGCCGAGGACGGCGACCAGGTCGCCCGGCCGGGCGGAACTGCGCCGCAGCCCGTTGTACGTGGTCACGCCCGCGCAGGCCATGGGTCCGGCATCGCTCGCCGCCAGCGCGTCGGGAATCCGCGCGAGGGCGTCGACCGGTGCGATCACCTGCTCGGCGAAGCCCCCGTCGTACGACCAGCCGGGGACCTTCAGGTTCTGGCACACGATGAAGTCGCCCTGCCTGCAGGGCGTGCAGTGGCCGCAGCTGCCCCCGAACCAGCCGACCGCCACCCGGTTGCCCACCTGCCAGCCCCGGTCCTGCGTGCCCTCGCCGAGTTCCTCGATACGCCCGGCGATCTCGTGCCCGGGGACGACGGGGAACTCGATGCCCGGCAGCGCGGCGCCCACGAAGAAGCTGTCACTGTGGCAGATCCCGCAGGCCTCCACGGCGACGCGCACATGGCCGGGGCCCGGCTGTGGCACCTCACGCTCGGTGATCTCGAACGGCCCGTCGGCGGCGGTGACCTGCGCGACACGGTAGGTGTTCATCTGTCCCTCCGGGAACGAGTGACGGGCCCCTGAACCAGGACATCAGCTACCGGTCCGTCGCGCGCGCCGAAGGGTCCGCCCCACGCCTCGGCGGTCCGAAACGGCGGCCGAGGCCAGGGAATGTCCACCACTACCGAAGGCTCATCCACGACCGCTGCTCGGCCGAGCGCGTCATGGCGTCCAGGGCCGCGGCCGCGGTCACGGCGTCGTCAAGGGTGGGGCCGTACGCCGTGCCCGCGGCGACGGACCGCAGGAAGTGGCAGGCCTCGATCACCTTCAGGTCGTCGTAGCCCATGGCATTGGCCGCGCCGGGCTGGAAGGCCCCGTACTCGCCGTGCCCGGGCCCGACGTGGACGGTGCTGACGGGCTGGTCCTGGTACGCCGTCCCCCGGCTCACGCCGAGTTCGCCCATGCGGCGGAAGTCCCAGAACAGCGCGCCCCTGGTGCCGTGGATCTCGAAGCCGTAGTTGTTCTGCTCGCCGACCGAGACCCGGCTGGCCTCCAGGACCCCACGGGCGCCGGAGGAGAAGCGCAGCAGACAGCTGACGTAGTCGTCGTTCTCCACCGGGCCCGGCGCGCCGCCGGCCGCGCGGGTGTGCCCGGCGGTGGCGCCGGTGGGGCGGGCCCGCTCGGACACGAACACGGCGGTGTCCGCGGCCAGCGACTCGATCTCGCCGAGCAGGAAGCGGGCCAGGTCGACACCGTGCGAGGCCAGGTCGCCCAGCACTCCGCTGCCGCCGCGTTCGCGCTCGTAACGCCACGTCAGCGCGCCCTCGGGATGCGCGGCGTAGTCGCTCAGCAGCCGGATGCGGACGTGGGTCACCCTGCCGATCTCGCCCGAGGCGATCAGGTCGCGGGCGGCGGCCACGGCGGGCGCGTTGCGGTAGTTGAAGCCGACCGTCCCCTGGACGCCGGCCTTGGTGACGGCGTCGGCGACCGCGCGGGCGTCGGCGGCGGTCAGACCGACCGGCTTCTCGATCCAGATGTGCTTGCCCGCCTCGGCCATGGCGACGCCGATCTCGCGGTGCACGAAGTTCGGCGCGGTGATGCTGACGGCCTGCACCCGGGGATCGGCGGCGACCTCCCGCCAGTCGCGGGTCGCGGAGTCGAACCCGTACTGGCCGGCCGCCTCCTGGGCGCGGCCGGGCACCTCGTCGGCGACGGTGACCAGGTGCGGCCGCAGGTCCAGCTGCGGGAAGTGGTGCGGCAGCCGGGCGTACGCCTGCGTGTGCACCCGCCCCATCCAGCCGAACCCCACGACGGCGACGCCGAGCGTATTCACCATGACAGCCCTTCAGGCGGCGGTTTTGGACCGATCCAATTTCCTGGTGGCTCAAACATGGACGGCCTTTCCGCGAAGTGTCAAGGCCCATAGGCGCACCAGGGGCTCTTTACAAGGACCGGAGCGTGTGGAACGGTCCACCTCATGAGATCTCCGACCATCCGGGACGTGGCCGCCCGGGCCGGCGTGTCGAAGTCCCTGGTCTCGCTGGTCCTGCGCGGTTCCGGGAGCGTGCGGCCCGAGAAGCGGCAGGCCGTGCTGGCCGCGGTCGAGGAACTCGGCTACCGGCCCAACGCCGCCGCCCGCAGCCTCAGCGAGCGCCGCACCCGCACCGTCGGCGTGCTGCTGAACGACATGCGCAACCCCTGGTTCGTGGAACTCCTGGACGGCCTGAACTCGCGGCTGTACGAGCGCGGCCTGCACATGCTGCTGGCCGACGGTCACCTCAACCGGCGCCTGGGGGAGGACCTGACCCGCACCTTCGCCGAACTGCGCGTCGACGGGCTGGTCGCCGTCGGCACCCTGCGGGATCCGCAGGCGCTGCGCACGGCGGCAGGCCGGGTCCCCACCGTGGTCGCCGGAACGCGAGAACCCGTGCTGCCCGGCGTGGACGTCGTCGCGGGTGACGACGAGCACGGCGCCCGCCTGGCCACCGAACACCTCATCGCCCTGGGCCACCGGCACATCGCCCACATCGCCGGCCAGGGAGCGGTCGGTGAGCTGCGCCGCCGCAGCTTCGAGGTCACCATGCGCGAGCACGGGCTGGCCGAAACGGCGGTCGTGGAACAGGGCGACCTGACCGAGGAGGGCGGCTACCGGGCCACCGTACGGCTGCTCAGCCGCCCGAAGCGGCCGACCGCTGTCTTCGCGGTCAACGACATGGCCTGCGTGGGGGCGCTCTCGGCCGCCGAGGAGAGCGACCTGCGGGTGCCGCGCGACCTTTCCCTGGTCGGCTACGACAACACCTACCTGTCGCGGCTGCGGCACCTGTGGCTGACGACGGTGGACAACGCCAGCCACGACGTGGGCCGCCGCGCCGCGCAGCGGCTGCTCGACCGGATCGACGATCCCGATCGCGCCCGTGCGGTCGACCTCACCGTGCCCTTCCTCGAGGTGCGCGGCACGACCGCACCGCCGCCCGGGGGCGTGTGACCGTCCGTGGGTCAGGGTTCGCGGTGCTCGTGCGCGGCCTGTTCCAGCTCGGCGGCCTCGGCCTCGGCCAGCCGCTGCTCCGCCTCGACGTCGATCGACCGGGTCAGCCACCAGTACAGCACCGCCGAGACCGGCAGTCCGATGAACAGGGAGATGTCCGCTCCGCCGAGCGCCTTGGCGGCCGGCCCGACATAGAGGGTGCCGACGGAGAAGAAGGGGATCATCACGGCGAATCCCACCAGGTAGGAGATGATGCCGCGCCATCCCCAGCGCCCGTAGACGCCGTGCGGGTTGAAGATCTCGGCGATGGCGTAGTGCCCGCGGCGCACGACGTAGTAGTCCATGAGGTTCACCGCGGTCCACGGGATGAACAGGTACAGCACCAGCAGCAGGAAGTTGTTGAAGTTCTGCAGGAAGTTCGCCGTCGCAGCCAGCGCGCCGACCACGGACAGGGCGGCGGTGAGCCCGATGGTCACCAGCCGTACGGCGAGCGTCGGCCGCACCCTCTTGAACGAGTCGATGGCGCTGATCAGCGTCAGCGACCCGCCGTACATGTTCAGGGCCGTGACCGAGACCAGGCCCAGGGCGGCGAACAGCAGTACGATCGCGCCGAATCCGCTGAACACCATGTCGCCGGCGGCGTTGATGGACCGGACCGCCTCGAAGCCCTTGCCCGCCCAGGCGGCCAGCAGCGTCCCCAGGACCATCAGCCAGATGCCGCCGAGGGCCGAGCCGAAGTAGGTCCAGTAGAAGGTCTTGCGCACCGTGACGTCCGGCGGGAGGTAGCGCGAGTAGTCCGATACGTAGATGGCCCAGCTGATCTGGTAGCCGGCGACCACGCCGAACTGGGCGAGGAACGGCGTCAACTTGAAGCCGCCGAGGTCGAATGAGCCGGGCGGATAGTGCAGGTTGACCAGGACGCCCACGGTGAAGATCCCGAAGACGATCAGGAAGGTGTACGTCAGGATTCGCTCGGCCTTGTGGATGATGTCGTAGCCGACCAGCGCGACGACCAGGGCGATCACGGTGACCACGACCACCCACAGCTTGACGCCTCCGTGCAGCGTGGTGTGCAGCGCCTCGCCGGCGAGAATGGTGTTGAAGACGTTGAAGCCCGCGTACTGCACGTAGGCGAACAGCCATACCAGCAGGGCTCCGACATAGCCGAACTGCGGTCGTGACTGGATCATCTGGGGCAGTCCCAGCTGTGGCCCCTGGGCCGAGTGGAACGCCATGAAGAAGGTGCCGATGAGGGTGCCCGCGACGATCGCGAGCAGCGACCAGACGAGGTTGCCGCCCTCGGTGATGCTGATCAGCCCGACCGCCAGTGTGGCGATCTGGGCGTTCGACATGAACCACAAGGGCCCCAGGTGCCACAGCTTGCCGTGGCGCTCGTCGAGGGGCACGTAGTCGATGGAGCGGATCTCCAGGCCTGACACCCGCGGCTCTGCTGATGTGGACACGGCGCCTCCCGAGGCGTGATCCGCCCCTGTGGCCACAGTGATCCACCCAAGGCGCCGGGTCAAGACGGCGTCCCCAGGCTCAGCCGGTCAGCACCTCCGCCCAGCGCCCGGTCTCGCCGGGGCATGACCGCTCGCCGCACCGGGCGGACAGCGCGTTGACGATACCGAGCCCTCGGCCGTGCTCGTCCGGGTCCGGAGCGCAGGCCGTCGGTTCGGCGGGGCGGGCCGGCCCTCGGTCGGTCACTTCGACACGTACGGCCTTTCGTCCGCCCACCAGGACCCGCCCCAAGCGCAGTGTGGCAGGCGCTACGGCGTGCACGAGCGCATTGGTGACCAGCTCCGAAACCACCAGGAGCACGTCCTCGGCGGCTTCGGAGGGCAGATTCCAGCCGCCGAGCACCGCGCGAACGCGGCGGCGTACGGCCGACACGGCCCCCGGCGCGTGCGGCAACGGGAAGACCTGCTCCCGTGCCTGCAGGGGCACGGCTTCGAACTGCGCTACGGTCATGTGCCCTCCTCACTGGGCGACGCTCCCGACCGGAGGCCGGGCGCGGTATGGCACGCTAAAGAACGAATGCCCCGCGGGTCAATGAACAGTGGTCGGCATTGCCGAACGGCAGTCCCGATCGGGACAAATCGGGCTAGGATCGCTTCATGGCCGGTCCGGTCCAGTCCATAGAAAGGGCGGCTGCGATCCTGCGCCTGCTCGCCGGCGGTCCCCGCAGGCTGGGGCTCGGCGAGGTCGCGTCGTCGCTCGGGCTGGCCAAGGGCACCGCGCACGGCATTCTGCGCACCCTGCAGCACGTGGACTTCGTCGAGCAGGACGAGGCGACGGGCAAATACCAGCTCGGGGCGGCGCTGCTGCACCTCGGCACCAGCTACCTCGACGTCAACGAGCTGCGGTCGCGCTCCATCAACTGGGCCGACGCCCTCGCCGCCCGCAGTGGGGAGGCCGTCCGCATCGGCACGCCCCTGGAGGAGCAGGTACTGGTCATCCACCATGTCTTCCGGCCGGACGACACCTTGCAGACCCTGGACGTGGGGGCGCTGCTGCCACTGCACGCGTCCTCGCTCGGCAAGGTCCTGCTGGCCTACGGTGCGGCGTCCTTCGACCCGCCGCGGAAGGACGGGCTGGAGGCGTACACGCGGCACACCCTGGTGCTCCCCGAGGACCTCGACCGGGCGCTCGCCGAGATCCGTGAGCTCGGCTGGGGCGCCGAAGTGCAGGAGATGAGCATGGGCGACGCCGGCATCGCCGCCCCGATCCGGGGCCACGGCGGCCTCGTGGTGGGCGCCATCGGCCTCTCCGGCCCGGTCGAACGGATCTGCGACACCAGGGGGCGGCCGCAACCGGCCCTGACCGCACTGCTCCGGGAGGCCGCACGGGCGATTTCGAGAGACCTGGGGGCGACTCGCTGGTAGAGGTCACGGTACGTTCGCGACGCATCGGAAGGCAGGCCCGATCATGGTTGAGCGGTATGTGATGTCCATCGACCAGGGCACCACCTCTACGCGATGCATCCTCTTCGACCATCGCGGGCGGCTGGTCTCCGTCGCCCAGCGGGAGCACCAGCAGCACTTTCCCCGGCCCGGCTGGGTCGAGCACGACGCCGTGGAGATCTGGCGCAACGTGCAGCGCATCGTGCCCGAGGCGCTGATCGGCGCCGGGGTGGATGCCGGGCAGATCGCCGCCATCGGCATCGCCAACCAGCGGGAGACGACGGTGCTCTGGGACCGGCGCACCGGCACTCCACTGGGCCGGGCGATCGTCTGGCAGGACCTGCGCACCGCCGAGTTCGTCGACGAGCTCAGGCAGCGCCCCGGCGACGAGTTCTTTCTCGACCGCTGCTGGCTTCCCCCCTCGACCTACTTCTCCGCGCCCAGGATCCGCTGGCTGTTCGACCATGTCGAAGGGCTGGAGAAGCGCGCCCACGACGGTGAGGTGCTGTTCGGGACGATGGAGAGCTGGCTGATCTGGAATCTCACGGGAGGGACGGACGGCGGCCTGCACATCACCGACCCCACCAACGCCAGCCGCACCATGCTCGTGAACATCCGGACCCTCACCTGGGACCCGGAGCTCATGGAGTTCTTCGGCGTGCCGCGCCCGGTGCTCCCGGAGATCAGGTCCTCGGCGGAGAGCTACGGCGAGGCCCGGGCGCTGCTTCCGGGAGTGCGCATCGGGGCCGCCCTCGGGGACCAGCAGGCGGCCCTGTTCGGGCAGACCTGCTTCTCCCCCGGGGAGGCGAAGTGCACCTACGGGACCGGCAGCTTCCTGCTGATGAACACCGGCACCGACGTCGTGCGCTCCCGGCACGGCCTCCTCACCACCGTCGCCTACAAGATCGCGAACCAGCCCACGGTCTACGCGCTGGAAGGCCCCATGGCCGTCACCGGCTCGCTGGTGCAGTGGTTCCGGGACCGGCTGGGGCTGATCAACAGCGCGCCCGAGATCGAAACGCTGGCGCGCACGGTGGAGGACAACGGCGGGTGCTACATCGTTCCCGCCTTCTCCGGGCTGTTCGCCCCGCACTGGCGCAGTGACGCCCGCGGTGTCGTGGTCGGCCTCACCTCGTACATCACCAAGGGGCACCTGGCACGGGCGGTTCTGGAGGCCACCGCGTGGCAGACGCGGGAGGTCGTGGACGCCATGAACGCGGACTTCGGGCTCGCTCTGCAGCAGCTCAAGGTGGACGGCGGCATGACCTCGGACAACCTGCTGATGCAGCTGCTGGCCGACGTTCTCGACGTGCCCGTCGTACGGCCGCTGGTCGCCGAGACCGTCTCGCTCGGAGCGGCCTACGCCGCGGGCCTCGCCGTCGGCTACTGGCCGGACCTGGAGGTGCTGCGCGGCAACTGGCACCGTGCGGCGCAGTGGCTGCCGGACATGGACCCCGAACGGCGTGAGTGGGAGTACGACTGCTGGAAGCGGGCCGTCGAGCGGTCCCTGGGATGGATCGTGCCCGGCAGAGCCCCGCAGTGACGCACGCCCGGGCGGCGCACGCCCGGCGCTCGCCGCCCCTTGCCCGCCGGACCGGCGCCGTCCGGGTCAGGCGCCGCTGTCGGCCTCTCCCGCCCGCGCTTCGGGAGCGGCCGCTTCGGGGGTGCCGGACCCGGACCGGTCAACCTCGTCCTGGACGAGCAGGGAGAGCAGGGACGCCACCGTCAGACCTGCCTCGGCCGGGTGGCGCAGCACCTTGCCCGGGTCGATCCGGTAGGTGTTGCTGCGGCCTTCCCGGGTGTGGGACAGATAGCCGTCCCGTTCCAGGTCGGCGATGATCTTCTGGACGGCACGCTCGGTGAGCCGGCAGTGGGCGGCGATGTCGCGGATCCGTACGTTGTGGTCGTCGGCGATGGCCGCCAGGACCCGGGCGTGATTGGTTACGAACGTCCATCCCGTATGCGGCTCAGGTACTCCTCCCATGGCCCAAGCTTACGACCGAACATTCGCGTATACAAAAGCACGAACAGATTTTCATGTATATCTTGACGTGTTCCCTGCCCTGGGTGAACCTGGAACCAGAAGACGATCGGACGTCTGTGAGAGAGGCGGGCATGTCGGAGCCTGCGTACGATGCGCACTCCACGACCGGGGATGCCGCCGCTGCCGACAATGACGGTGCGCCGGCGGCCCACCCGGGGCGCGCACTGACGATCGACAGCTGCCCGGACGGTGACCGGGTGGCCGTCGTGGTGCGCGGGGAACTCGACCTCGACGTGGGGCAGCCGTTCCAGTACGCGCTGCGGGAGGCCCTGAGCCGCTCCGCCGGGGGAATCGACCTCGACCTCGGCGCGGTCGAGTTCTGCGACTGCTCCGCGCTGAACATCCTGATCAGCCTCCGGCATCGGGCACTGGCGGAGGGGAAGACGGTCGTCCTGCGCGCCACCAGTCCCGTGATCGAACGGCTGCTCGCGCTGACCGACACCCACGCCCTGTTCACCGGCGCCGCCCAGGAGGGCAGACAGCCGGTTCCGCGTCCCCGGCACTGACCCCGGGAACCGGCCGTCCGAGGCGGATCGCCGGGTTTTACAGGCATGTGACGAGTTGCCCAGGGGGCCCGTGGTTACTCAGGCCCCATGGGGTTCGGAGGTGAGCCCCTGGGCCCTTCGCGCTCCGCATCGCGGAGGGCCCCCCGGTGTCGGAAAATGGTGAGAAGCCGCCGAGCGGACCCGCCGATGGCGTCCCGCTCCCTCATCCCGCCCAGGCAGCAACATGGCGTTCTTCGAGACTTACCGGGGCCACCCCCGCAACCTGCTGGCCGCGACCGATCTGGCGGCGGAGTACCAGCGGCTGCGGGAAGAGAACGCGCAGCTTCAGCGGGCCGTGGCCTCGCACGCCCTGATCGACCAGGCCATCGGCGCCGTCGTGGTCCTCGGCCAGGTCCCGCCCGAGGACGGCTGGCGGGTACTGCTCGACGTCTCGCAGCACACGAACACCAAGCTGCGCACGGTCGCCGGACACGTGCTGGACTACGCCCGCGGGGGCGCGCTGCCGCAGTCCGAACTCGACGAGCTGCGGAAGGCGTTCGACCGCCACCGCACCGGCTGCCCCGCCGGCCGCGCCGAGACCTGACGGCCAGGGCACGCCCGGGACGGGCTCGGACAGGCGTACGTGCTGCTCCCGGGGGACGGCGAGCGCGGGTCCACCGGTCCTGCTTTACCGGACCGTTTACATTCCTTCACATTCCCGTTCCTCGCAGAACGGGGCCTAAGACGCATGCTGTACCACCGCCCTGGCGCCGTTGACGCCGGTGGCAGGCAGCACCCCCATTCGCAGAAGGACCGAAGGCGCTGTGCCCGTACCCGTCGTTCTCACCGGCCGCATGACGCGGCTGGAGCCCCTCGCTCCGTACCACGCCGAGGCCCTGGCCCAGGCCGGGGCCGAGGACCGCAGCACCTACGCTTTCACGCCCGTGCCGCACGACCTGGAATCGGCCCGGAGCTATATCGACCGGGCCCTGGCCGAGCAGGCGGCGGGCCGGGCGCTGCCGTTCGCCGTGGTCCGCGCCGGCGACGGGCGGATCGTCGGTTCCACACGCTTCCTGGAGCTCGACTACTGGCAGGGGCCACTGGTCTGGCCGGCCGTGACCGGAGTTCCGTACGGGGATCCGGTCACCGCCGTGCCCGACGCGGCGGAGATCGGGAACACCTGGCTCGCCCCCGCCGCCCAGGGCACCGGAATCAACACCGAGGCCAAGCTGCTCATGCTGCGCCATGCCTTCGAGACCTGGCGAGTGCGCCGCATCTCCTTCCGCGCCGACGCCCGCAACGTGCGCTCGCGCGCCGCCATCGAACGACTCGGCGCCACCTGCGAGGGCATCCGCCGGGCCCATTCGCGGGGCCTGGACGGTGTCGTGCGCAGCACCGCGTTCTACTCGGTCCTCGACGAGGAGTGGCCCGCAGTCCGCGCCATCGTCGAACTCCGCCTCGCCGCCGGCCCGCCGGCCCCACCCGGCCTGGCGCCGACCGGCACGGGACCGCAGCAGGGAGACCTCGACGGCCGACTCGTCCGGGCGTAGCGCGGCTGCGGCGACCGTCACCACCGCACACCGACGCGCCGCAGTGTGTGGTGGTGGCGGGGCGGGAGTGAGATCATGACGTGTGCCACTGCAGGAGTTGCGGAGTTTGCGATCCGGGCGGGCGCTGGTCCTCATCCCGCTCGGACTGATCGCCGCCGTGTGCGTGGTGGACGTCCTCGCGCCGCCCGACATCCACCTCGGCCCCCTGCTGGTCGCGGCGCCCGCCATCACCGCCGGGTTCGCCGGGCCCCTGCTCACCGCGCTGATCGCCCTGCTCGCCGTCGGGGCGCAGGTGTTCATCGGGGTGGCCCGAGGCGTCATCGCCACCGAGAACCTCGAGGCACAGATCGGGGCCCTGATCCTCGTCTCGGCCCTGATCGTCGTGTACTGCCTGGTCCGGGACAGAAGCGAGCGTCAGCTCACCCACAGCCGGTCCGTCGCCCAGGCGGTCCAGGAAGTGCTCTTCCCGCCGCTGCCCCTGCACAGCGGCTCACTGGACATCGCCTCTCTGTACCTGGCCGCCCAGGACGAGGCCACGATGGGCGGCGACCTGTACGCCGCCGCACGTACCTCGCACAGCACCCGCCTGCTCATCGCCGACGTGCGCGGCAAGGGACTGCCGGCAATCAGCCATGCCGCGCTGCTGCTCGGCGCGTTCCGGGCGGCGGCACACCGCCAGCCCACGCTGCCGCGTCTGGCCGTGCACCTGGACGGCGTCATGCGCTGGGAGTCCCGGCAGTGGCAGACGACGGACACGCCGGACATCGACGAGGCCTTCGCCACCGCGCTGATCCTGGACGTCCCCGACCGGGAACCCGTGGTCCACCTCGTCAACTGCGGCCATCCCTCCCCGTTGCTCATGAGTGCGGGCCGCACGTACCTGCTGGACGCGAAGAAGATCGCCGCACCCCTGGGGCTCGGCGGACTGTCCGGCACGGAGGAGGACTACACCGTCGAGTCGTTCGCGTTCCAGCCGGGCGACGAGTTCCTGCTGTACACCGACGGCGTACTGGAGGCACGCGACGCGAAGGGGGAGTTCTTTCCCCTCGTCGTCCGCGCGAACATGTGGGGCGCCGAGTTGCCGGACGACCTCCTGCGGCTGCTGTGCGACGACCTCCTCGCCCACACCCGCGGCCGTCTCGGCGACGATGCCGGGGCGGTCGCGGTCAGACGCCGCCTGCAGTGAGCGCGGGCCCGCCCGGCGACCGGAACGGCGGGTGCGCCGGTGCCTGTCCGCCGGTGCACGCAGACCCCCGATGACCCGCCGCCGCACCACGCCGCGCCTGCGCGCGGCGCCGCGGGCCCCGGCTCAGCCCCGGTCGGCGAGCAGCTTGAGCAGGTGGCCGTGCAGCCCTGCGGGTGCTGCCAGAAAACTGCCCGCGCCGGCTGTCCACGGGCGGCCCTCGGCATCCGTGACCACGACCCCCGCCTCGCGGGCGACCAGGGCGCCCGGCAGCAGGTTGGCGTCGTCCCGGCCGAACTGCCAGAAGGCGTCCAGGCGCCCGGCGGCGGTGTCGGCGATCTGCCACGACGTGGGGCCCAGGTTGCGCACGGCGCCGACGTGCGGCAGCACCGCGGTGAGCGACCGGCCCGCCTCCTCGACGGCCGCGGGCTGCCGCACGACGAACGGCGGCTGGCTGGTGGCCACGACGGCGGCGGCCGGGTCGGTCTTCACCGCCGGGACGACCGGCCGGCCGTTGCGCGTGGCGCCGCCGCCCTGGGCGGCGAGGTACGTCTCACCCAGCAGCGGCGCGTGCAGGGCGGCTGCCACCGGCTCACCGTCGCGCACCAGGGCGAGACTCACGCAGAACTGCGGCAGACCCTGCAGGAACTGCACGGCCCCGTCGACGACGTCCACCACCCACACTTCCCCGTCCGGCGGCAGCACGGCCAGGCTGTCCAGCTCCTCCGCCCAGCCCACGCCGGGCCGCAGAGCGTCCAGGTGGCGCCGCATGACAGCCACCGCCGGCGCCTCCACCGAACCGTAGGCGTCGGCGAGTTCGGCGAAGGAGGCGACCGGGGCCGGCCGCGGGGTGGCACGCAGGAGATCACCGACCTCCTGCGCGGCGGCGGCCATCGGGGCGAGCAGTTCCTGGTACGTCATGTCGGGCTCCTTGTCCGTACGTCGTTGTCCGCACGTCGGTGGGTGTTCCGTCGGTGAGTGGTCCGATCCTCCGGGAGCCATGACCGGGTACGGCGTTCTGGTCGCCCTTGGTGAGCGATACTGCCATTCGTGACCCCCAATGCGGCGATTGACGTACTCGACGAACGCGACCAGCGGCTGGTCGCCGCCCTGCAGTGCGACGGACGGCTGACCGCCGAACGGGCCGGCGACGTGCTCGGCATGAGCCCGCGCACGGTGCACCGGCGCTGGCGGGCACTGCTGGCCGACGGAGTGTGCCGGGTCGTCGCGCTGCCGCCGCGGCCGGACGCGATCGGCGCGCTGCTGCTGCGGATCCGCGTCCTCGGTGGCAAGGTCGACGCGCTCACGGCCGCCCTGGCGGCCCGCCCGGACGTCCCCTTCGTCGACCTGTCGGCGTCCGGCGACGAGATTCTCGCCGTCTCCTGGACCCGGCCCGGCACCCGCGATCACCTGGTCTTCCGGGAGCTGCCCGCGACCCGGGCGGTCACCTCCGTGACGGCGGACACGATCCTGCACGTCTTCGTGGAGGCCTCGGACTGGCGGCACCAGGTCCTCAGCGACGCCGAACGGGCCGCGCTCACCCCGGCCACCACCCTTGTCCCGGGCGACACCGACGAGGTCGACCGGGCCGTCCTCGCCGCGCTGGAGGAGGACGCGCGGATGCCGGCCGCGGCCGTGGCCGCGCACACCGGCCACCCCGACTCCACCGTGCGCCGCCGTATCGCCCGGCTCGCACGAACGGGCCGGCTGCTCACCCACGTCGTGGTGGATCCCAAGCGGCTGGGGCTGGCCATCGACGCCAACGTCATGGCGAGGGTCGCGCCCGGCCGGCTCGACGCGGTGGGGCGGGCGCTGGCCCGGCATCCCGCGGTGCACGGTGCCTTCGCCACGACGGGCGCCTACAACCTGCATACCGCCGTATGGGTGCGGGACCTGACCGACCTGTACCGGTTCATCACGCGAGACCTCGGGGGCCTGGGCGTCGACGGGGCGGAGACGGTCATCGTCGGGCAGGCGGTCAAACGCCCGGGCCGCACGGGGCGCCCTCGTCCCAGGCCCTGACCACCGCCGGCGACAGTGCCGTCGGCAACCAGCGCCTTCGGCGACCGGCACGCCCGTGCCGGAGCCCCGGCGGTCGGACAACCGCGGGTGCGGGGTGCCCGACCGCAGCGCCCCTTCCAACTCGGCCCCGCCTTCGGCCGACCGCGACGGGACATTCCCCGGATCACGGACGGTTGCGCCGGGTCCGACCGGGTACGCGAGCAGGGCCGCGTCCGGGCCGTCACGCCCCGGGTGGGCGCCCAACCGCTGCGACCAGGGAATTCGCCATGGAGACACCCGCCAACGACAACACCGCCACGCCGGCCCAGCAGGCGCTGGACGTGCTGGCCGAGAACGCCGAGGACACGGCGGCACTGGACACGCTGGCGAGCAGCGACGTGCTGGTCCCCGTGCCCGACGACGTGAGCGAAGAGGACGCCACCAACCCCTCGGCGGTGGCGCTGCCGGTCCTGGAGCAGCCGGGCGGCGTGCCCGTGGTCCCGGTGTTCACCTCCGAACTGGAGATGTCCGAGCTGCTGCCGTTCATCTCGCGTTACCGCCTCGTGCCGCTCGGTGCCCTCGCCTCGCAATGGCCGGCCGACGAGCTGTCGCTGACCATAGACGCCAACTCCCCGCACGGCCTGACGCTCACCTCGGAAGGCGTCCGGACCCTGCTGGCCCGTCCGCAGGGCTGAACGCCGGGCTCTGCCCGGGAAGATCGGCCGGATCTCTTCCCCGTGGTCGAGTGGGCCGACCGCTTCCAGCGGGAAAACCCCACCCGACCGAGCCGACGGGAAGGGGTGCGATCGACGTGAGGGTCGTCCTGCTCGGCACCGCGGCAGGCGGGGGAGTCCCCCAGTGGAACTGCGCCTGCACGCTGTGCGCCGCCGCCCGTGACGGCAAGCTGCCCTCCCGTACGCAGGATTGCGCGGCCGTCACCGGAAACTCCCGCGACTGGTGGCTGCTCAACGCCTCGCCCGATCTGCGCACCCAGCTCACCGCCACCGCCGCGCTGTGGCCGGGCCCCGGCCCCCGGGACACCCCGGTGCGTGGCGTGCTGCTCACCGACGCCGAGGCCGACCACGCCGGCGGGCTGACCGTGCTGCGGGGAGCGGCGGGCCTGAAGGTGTACGCGGCACCACCCGTCACCGCGGCGCTGGCGCCGCTGCGCGGGCAGCTCGACAGCTACGGCCCCTGGGAGTGGGCCGACAGCCGGGCCGACGGGGGATTCGTGCTGCCCGGCGGCCTCGTCGTCACGGCGCACCCGGTCGGCGGGAAGGTCCCCAAGTACGTGCCCGATCCCGTCCCGGACCCGGGATGGGTGGTCGCCTACCGCATCGAGGACCTCGCCACCGGCGGGGTTCTGGTCTACGCGCCCTGTGTCGGCGCTTGGTCCCCGCTGCTCGACGAGCTGCTGTCCGGTGCGGACTGCGCGCTGGTGGACGGCACGTTCCACACGCCCGCCGAGATGGGTACCGCGGTGCGCGACGGCGGGGGCCAGGCGGCCATGGGACACCTGCCGGTGAGCGGCGCGCACGGGAGTCTGGCGGCCCTCGCCCGCCATCCCGGCCGGCGGCGGATCTACACCCACCTCAACAACACCAACCCGCTGCTCGACCCCGCCTCGGCGGCCCGTGCGCAGACGGCCGGAACGGGGATCGAGGTGCCGCTGGACGGGGACGAGCTGGTGGTCTAGGGGGTGTCGTTCAGCATGCGGGCCAGCACCGCCCGTTGCAGTGGCAGTACCTCCGTGTGCAGGTCACGGCCCTTCCCGGTCAGGCAGACCCACACCCCGCGCCGGTCCTCCGCGCACACCGACCGCTCCACCAGCCCCTCCCTCTCCAGTCGGCCGATGAGGCGGGACAGGGCGCTCTGGCTGAGGTGCACCCGGCCGACGAGGTTCTGTACGCGGCACTGGTCGCCCTCCTCGGGCGATGCCGAGGCCAGGATGTCGAGCACCTCGAAGTCGCTCGCGCCCAGCCCGTGCGGGTGCAGTACCCGATCGATCTCGCACATCGTGCGTGCGTGGACGGACAGGATGTCCCGCCACTGTTTCTCCAGCCGGGCCTCGGCCGCGTTCGCTCCCATACCCCCAATGTTAATGCGCGTGCATCCACATGGGGCGGCGGCGCCACCACCGGCCCATGGCTCGGCCACCGGCCCATGGCTCGGCCACCGGCTTCGCGGCTCCGGCACCGGCTTCGCGGCTCGGGCGGCTCACGCAGCCCGGGCGAGCGCCCCACTCGCGGCCCCGGCTCACGCCTCCTGGATGAGCCCGACGAGGTTGCCGTCGGCGTCCTTCACCGACGCGATCAGCTTGCCGCCGCCGACGTCCCGCACATCCTGCAGCAGCTCGGCGTCCGCCTCCAGCAGCCCCGCCAGCCGTGCGCGGATGTCGGAGACGTGCCAGTACGGCACCGGCCCGGTCATGCCCTTCGCGTGCCCGTTGGGGTCGAGGCCCACATCCTGGCCGGCGTCCTTGAAGCCGACGAAGTAGGGCTGGTCGGCGTACGGCTCGACTTCCAGCAGCGCGGTGAACAGGGACTTCGCCCGGTCGAGGTCCTTGACGGGGTAGACGATGGTCTTGAGGCCGGCGGACATGTGCGTGCTCCTTGACGATGTGTGGGCCGACGGGTTCGGTCGGTGGCACCAGTCTGGGCCGGGGGAGCGGGGCAGGGCTTCTCGGATCCTGACCGATGACCCGGGTCTCGGATCCTGACCGGTCGCCCCGCGCCGTGCGCCCGGCGGCTGAGGCCAAGTCGCCTTCTGGTCAGGGGCGTTGGGTACCGGACAAGGGGCGGCCGGTTGCGGGGCGCGGCGGGTCGCGTCGCGCGAGAGTGGGCAGACCTGTGGCGAGGCGGCTTCGACGGAGGAGGCGGAGATGCTGAGGACTCCCGTCAGCCAGACGCGTCTGGCCATCCTGGAGTGGCTGAAGGACCCGGCCGCGCACTTCCCCCCGCAGCGCCACGGCGACCTGGTCGAGGACGGTGTGACCGCGCGGGCCGTCGCGGCCCGACTCGGGGTGCCCAGCCGGGTCGCCCGGACCCACCTCGGCCTGCTGGCGGACCTCGGCCTGCTGCGTACGCGGCGGGTGCGCCGCCGCACCTACTATCGCCGCGACGAGATGCGCATCGCCGAGGTGGCCCGGATGTTCGAGAAGGGCTGGTAACCAGCGGGTGAGCCGGGTACAAGTGCTGCCAGAATGAGCGGCCTTCCGAGGATGCGGCGACCGGACGGCATGCTGCCCGAGCGGCCCGCGGGCACCGAGCGCCCGGCCGTCACACGACCTGAAGGGCAGGCACCCATGGACCGTTCCTCCGCCCTCGTTCCGCGCGGATACGTCGCGATCGGGGGCCGTGGCCCCGAGGACGTCGTGGCCGACGGCCTCGGTCGCGTGCTCACCGGAGTGGAGGATGGTCGCATTCTTCGCATCGACGGCCTTTCGGACCCGTCGGCAGCCCGCGTCGAGGTGCTCGCGCAGACCGGCGGCCGGCCCCTGGGGCTCGAACTCCTCCCGGCGGGCGGGTTGTTGGTGTGCGACGCCGAACGTGGTCTGCTGCGGGTCGGTCTGGACGACGGTGACGTCCGCGTCCTCGCCGACTCGGTGGCGGGGGAGCCGCTGCGGTTCTGCAGCAACGTCGTCTCGCTGTCCGACGGCAGCGTGTACTTCACCGTCTCCACTCGCCGCTACCCCCTGCAGCAGTGGATCGGCGACATCGTCGAACACACCGGCACGGGACGGCTGCTGCGCCTCGCGCCCGGCAGCGACACCCCCGAAGTCGTCCTGGACGGACTGCAGTTCGCCAACGGGCTGGCCCCGAGCGCCGACGAGTCCTTCCTGATCGTCGCCGAGACCGGCGCGTGCCGTCTCGTCCGGCACTGGCTCACCAGTCCCCGCGCCGGGCGGACCGAGCCCTTCGTGGAGAACCTGCCGGGCATGCCCGACAACCTCTGGCGGGCGGGCAAGGCCGGGCCCGTCTGGGTCGCGCTGGCCGGCCCCCGGGTGCCCCCGCTGGACCTGCTGCACCGGGCCGGCCCCGCCGTACGCGCCGCCGCCTCCAGCGTCGCCGTCCGTGTCCCCTTCCGGCCGACCGGCACGGTCGGCGTGCTCGGCGTCGACGACGAGGGCCGTGTCGTCCACCACCTGGCCCGCCGCCGCTCCGGCTTCCGCATGGTCACCGCGGTCTGTGCGGCGGCCGGCCACCTGGTGCTGGGCAGCCTGTGGGAGCACGGCGTGGCGGTGTGCGCCGCACCGGGCCCGAAGTGACCCGGTCGGCTGTTCGGCGCTAACCTGTTGCGCGGCCGCGATCGCCTCGCGGCGCGGCGGTGGGGCCCGCCGTATCCGAACCGCGGCACCGGCGCCGCCAACGGTCCCTACTTGCGACGGCAACGGCCCCCGCATGTCCGGGGGGCCGGGCGAGTAGGAGACACACGATCATGACAGCCCCGGAAGCCGAGAGCCTCCGCGTCCGCCCGAGTGCGCCGCAGCGACGGGCCTGGCGCGGCGAGGCTCCGGTGGTCGCGGTGGTGGCGCTCGGCGGCATCCTCGGTGCCACGGCCCGCTACGCGGCCTCGCTGTGGTGGCCGACGCCGCCCGGCGGTTTTCCCTGGACGACCTTCTGGACCAACGTCGTCGGCTGCGCGGTGATCGGCGTGTTCATGGTGGTGATTACCGACGCATGGGCCGCCCACCGTCTCGTGCGGCCCTTCTTCGGCACCGGCGTGCTCGGCGGCTTCACCACCTTCTCCACCTACGCGGTCGACATCCAGCGGCTGGTCGGCTCCGGCCACACCCGTACCGGCCTTGCCTACCTGGCCGTGACCCTGCTCACGGCGCTCGCGGCGGTGTGGCTCGCCATGACGGCGACCCGCGCCGTCCTGGCGGGACGGAAGCGGGGACGGTATACCGGACATCCGAACTAATCGGGCAAAACGGGCGAGAAGGGTAAGAAGTCATTGTGAACTGGCTGTTGGTGGTCATAGGGGCCGCGATCGGCGCCCCGCTGCGCTACCTCACCGACCGCGCCGTGCAGTCCAGGCACCAATCCGTCTTCCCCTGGGGCACCTTCGTGGTGAACGTCACCGGCTGTCTGATCCTGGGTCTGCTGACCGGCGCCGCCGGTGTGGGCGCCGCGGGTCACCAGCTGCAGCTGCTGCTGGGTACCGGCCTGTGCGGGGCGCTGACCACGTACTCGACCTTCTCGTACGAGACCCTGAGGCTGACCGAGACCGGCGCCGGGCTCTACGCTGCCGCCAACGCCGTCGCGAGTGTGGCCGCGGGCCTCGGTGCCGCGTTCGCCGGCGTGTCGATCGCCGAAGCCCTGGGGGCGTAGTCACCGGGCCGTCATCTCGGCATAGTAAGACTGTCTACAGCACTGTCGACCAACTATCCTCAGAACTGGATCCCATGAGCGCCATCTCCGTCGGTCAGGCCGTCGTCCTCGGAGTCGTCGAGGGGGTGACCGAGTTCCTCCCCGTGTCCTCCACCGGCCACCTCAAGATCACTGAGGGGCTCATGAACATCCCCGTCGACGACAAGTCCGTCGTCGGGTTCTCCGCCGTCATCCAGGTCGGCGCGATCGCCGCCGTGCTCGTGTACTTCTTCAAGGACATCGTGCGCATCGTCTCCGCCTGGTTCCGCGGTCTGAGGAACCGCGAGGAGCGGGTGCACCACGACTACAAGTTCGCCTGGTGGGTGATCTACGCGACCATCCCGATCGTCCTCGTGGGTCTGGCCGCCAAGCCCCTGATCGACGGCCCGCTCGGTTCGCTGTGGGTGGTCGCCGGTTCGCTGATCGCCGGTTCGGTCGTGATGTGGTGCGCCGACCAGATGGGCCGGCACAAGCGCGGTGAGGACGACACCTCCTTGAAGGACGCGATGCTGGTCGGCTGCTCCCAGATCCTCGCCCTGCTCTTCCCCGGCTTCTCCCGCTCCGGCGCCACCATGTCCACCGCGCTCATCCTGGACCTGGACCGCGTCGCCGCCACCCGCCTCTCCTTCTTCCTCGGTATCCCCGCCCTGACCGGCGCCGGCCTCTACGAGCTCAAGGACGCCCTGGGTGCGGGGGTGGGCGCCGCCCCGCTGGCCGTCGGCACCGTCGTCTCCTTCGTGGTCGCCTATGCCTCCATCGCCTGGCTGCTGAAGTTCGTCGCGAAGCACTCCTTCAACGCCTTCGTCCTCTACCGGATCGTCGTCGGCGTGCTGCTGTTCGGCCTGCTGGGCACGGGCGTCCTCAGCGCCTGACGCCGTTGGTCCCTGGTCCCGCACGGGGTGTGACGCCGGTATCCGGGCGTCGCACCCCGTGCGCTTTTCCACACCGGATTTCTTGACAGCACCGTCCCGCAGGACCGAGGATCGCCCCGTGAACCTGTCAGACAGCCAGACAGGTGGTGTGGGCCCGCGGCGTGTCAGCGCCATGGAAGCGGTGCTCACCCACCTCCGCGGCGCCATCGAGCGCGGCCAGTACGCGATCGGCGACAAGCTCCCCTCCGAGGCCGAGCTGTGCCGCTCACTGGAGGTCTCCCGGCCGGTGCTGCGGGAGGCCCTGCGGGCCCTGCAGACGATGGGCCTGACCGTCTCCAGGACCGGCAAGGGCACCTTCGTCGTCGCCAACGCCGTGGAGGACCCCACCTTCGGCGACTACGCGGCCAGCGACCTGCTGGAGGTGCGCCGCCACGTGGAGGTTCCGGTCGCGGGCTACGCGGCGACCCGACGCACGCCCGAGGACCTGGACCACCTCGCCCACCTGCTGGAGCGGATGGAGCAGGAGACCGACACCACCTCCTGGGTGGCGCTCGACACCCTGTTCCACCTGGCCGTCGCGCAGGCCGCCCAGAACCCGGTCTTCCGCCGGGTGATCGAGGAGATCCGCGACGCGCTGGCGCGCCAGTCGGCCTTCCTCAATGAGCTGGGCGGCCGGCGCGAGCAGTCCAACCGTGAGCACCGGGCGATCGTCGAGGCGTTGATCGACGGCTGCGAACCGGACGCGGTGCAGGCCATGTCCCACCACCTCGACCGGGTCGAGACGACCCTCACCGACATCGTGCGTGCCCGGCGCACGGACACCCCCACACAAGGCGGACCCCAGGCGTGAGCGACCAGCTCCGCCTGCCGCCGACCATGGCGGCCCCGGCCCCGTGCCGGGTCGGCATCCGCGGCCGCACGGCACGCAGCTCCAGCAGGGCCGACGCGTGAGACCCACGCAGGTCCACGACAACCCACCGGTGGTACAGGCAGTGATGTACAGCAGCTCCCCCGCGGACGCTCCCGGCGTCCGAGAACCCAACCACGCACCCGTGGCCCACCTCGTCCGGGGCGGGGTGGTCGAAGGCATCCACTACGGCTCCGTGGCCGTCCTCGACGGCGACGGTCAGGTCCGCCACCGGCTCGGCGACATCGAGGCCGCCTTCTATCCGCGCTCGGCCCTCAAGCCCGTCCAGGCCGTGGCGATGGTCCGGGCCGGACTCCCGCTGGACGGTGAGCTGCTCTCGCTGGCCGCCGCCAGCCACTCGGGCGAGGAGTTCCACCTCGCCGGCACCCGCCGGATCCTGGAGCTCGCCGGGCTGGCCGAGCACCACCTGCGCAACGTGCCGGACCTGCCGTTCGACCCGGAGGTCCGCGACGCCTGGGTGCGCGAGGACCGCCCGCCCTCCCGGCTCGCCCAGAACTGCTCCGGCAAGCACGCGGCCATGCTCTGCACCTGCAAGCTCAACGGCTGGTCCCTGGACGACTACCTCGACCCCGCCCACCCGCTCCAGCAGGCGATCGCCGAGACCGTGGAGGACCTCACCGGGCAGCGCATCGCCCGGGTCACCGTCGACGGCTGCGGCGCGCCCCTGTTCGCCGTCTCGCTGCACGGACTCGCCCGCGCCGCCGCGCGCATCACCACCGCCGCGCCCGGCACCCCCGAGGCCCGCGTCGCCGACGCGATGCGCGAGCACGCGGAGATGGCCTCCGGCTCGGACCGGGACGTGGCGGCGCTGATGCGCGCGGTGCCCGGGTTGCTCGCCAAGGACGGCTTCGAGGGCGTCCAGGTGGCCGCGCTGCCGGACGGCCGGGCCATCGCCGTGAAGATAGCCGACGGCGCGAGCCGGGCGCGGATCCCCGTGGCGGCTGCAGCCCTCGCCCGGGCCGGTGTCGACCCGGCCCGGCTCGCCGGCTTCGCGGGGGAACCCCTGCTCGGCGGCGGCGAACCGGTCGGCTGCGTCCGGCCGGTGCACGCGCTGGACCCGGTCGCCGTGCCCGCCTGCGCCTGATCCCGCGCCGCAGCCCCCTACGACGCCCTCACCTGCGTACCTCCGAAAGAGGACCCACACCCTCATGACCGCCGCCACCCGAAGCGAACACGACCTGCTCGGCGACCGCGAGGTCCCCACCGACGCGTACTGGGGCGTCCACACCCTGCGCGCCACGGAGAACTTCCCCATCACCGGCACCCCGATCTCCGCCTACCCCCACCTGGTCGACGCCCTAGCGGCCGTCAAGTTGGCCGCCGCCCTCGCCAACGAGCAACTCGGCCTGCTGGAGCCGAAGAAGGCCGCCGCCATCGTGGCGGCCTGCCGGGAGATCCGGGCCGGCGCACTGCACGACCAGTTCGTCGTGGACGTCATCCAGGGCGGAGCCGGCACCTCGACCAACATGAACGCCAACGAGGTCGTCGCCAACCGGGCCCTGGAACTGCTGGGCCACGACAAGGGGCAGTACCAGTACCTGCACCCCAACGAGGACGTCAACCTCGGCCAGTCGACCAACGACGTCTACCCGACCGCCGTGAAGATCGGCACGGTCTTCGCCGTGCGCGGGCTGCTGAAGGCCATGGCGGTCCTCCAGGACGCCTTCGCCCGCAAGGCCGTCGAGTTCCGGGACGTGCTGAAGATGGGCCGCACCCAGCTCCAGGACGCGGTGCCGATGACGCTCGGGCAGGAGTTCTCGGCGTACGCCGTCATGCTCGAGGAGGACCGCAGCCGGCTCGCCGAGGCGGTCGAGCTGATCCACGAGATCAACCTCGGCGCCACCGCGATCGGCACCGGCCTCAACGCTCCCGCCGGATACGCGGAGTCGGCCCGCCGCCACCTGTCGGAGATCACCGGGCTGCCGCTGGTGACCGCCGCCAACCTGGTGGAGGCCACCCAGGACTGCGGTGCGTTCGTGCAGATGTCGGGCGTGCTCAAGCGGATCGCGGTCAAGCTCTCCAAGAGCTGCAACGACCTGCGTCTGCTGTCCTCCGGGCCGCGCGCGGGCCTCGGCGAGATCAACCTTCCACCGGTGCAGGCCGGTTCGAGCATCATGCCGGGCAAGGTCAACCCGGTGATCCCCGAGGTCGTCAACCAGGTCGCCTTCGAGGTGATCGGCAACGACGTCGCCATCACCATGGCCGCCGAGGCCGGACAGCTCCAGCTCAACGCCTTCGAGCCGGTCATCCTGCACTCCCTGTCGGAGAGCATCACACACCTGCGGAACGCCTGCCTGACCCTGGCCGAGCGCTGCGTCGACGGCATCACGGCCAACACCGAGGTGCTGCGCGCGACGGTGGAGAACTCCATCGGGCTGGTCACCGCGCTGAACCCGCACATCGGGTACACGGCCGCCACCGACATCGCCAAGGAAGCCCTCGCCACCGGCCGCGGCGTCGCCGAACTCGTCCTCGAGAAGGGCCTGTTGCCGGCCGAGCGGCTCGCCGACCTGCTGCGCCCGGAGGTCGTCGCGGGCAGCGGCGCGCCGGCGGCCTGAGCCGCGGATGCGCACCAGGACCGGGCCGGAGGCAGAATAGCGATCATGACGACGTCGTCCCTGACCTTCCAGCCGATCCTGGAGCGCATCGCGGAGGAGGTCGAACGGACGCCCGGCCGTGGGCGTCCCGCCGACTACATCCCGGCGCTCGCGGCCCGCGACCCGCGCGCCTTCGGCATGGCCGTCGCGGAGCTGGACGGCACGGTGTACGGGGTGGGCGACTGGCGCGAACCGTTCTCCGCGCAGTCCATCACCAAGGTGTTCACGCTCGCCCTCGACCTGGCCCGCGAGGGCGACGAGCTCTGGGAGCACGTGGGCCGGGAGCCGTCCGGCAACCCCTTCAACTCCCTGGTGCAGCTGGAGTACGAGAACGGCATCCCGCGCAACCCGTTCATCAACGCGGGTGCGCTCGTCGTCACCGACCGTCTGCAGACCCGCACCGGCGACGCGGCGGGGGAACTGCTCGCCTTCCTGCGTGCCGAGAGCGGCAACCCGGACCTGACCTTCGACCAGGAGATCGCCGCCTCCGAGACCGCTCACGGCGACCGCAATGCCGCGCTCGCCCACTTCATGGCGTCCTACGGCAACATCGACAACCTGGTGCCGGTCCTCCTCGACCAGTACTTCCGCCAGTGCTCCGTCGCCGCGTCCTGCGCCGACCTCGCCCTGGCCACCACCTTCCTGGCCCGGCACGGCATACGGGCCGACGGCTCCCGGCTGCTCACCCGCAGCCAGGCCAAGCAGGTCAACGCCGTGATGCTGACCTGCGGAACGTACGACGCGGCCGGCGACTTCGCCTACCGCGTCGGGCTGCCCGGCAAGAGCGGTGTGGGCGGCGGTGTCATCGCCGTCGTACCGGGCCGGTGCACGCTGTGCGTGTGGAGTCCCGGGCTGGACGAGCGCGGCAACTCGGTGGCCGGCGTGGCGGCCCTGGACCGCTTCACGACCCTCACCGGACTGTCGGTGTTCTGAAGCCGTACCTTGCGCGGGTCACCTGATCACGCGTCGGTCATGCGCAGGTCCCCGCCTGGAAGGCGGCCCGTCAAGTTCCGGCCATCCTGCGTTGACACGCTGACCGAGTGTTGGCCATGGCTTTTCCCGTCGATCTCCGCCGCTGCCAGGTGCTCGGGCTGGCAGGCACCACCTGCCTTGCGCTGGGCGGTGAGACGGCCGGGGCCCTGCCCGCCCGGGAGCTGCTGGCCCCCGCGTCCGCCCAGGCCGCCCTCGGCCTGGTCGGCGTGTACTTCGGCGTCGTCCTGCTGATCGCCGCCTGGGCGCTGCTCGGGCGGCTCGTCCACGGCACCGAGCCGCCGACGCCCCGCACCCTGCTGCTGGTCCTCGCCGTCTGGGCGGTCCCGCTGCTGATCGCGCCGCCGCTGTTCAGCCGGGACGTGTACAGCTACCTGGCGCAGGGTGCGATGGTCGACGCGCACATGGATGTGTACGCGCACGGCCCCGCCCAGCTCGGCGGCCCCCTCGCCGACGAGGTGGCCCCGCTGTGGCGGCACACCGGCGCCCCCTACGGGCCGGTGTTCCTCGCGGTCGCCTCCGCCCTGTCCGGTCTGACCCGGGGCGAGGTCCCCTCCGGGCTGGTCGGCATGCGGCTCGTCGCGCTGCTCGGAGTGGCGCTCATGGCGGCCGCGCTGCCCCGCCTCGCCCGGCCCAGCGGAGCCGACCCGGCTGCCGCGCTGTGGCTGGGCGCCCTCAACCCGCTGGTGCTGCTGCACCTGGTCGCGGGCGCCCACAACGATGCCATCATGCTGGGGCTGCTGGGCGTCGGACTGGTCGCGGCTCTCGGCCGGTGGCCGGTCCTCGGCGTGGTGCTGGTCACGCTCGCCGCCCTGGTCAAGGCACCTGCCGCGTTGGGACTCGCCGCCGTCGTGGTCCTCCAGATCCGTGCGGGGCGCCGGCCGGTGCCGGCCGTGCTGACCACGGCCGCGGCGGCGGCCGCCACCACCACGGCCGCGACGGCCGTCGCCGGCACCGGCTACGGCTGGATACGGGCTCTGGACACCCCGGTGTCCCCGCAGAACTGGGCGCTCACCAGCCTGCTCGGCCGCGCCACCGGCGCCGTGCTGGAGCGGCTCGGCAGCAACCTGGCCCCGCTGGCCGTCCCGGCCTGGCACCTACTGGGCCTCGCCGTCACCGCCGTCGCCGTCCTCTTCATCTGGATACGGCTGCGGCCGCGCCCCGTCTACGCGCTCGGCCTGAGCCTGGCCGCGGTGGCCGCCTTCGGCCCGGCGATCCGGCCCTGGTACGCCCTGTGGGGACTGTTCCTGATCGCCGCCGCCGCACCCACCACCTCCGTGCGGCACCGCATGGCGGCCGTGGCCGGCGTGCTGGCCCTCGCCGTCCTGCCGAGCGGCGGCCCGGCGGACACCGGACAGCTCGTCCTCGCGGTCTGTGGCGGTGTGCTCGGGGCCGTCGTTCTGTTGCAGGCACACCAGGCGGCCCGGGCCCCGGCGCTGGGGCGTGCCGTATGAGAGACAACGGGTGCCGGGACAAGGGGTCGGGGGCCTCGGTTTGAGAGACAACGGCTTGAGGGACAGCGGCTCGGGGGGCCTCGGCTTGAGACACGACGGCTCTGAGAACAACGGCCCTGAGAACAGCGGCTCTGGGGACAGCGGCTCCGGGAACAGCGGCTCTGGGGACAGCGGCTCCGGGAACAGCGGCTCTGGGGACAGCGGCTCCGGGAACAACGGCTCGGGGGACAGCGGCTCCGAGCACAGTGCCTCCGGGGACAGCGGCACGAAGTCCGACGACTCCGGGAGCCTCGGCTTGAAGGACAACGGCTTGCGGTTCCTCGGCCTGGGTCTGCCCCGCACCGACCGGGGCCAACTGCTCCTGGTCCTCGCCCTGGCCACCGCCGTCGCCGTCTTCACGGCGACGGTGCCGCTGCTGCGCGGCTGGTTCGACCTGCGGGTCTATTACGGAACCGTCGACAGCTGGGTCCACCACGGCGGCCGGATCTACGACTACGTCGTGCCGGGGACGACGTACGGCTTCACCTACCCGCCTTTCGCGGCCGTCTGCATGCTGCCGATGACACTGGTCGGCTGGCACACCGCGGTCGTCGTGGCCCTGCTGCTGAACCTGTCGGCCCTGGCCCTGGTCCTGCGCTTCCTCGCCGGACGGGAGTGGCGGCGGCACGGCTGGTTCCGCTGCGCGGTGGCCCTGTGCCTGCTGGCCCTGTTCGAGCCGCTCCGGGACACCCTGAGCTTCGGCCAGGTCAACCTGCTGCTGCTCGCCCTGGTGCTGACCGACGGCCGACTGCTGGCCACCGGCCGGGAACGCTGGGCGGGCGTCGGCATCGGGCTGGCGGCGGCGATCAAGCTCACGCCCGCGCTCTTCATCGGCCTGCTGCTGGTCGCCCGGCGGTGGCGGGCCGCCGCCGTCGCCACGGTCGTCGCGGGCGGGGCGACCGCGCTCGCTGCCTGCGTGTCCCCTGAAACCTCGCGCTTCTACTGGACGCAGGCCCTGTGGGACACGAGCCGGGTCGGACGCCTGGCCTACGTCTCCAACCAGTCGGTGCAGGGCATCCTGGCCCGGCTGGGCGAGACGAGTCACCCGGTCTGGATGCTGGCGGTCCTACCGGTGCTGGCCGTGTGGGTGTGGCGGACGCACCTGGCGGTGACGGCGGGGGACTGGCTCGCGGCGTTCGCCCTCACCGGGGCGGCGGCCTGCCTGGTCAGTCCGATCACCTGGGTGCACCACCTGGTGTGGCTGCTGCCGTCGCTGGCCGTGCTGCTGCGCGCGGGGCGGCGCCGGGTTGCGTTCGCCGTGTACGCGGTGCTGTGCACCAGCGTGGTGTGGCTGTGGTTCCACGACGCGTCCGGCATCGACGGCTTCCTCGGCAGCAACGCCTACACCTGGATCACCCTCGGCCTGCTGCTCCGGCTGCCGGTCGGTCAGTCGCGCGAGACCCTGCCGCCCTTGAACCGCAGCGTGAGCAGTACCGCGCCCGCGCCCAGACCGGCGGCGCACGCGATCGCTCCCGTCTCCGGCCAGTCCGACTCCTCGGTCGCCGCGGCCGCCGGGGCCACCACCACCGGACCCTTCGGCGAGGGGCGCAGCGCGTCGAGCGAACCGACGGGATCGACGTTGGCACCCGCGGCGAAGCCCCAGTCGAGCAGTGCACGCGCCTCCTCGTACACGGCGAAGCCGCCGCCCTCCTGAGGGTTCATCACGGTCACGACGAGGGTGCGCCCGCCCCGGTGGGCCGCGGAGACGAGCGTGTTGCCCGCGTGGCTGGTGTAGCCGTTCTTGATGCCGATCAGGCCTGGATACCGCGCCACGCCGTCGGCGCCGGTCAGCAGCCGGTTGGTGTTCTCGATCGTCTCGTACGCGCCGCTGTCGCCGGGAAACTGCGCGGTCACGGTGGAGCAGTAGCGTGCGAAGTCCGCGTTGCGCAGCCCGGCCCGGCCGAACACCGCCAGGTCGTAGGCCGAGGACACCTGCCCCTCGGCGTCGTAGCCGTCGGGTGAGACGACCGACGTGTCGAGGGCACCCAGGGCCCGGGCCTTCATCTGCATCTGCCGGGCCGTGTGCTCCCAGCCGCCGTTGAGCGCGGCGAGCACGTGCACGGCGTCGTTCCCGGAGTTGAGGAAGACCCCGCGCCACAGATCGGCGATCTGGTACGTGTGCCCCTCGGAGACCCCGACCAGGCTGCTTCCGGGTCCGATGCCCGCCAGTTCGCCCTGTGCGACGGTGTGCTGGAGGCCACTGGGCAGCCCCGGCAGCACGGTGAGGGCGAACAGGGTCTTCAGGGTGCTCGCGGGCGGCAGTTTCCGGTGCGCGTCGTGCGCGGCGAGGACTACGCCGGTGTCGGCGTCGGCCACCAGCCACGAGAGCGCGGAGACGGCCGGGACCTCGGGCGCGCCGGGGCGGGGCCGGACCTGCGTGCCGTCCTGCCGCAGCAGGGCCGGCTGAGGCACCGTCGCCTTCTGCTGCGCCGCCTTGTGTCGTCCGGGGGCGGTGGGGTCGGCTCCGGGCCGGGCCACCGCCGCCACGGGCGATGCCAGCACCAGCACGCCCGCCGCGCCGAGGGCGCAGGCGGACACGGCCACCCGTGAAGAGAATCCGATCGTCATATCGCAAACGTAGGAAGAGTCCGGCGGAAGGGAGACACTGCCGAGGGCCGAACGGGGTGCGCGAGCACCCGGATGCCCTAGCCGGGCCGGTCGCACGGGCTCCTCGCGGCGGCGGGCGCCGCCGCAGGACACGGTTCGCCCGGGAACCGTCCGCCGAGTCGCGATCCGGCGGAGCGTCAGTCGGGCAGTGTCGGCCGGATGCGGCGCAGGAACGCGGCGTTGTCCGGCGTTTCGCGCAGATGGCCCAGGAGCGTCTCCAGGCCGGCCTGGCCGTCGCGGGTCTGCAGGGCGCGGCGCAGACCGCGAACCGTCGCCAACTCGGTGGGAGTGAGGAGGAGTTCCTCGCGCCGGGTGCCGGACGGGTTGATGCCGACGGCCGGGAAGATGCGGCGGGAGGCCAGGTCGCGGTCCAGTCGCAGCTCCATGTTGCCGGTGCTCTTCAGCTCCTCGAAGAAGAAGTCGTCGGCGCGGGAGCCGGTCTCCACCAGGGCGGTGGCGAGGATGGTGAGGGAACCGCCCTCCTCGGCCAGACGGGCGGCGCCGAAGAGCCGCTTGGGGCCCTGCAGCGCGCCGGCGTCGACACCTCCACTGAGGGTGCGGCCACCGGCGGCGGCCGCGTTGTTGTGGGCCCGGCACAGCCGGGTCAGGGAGTCGAGCAGGATCACGACGTCCTCACCCGCCTCGACGAGCCGCTTGGCCCGCTCGACGACGAGTTCGGCGAGCGCGATGTGCTGCTTGGGCGTCCGGTCGAAGGTGGAGGCGTACACCTCGCCGCGCACGGAGCGCCGCATGTCGGTGACCTCCTCGGGACGCTCGTCCAGCAGTACCACCATGAGGCGGCATTCGGGGTGGTTGCCTGCGAGCGCGGCGGCGATCTGCTGGAGCAGGACGGTCTTGCCGGTCTTCGGCGGGGCCACGATGAGCCCGCGCTGCCCCTTGCCGACGGGAGCGATCAGGTCGGCGACCCGGCCGGTCAGGCCGGCGGCCGGGTGTTCGAGGCGGATCCGCTCGCGCGGGTGCAGGGGGGTCAGGTCACGGAAGTGGCGCCGGCCCCGCAGCTCGTTGGGTGCTTGGCCGTTGACGCGGGCGATCCCGGTCAGGGCGCGCTTCGGTCCGCGTACGCCTTCGACCAGATCGCCCTTGCGCAGGCCATGGCGGTGGATCAGGGCGGCGGAGACCTGTGGGTCGGACGCGGACGGCAGGCAGCTCACGGCGCGCAGATGGCCCTTCCCTGCGGCGTCGATGTCGAGGACACCGGTGACGAGCTGGTCGGCCGGGGACTGCTGGTGCAGTACCGGGGGGTGTTCGAGTGTGGTGGTCATTCAGGGTGGTCCTTTCGCGGACGGTGGGATGAGAGATGCGTGGGGGATTGCGAAAAGGGAGCGCGGGGGAGGGGAGGAGCCGCGAGCGGAGGCGTGCGACACGGCCTCCGGCGGCGGGGAACGCCACCTCGGGTGGGACTGAACACCGGACACGGCGAGCAGTGCCGTTGTACGAGGTGGTGACAAGAAGCCGTGCGCCGACGGAAACGGCGGGCGGCTGGGTGAACCGCAGTGGAACTCGCACCGGCGCCCACAACGGGGGCGTACACAGGTGCTGACCGCACTGTACCACTCGGGCCGTCGGTGCGGGGCCGGACCGGGCTCAGCGCAGGGCGAGCAGACCGTACAGCAGCGGGATCCTGGGCTCGGCCAGCCGCCACCAGCCCGACGGCGTACGGACCATCTGCGGCCAGCGCGGCCACGGCAGTTCGTCGCTCTCCCGAAGCCGCCGGACGGTCAGTCCCGCCTCGATCAACACGTTGACGACCTCGTCCATTCCGTGCATCCACTCATAGCTGTCGGTCGCGCCCTGGACGGCAGGTCCGTCGGTGTAGGTGTACGTCGCGTCCCGGTGGACCGGGCCGCGACCGCCCAGGTAGTCGTGGCGCAGCAGCAGTTCGGGCCCGTCGCCCGGGGCGGGTTTCGGACCGAGCGCGTTCAGCAGCGGATGGAACTCGACCACGTACAGCCGGCCGCCGGGGCGCAGCAGACGGGCCACGACGTCCGCCCACCGCGCGAGATCGGGCAGGTAGCACAGCGCGCCCTTGCCGGTGTACACCACGTCGAAGCGCCGGTGCCCGAGGGCCGCGACGGCGTCGTACACATTGGCCTGCTCGTACGTCACGTCCAGCCCCGCACGCGCGGCGATGTCGCGGGCGGCCGTCACGGACGCGGCGGAGAAGTCGAGCCCCACCGCGCGCGCCCCGCGCTGCGCGAAGGCGAGCGTCTCGGTGCCCAGGTGGCACTGCAGGTGCAGCACGTCGCGTCCCGCGAGGTCGCCGAGATCCTCCCACTCGAAGGGGGCGAACCAGCGGGCGGGGTCGAGTTCCCGGTCGAGGCCGTAGAAACGGCTGGCCACGTGCACCGGTGTGCGCGCGTCCCAGTTCGCCCGGTTGGCCCGCATCAGCCGTTCGTGCTCGTCGCCGGTCATGGGGACATCCAACCGCGAACGGACGGCGGACGGGGCGGGAACGCCTCGCCCACCCACTCATGAAGCCCGAAGGTGTCACGGGCCGACTGGACGGGAACAACGCTTGTGAACTTGTGACGGACGGCTTCTTCCCGGTCGGTCGCAAGTCAACGGGCAGGGCAGACAGGGGCTTTGTGGAGCGAACAGGGAGTGGCCGATGCTGCGCAAGGGGCGGATGGAGGACGGGGCGGCCTCGGCGGCCCGGGTGGCCTCACCCGGAACGGACCTGCAGGACGAACGGACGGTCAGGCGGCTGCGCCTGGGGGTCGGCACGATCGGACTGCTCCTGCCGCCCGCGATCCCCCTGGGGAACTGGCTGTACGCGGAGGCCCGGCACCAGGTGGTCGGCGGATTCTGGCACTACTGGCCCGACTCGATGAGCGGCTCCTACTACACCAGCACGCGCAACGTCTTCGTGGGCGGTCTGTGCGCGCTCGGCGTCTTCCTGATCGCCTACCGCTTCGAACGCCGCGAGGACAGATGGAGTTCGGCCGCCGGAGTGTGCGCGCTCGGTGTGGCGTTCTTCCCGACCGCACCGGCCGCCCATGCGTCAGGCTGGCAACTGACGGTCCGCGGCTTCCACGTCGCGTTCGCGGTGTCGCTGCTGCTCGTCCTCGCCGGGTTCTGTCTGCTGCCGTTCCGGCGCCGGATGTCCGAGGGCTCGGGGTCCGGCCGGGCGTACTGGGTGGCCGGCTGGGCCATCGTGGGCTTCGTCGCCCTGAGCCTCGTCGTGTCCGTCACGCACCTGGCGGACGGCTCGCGGATCACGCCGCTGTACGCGTGCGAGGCACTGTCGGTGTGGGCCTTCGGCACCGCCTGGACCCTCGCCGCCTTCCAGCTCGCGAGGAAGGGGCGCGAGGTGACGCCGGGCATCGTTGCGGGTTGCCCGTAGCGCAGCGGGTGGCCCTATGCTGACCAGGTGTTCAGCCCCGAGGGCCCCAGCCTCCGCGAGCTCGCCGTCCAGGCGCTGTCCTCCGTCGAGCGCGGCTACGACCTGCTCGCGCCGAAGTTCGATCACACCCCGTTCCGGACGCCGGACCGGGTACTGGACGCCGTCGCGGTGGCGCTGGAGGGGATCGGGCCGTTCGACGACGGGCTCGACCTGTGCTGCGGGACCGGAGCCGGGGTCGAGGTGCTGGCCCGGGTGTGCCGGGAGAGCGTCACCGGGGTCGACTTCAGCGCCGGCATGCTCGAGGTCGCGCGCCGGCGCAGCCCGGTCGCAGGTTCCACGGCTCTTCCGGTGGCGGATTCCATGGCTCGCCCGGCCGCAGGCGCCGTGACTCCTGCGGCCGCAGGCTCCGTGGCGCCCCCGGCTGCAGACCCCGTGGAGCTCCCACCTGCAGACCCCCTGGCGCCCCCGGCCGCAGGCTCCGCGTCCGCTCCGGCCGACGGCGTCGCGGGCGCGCCGTCCGCAGGTCTCCCGGTCGTGGCGTCGGCTTCTCCCCGTGTCGGGTGGGTGCGCGGGGACGCCCGTGCGCTCCCCTTCACCGGCGCCTTCGACCTCGTCGTGAGCTTCGGCGCGTTCGGGCACTTCCTGCCCCGCGAACTGCCGGCCCTCTTCGGTCAGGTCCACTCCGTGCTGCGGCCCGGCGGCGTGTTCGCGTTCCCCGTGCTCGCTCCGCCGCGCCCCGGGTCGCCGCTGTTCTGGACGCTGCTCGGCTTCGACGCGGTGATGCGGGTGCGCAACGCCGTGTGGCGGCCACGGTTCGTCATGTACTACCGCGCGTTGCGCTTCGGGGACGTGTGCCGGGAACTGGAGCGCGCGGGCTTCCGGGTGGAGTTCCACGCCCTGCCCGCGTTCGGGCGGCGCGGGGACGGAAGCCCACGGGCGCGCATGATCGCGGCTCACCGACCGACTTCTGAGTAGCTCGCCCGGCGGCTGGTCGTCCGTCCCGCCCCCGGCGACCTTCCTCGCCGGGGGCGACCGGGTTGAGCCGACCGCGTGGATACGGATCAGCCGCCGGTCGGTGGCGACCAGCATGGCGTCGCGGGGCAGGCGGGGATGTGACGACACCCCCTGGCCCGGTCCGTCAGACCGCCGCCGGGAGGGTGAACTCGTAGACGAGCGCGTCCTGCCGGGCGTCCACCACCAGGTCGGTGATCTCCAGGGGGCGTGCGTACTGGTCGTGGACTCGGCGGGTCACCCGCATCGAGGGGCCCTCCGGGAGCCGGGTGATGGAGTCCCGGTGGTGCAGGGTCAACCCAGCTCTGCGCATCCAGTCGTAGGCCCGCCGCAGCTGCGCCGCCCCCGAGCCGTCGGCCCGGTCCCGGTAGCGGGCCAGCTCCTCGACCTCCGACACGGCAACGGCGGAGAAGGACGTCACCGCCGTCCGCAGCCCGCTGCCGTCGGCGGCCGCGGACTGGTAATGGTGCACCAGGGTCGGGCGGTGCGGAGCGAGTCCGAGTGCCTCGGCGTGCTCCGGCGGGGGAGTCTCCCAGTTCACCGTGGCCCGGTCGAAGCCCCCCGGGTCCGTGGGGCGGGCCCCGACCGGGAAGGTCAGGGAGGAGGCCGCTTCGACCGGCTGCCCGGGCAGGGTGGCGTGACTGCCCCGCCGGTCGGTGGCGACCAGCCCGTCCCGGCGCAGCACTTCCAGTGCCTGCCGGACGGTCTCCCGGCTGACCCCGAAATGGGTCGCCAACTGCCGCTCTCCGGGCAGCCGTTCACCGGGCGGAACTGTCCCGTCGCGCAGCTCGTCGAGCAGCGTGGTGGCGACCCTCCAGTACAGCGGTCGTTCCTCGCTCGTCCCTTCGGTCAGCGGATGGTCGTGCGGGGTGGTGCGGGCCATGCCGCGCCCTCCTGTTGGTGACGTACCGTAGTCGTGTGGGCTCATTGCGCCACCACATCTAGCATTGGTCTAAACCACGAGGGAAGGCCGGCCCGGCACTTCGGCCGAAACCCACCCGCGCCCGGCCCCCGTCACAAGGCGCTGTACAGGGCGTTGATCAGCGACATCTTCCGTGGGTCGTCGGCGATATGAGGCCCCATCCGGTTCATCACATACCCCAGCGACACCCCGGCCTCGGGGTCCGCCAGGCCGCAGGAGCCGCCGAAGCCGTCATGACCGAAAGCCCGCGGGTTGGGCCCGTACGAGCGGTTCGGGCCGCTCAGCCACAGGCCGAGGCCCACCTCCGTCTCCCGCCCGAACCCCGCACCCAGCACCAGGTCCCGGCAACTGCCCTGCCCCTCGCGCACCCGCTCGGCCGCCTCCGCGGACAGCACCGGCCGGCCGTCGTACGTACCGCGCCCGGCGAAGACGCCGTACAGCGCGGCGACGGCCCGAGCGGTGCCGTGACCGTTGGCCGCGGGGATCTCGGCGGCCCGCCACTCGGGCGTGTTCGCCTCGGTGGCGCCCACCACCGGGTTGGTCAGCGCGGCCAGCGCGGCCGGTGCCAACTGGCTGAAGGCCACGGCCCGTTCGCCGGCCGCCGCGGTCGGCGGGTGGACGAGTTCGGCCGCCCGCCCGTACTCCTTCTCCGGCAGGCCGACGGTGAAGTCGATCCCGAGCGGCCCGGTCACCTCCCGCTCCAGAAAGGTGCCCGGCAGCAGCCCCGAGACGCGGCGGACGACCTCACCGACCAGGAATCCGTACGTCAGGGCGTGATAGCCGGAGCGTGTGCCCGGCTCCCACCACGGCTCCGTCGCCGCGAGCCGCGCGGTGGTCAGCTCCCACTCGTACAGCTCCGCGAGGGAGTGTCGCTCCCGGAGCCCGGACAGGCCGGCCCGGTGCGACAGCAGATGCCGGACGAGCACCCGCTCCTTGCCCGCCGCGGCGAACTCGGGCCAGTAGGCGGCCACCGGCGCGTCGAAGTCGAGCAGGCCCCGGTCGGCGAGGATGTGCGCGCACAGCGCGACCGGCCCCTTCGTCGTCGACCACACGTTGACCAGCGTCTCCCGCTCCCACGGCCGGGTGCGTGCCGCGTCGGCCCACCCGCCCCACAGGTCCACCACCGTCTCGCCGCGGACGGTGACGGTCACCGCGGCGCCCAGTTCGCCGCGGTCCCGGAAGTTGTCCTCGAACGCGGTCCGCACCGCCGTGAAGCGTGCGTCGCAGTGGCCGTGAACCTGTGGCTGGTGCTCGGACATGAGCCCTCCGTCGTCCGCCGGGATTCCCGGACCGCCACGCCGCGGCCCGGGCATGAACGTACCGACTGGTCGGACTGGAGGGAAGGTGCCCGGCGCGGCCGCCTCGGACGTGCCGGGGGCGGCCCGCGTCGGTCCCGCCCGGACGGCTCATGCGCTGCGCCGGGTCCACTCCGGTCCGGTCCGGGCCCACTCCCGCTCCCACTCGTCCAGCCGGCGGCGCAGGGCGAAGCGGCCGACGACGGAGCGGGCGAGGAGAACGACGACGACGGCACCGCCCGCGGCGCAGGCACCCAGGGTGAGGGTGTGCTGCCAGACCGCGGTGTCGTCCGTGGGAGGTGGGACGTTCCGGCCCCGGGTGTCGAACCACACGTCCACCAGGTCGCCCCGCCGCGTCCCCGCCGGGACCCGTGCCACGCCGGTGTGCGGTCCCCGGCCCGGCTCGGTCCAGCGCACCGCCACCCGGTACGCGTGCTGCCGGCCGCTCTGCGCCGAGGGCAGCGCGCCGGACTTCCCGCCGACGACCTCGCCGCGGACGGAATGCCGGTCGGCGCGCTGGGCCGCCTCCACGCCACGGGCCTCGTCATGCGCCCACCAGGCGGCGCACACCCCGGCCAGGGGCGCGCCCAGGAGCAGCAGGACGGCGGCGACCAGCGCCGTCCATGCCTCGACGACGTCCGAGCGCCGCCGCAGCGGATTGTGCCGCCAACGCCAGGTGCGGACCCGGGTTCGCATGCCGACCTCCTTGCCGTCACCGACGCCGGCGGCCCGACGGGTCCGTACCAGGGACCGGTGAGCCCCTCCCTCCGCACCGAGTGCGAGCGTCCACACACCTCTGGTACCCCGTCCGGCCGACATCGTTCCTTCCGACGGCGCTCGGGAAGTGCCGCCGCACGACTGATCCGCGTGCCCCGTGGAACCCGTCCACCACACCCCAACGGCAGCGGAGCGGCTGTCATCTCACCTCCACCGCCGAGGAACCGCCATGACGAGGGATCCGGCCGCCGGGCCCGGTGTGCACCGGGTCGCGGCCCAGCAGGTGCCCGTGCGGTCGCCCCTGGGGGCCGGCCCGCTGCCGCCCCGGGCCGCGGCCCCGGAGCACAACGGGCCATGGCGGTCCGCCTTGCGTGGCACCGTGGCATGCCGCAACGCGTCCCGGGACATCCCCAACCGTGGTACCCCGCGCGGAGCGAGCCTCGCCAACTCCCGGCTGGAGAACGCCTGGAGCCAGGCCTGCCCGGCCCCCGCGCCGGACCTGCCGGGCACGGCACGGCGCTCGCGCCCCTCCTCGTGCCCCGGTGCCGCTCCCCGGCCATCACGCCTGCGAAACACCGGTCTCGGGCCTGGAGCACGGCCGACCGGGCCAGGTGACGGCCCGGGCCACGGCGTACCGGCCCGCAAGCCCCGGCTGTGGCACGGTCGTTGCACCGGCGCGCGCGGCAGTCTCCGGTGTGCGGGCCGGACGTCGTCGCGGACCCGTTCGCCGTGGCGCCCGTGACCGACGACGCGGTGGCCGGGAAGGGCATCCGGCAGTACCTGCCGGCCGCATGGCTGCGGCCGTGGCGGCGGAAGTTCCCCGAAGTCCCCATCGAGGTGGACGTGGTCCTGGGCCGCCGCGGGCACCAACTGCTGCAGACGTGCGCCCGGTCCGGCCTGTTGATCGTCGGGCGCCGCGCGGGCTCCGGCCGCGGCCTGGGCGAGGTCGCGTGTCCACTGGTCCACCACTGCTGCTGCCCCGTGGCGGTGGTGCCGGACGGCTGACCGGCCGGGCGGCCGGACCCGTCAGCCGAACCGCTCGATACGGATCCGGTCCACGGGCTGCCCCGCCTCGACCAGCAGTCGCGAGGCGTGCTCGGCGAAGGCGTTGGAGCCGCACACGTACGCCTCCCAGCCGCCCGGCGGCCGTTCGGCGAGCCGCGGCGCCAGGTGCGCCGCCGTCAGACGGCCCACCGGCACGCCCTTGGGGGCGCTGCGCGTGAACACGGGCGCCGTCTCGGCACCGAATTCCCGGGCGTAGATGAGCTCTTGAGGGCTGCGCGCGGACACCACCAGCCGCAGCGGCACCGACAGGCGCCGCGCCCGGTGATGCCGCACCATCGACATCAGCGGAACGACCCCCGAGCCCGCGCCGATCAGCAGCGCCGGCCGGTCGCCGGGCCAGGCGAAGAAGCCGCTCAGCGGGCCGCGTACCTCGACCTGGTCGCCGGGCCGTGCGACGCCGTGAAACCAGCCGGAGACCTCGCCGCCCTCGACGTGGTCGAGGGTCAGCTCGATGTGGCCCGAGTCGTCGGGTGCGGACGCGATCGAATAGTGGCGCTGGGCCACATAGCCGTCCTGCGCGGTCAGCCGCAGCAACAGGTGCTGGCCGGGCAGGTGTCCCGCCCAGCCCGGCACCGCGAAGCGGAAGGTGGCCGCACGAGGGGTCTCCCGCCGGATCTCGGTGAGGGTGGCCGTCCGCCACGCCGCGGCGACCTGCTCGCCCACGGCGATCCGTCCCGGCACCGCGAAACGCGTGGGGGGTGCGAAGGTCTCAGTCACCGGAGTACCGCTGCTCCTCCCAGGGGTTGCCACGGGCGTGGTAGCCGTTCTGCTCCCAGAAGCCCGGTTCCTCGCGGTCGAGGATGTGCAGGCCCGCGATCCACTTGGCGCTCTTCCAGAAGTACAGGTGCGGCACCAGCAGCCGCGCCGGGCCGCCGTGCTCGGCGGCCAGCGGCCTGCCCCGGTACGTGAAGGCGATCCACGCGCGGCCGCCCGTCAGGTCCGCGAGCGGCAGGTTCGTGGTGTACCCGGTGTGGGAGTAGGCGACCGCATGGGTGGCGCGGGCCTCGGGCCGTACCGCGTCCAGGAACACGTCCAGGGACACACCGCCGAACCGCACGCCGAACTTCGACCAGCCCGTGACGCAGTGGATGTCGCCCTCGTACGCAGCCGCCGGCAGCTCGTGCGCCTGCTCCCAGTCCCAGGTGCGGGGCTCGGCCACCAGGCCGTCGATGCGGAAGGCCCATTGCGCGGGCGCGAGGTCGGGCGTGACCTCCGCGGACAGGACGGGCCAGTCGTCGCCCGCGTCGTACTGCCCGGGCGGCAGGCCCGGGTTGGCGACACGGGGGCGCCCGGTGAAGCCTCGGGTGACGTTCATGCGTGGGAGCCTCGGATGACGGTCATGGGGTGGTCGGTGCCGCGCAGCCGCCGCCGCACGCGACGGTCCGCCGGCCGAGCGGGACGATTGCTCAGGCATTCAACCGTACGCGCTCGTCGGCGCCGTCCCCGCCCGGGTGGCACCCGCGTTCGTCGAGGCCGTGTGAACTGTCCTGCGCGGCGGGAATAGCCGTGGCCCGCTCTCCCTTGCACGTGGCGTGCCGACACCGGTGGCCTCCGCGACCGGTACCCCGGCGACAGTGAGGGAGAGTGGGAGCAATGCCGAAGGCGTACGTCTTCACACGGTACGGCGGTCCGGAGACCGAGGCGCTCGTCGAGGTGGACCGGCCCCGGCCCGGCCCCGGCCAGATCCTGGTCGCGGTGCGCGCGGCGGGTGTGAACCCGGTCGACTGGAAGCAGCGCAGGGGCCTGCGGCGTCCCGGGGAGAGCGAGGAACGCGTCTTTCCCGTCGTTTTCGGCAACGAGGTCGCGGGGGTGGTCGAGGAGGCCGGTGAGGGCGTCACCGGCTTCGCACCCGGCGACGAGGTCTTCGGCAGCACGGCGGCGGGCGGCTATGCGCAGTTCGCGCTGCTGCCGGCCGAGGTGGCCGCGCACAAGCCCGCCGGGGTGTCCTTCGCGGACGCCGCCACCCTGCCCGTCGCCGCGGCCACGGCCTACGACGGCCTGCGCCAGCTCGACCTGCCCGCCGGCGCGACGGTCCTGGTCACCGGTGCGGGCGGCGGGGTCGGCGGAGCGGTGGTGCAGATCGCCCGTGCCTTCGGGCTGGCGGTCGTGGGAGTCGCGAGCGAGGGCAAGAAGGACTTCGTCGAGTCGCTCGGTGCCGTGCACGTACCGTCCGGAGCGCAGTGGACCGAACGGGCGCGGGCGGCCGCGCCCGACGGCATCGACGCCGTCTACGACCTGGTGGGCGGTGAGGTGCTCACCGAGGCGGCCGGGCTGCTGACCCACCGCACCAAGCTGATCACCGCCGGCGCTGCGCCCCAGGACGTGGTGGAGCTGGGCGGGGCCCGGGTCGCCCGCGCCCGCACCTCCACCGTGCTGGACGCGGTGGCGGACCTGGTCGTGCGCGGCCAACTGGACCCGCACGTGACCCAGCGGTTCCCGCTGGAGCGGGCCGGCGAGGCGCTGCGCACCGTGGAGGACGGCCACGCCCGCGGCAAGATCGTGATCGAGGTCGCCGCATGAGCAGCACCGGGACCACCCGGCGCCACGTTCTCGACAACCCCGCCATGGCTTCCCTGACCGGGCCGCACGCCCGCTTCGCCGAGCGGCGCGGCCGGGTGCTGCGCTACCCGGTCGACGTCACGCCGTGGCTGGCGCTGCCCGACGAGCCGGACGCCGGTGACTGGGCGGACCTCGCGGCCCTGGCGGGGCCGGGCACCGAGGTCCCGCTGCTCGGCTTCCGGGGGCGGGTTCCGGACGACTGGGAGATCACGTTCCAGATCGAGGGCGTGCAGTTGGTGGACGACGGCCTGGCCGCGGCTCCCGACCCGGAAGCGGTCCGCCTCGGCCCCGCCGACGTACCCGAGATGCTCGACCTGGTCGCCCGCACCCGGCCCGGCCCGTTTCTGCCCCGCACCATCGAACTGGGCCGCTACCTGGGCATTCGCCGCGACGGTGCACTCGTCGCCATGGTGGGGGAGCGGTTGCACCCGCCTGGCTGGACGGAGATCAGCGCGGTCTGCACGGACCCCGTCGTGCGCGGTCAGGGCCTGGCGTCCCGGCTGATCCTCGCGGTCGCCGACGGCATCCGCGAGCGCGGCGAGACGCCTTTCCTGCACACGGGCGCACAGAACTCGGGCGCCATCCGGCTCTACGAGTCCCTGGGCTTCAGGCTGCGGCGCCGCACCGCCTTCCTCGCGGCCCGCGCGCCGGAGCGGCTGGCGGACGAACGGGCCGCCGTGCCGGTGGTGTAGGAGTTCGCGACCTCCTGCCGCCCCGGACGTCAGCCGTCCGCCTGCTGCGTCCGGGGCCAGGAGTTGTAGCGGGTGAGGCAGCCCGCGAAGCGACTCAGGTCCTCCTGCGGCCAGTGAGCGAGCCGTTCGCCGAGGGCTGCCCGGCGGCTCTCGGTGACCTGGGCGAGGATGCGCCGTCCGGCGCCCGGCAGCCGCCGCTCTCCTTCAGATGCCCGAGCAGCGTGTAAGACACCAGCGACAGCTCGGGGTGCATGCGTTCCGCCGGGGCACGGGCCCGGCGGGCGAAGACCGTCATCTCGCGCTGGATGGTCTCGACGGCCGTCTCCGCGGCGGTCCGGTCCGGGTGGGTGACCGGCTCGTCGGACCTCTCGGTCGCTGACATGGCTGCTGCTCGGACTGGCGGTCACCGCGGTGGCGGCGGGATACGAGCCGGCGAAAGCATCAGCGGCCCGCGGGGCGCACACGCGGCCGGTGGCGCCCACGCGACCCCGTTCCCCCGTGCCCGCCACCCGCCGGACCGGGGCGGGGGAGCCCCAGGAGACCGAGGCGGCCGCGGCGGCCGCGGCGGCCGAGGCGGAGACAGAAGAGGCCGTGGCCGTCTGAGCGTTGGGGTAAAGTGTCCGTCCGACCGCGGACGGCCCCGGTCGGGCAAGCCGAGGAGGTGAGACCCATTACCGCTGTGTCAGGTCGGGTGCTCTCATCTCCGAACGACGCGGATCACCGCCCGTAGGTGACCGCGGGAGCGCCCTTCGGCTCCCGAGAGGTCTCGCTGTCCATGCCTTCACGTCCGGCTCCCTCCCCTTCGCCGTCCCCCTCGTCATCCGCTGCTGTGTCCGCCGCCCCGTCGTCCGCCTCATCCGCTTCGTCCGGAGCGACTTCGCCGGCCTCCCGGGCCTGGGCGGTCGCGGCGCTGCGCGCCGCCGGCTGCGTCTTCGCCGAGGACGAGGCGGAGTTGCTCCTCACCGCCGCCCGCACCCCGGAGGAGCTCACCGCCCTGGTGGACCGGCGCGCCGCCGGGCTGCCTCTCGAACAGGTCCTGGGATGGGCCGAGTTCCGCGGTCTGCGCGTCGTCGTGGAGCCGGGTGTCTTCGTGCCCCGGCGCCGCACCGAGTTCCTGGTCGACCAGGCCGTGGCCGGTGCCCCGCGGGCCTCGGTGGTGGTGGACCTGTGCTGCGGTACGGGCGCGGTGGGCACCGCGCTGGCCGCGGCGCTCGGTCCGGTCGAGCTGCACGCCGCCGACATCGACCCGGCCGCGGTGCGCTGCGCCCGCCGCAACATCGGACCCGCCGGGGGCCGGGTGCACGCGGGCGACCTGTTCGAGGCGCTCCCCGGCGACCTGCGCGGCCGCGTCGACGTACTCGCCGCCAACGTCCCCTACGTGCCGACGGACGAGGTCTGCCTGCTGCCGGCGGAGGCCCGCGACCACGAACCGCTGGTCGCCCTCGACGGCGGCACCGACGGCCTCGACGTACTGCGCCGCGTCACCGCCGGGGCGCCCGACTGGCTCGCCCCCGGGGGCTCCCTCCTGGTCGAGACCGGCGAACACCAGGCCCCGGCCGCCCTCGAGGCGTTTCGGGAGGCCGGGCTTGCGGCCCGTCTCGCGGTGTCCGAGGAGCTGTACGCGTACGTGGTGATCGGCACGCGGCGGTAGGCCGTCCGGCACGCGGCGGTGGCCGTCCGGCAACAGGACGGGGTGCCGGGGCCGGGAGCCGTCTTGTCGTCCCGCTCACCGGCGGGCCGGGCGACGGCGGCCCGCCGGTGCGGCGTCAAGGGCGTCGGTGCTACGCCGGCGCCTGCACGCGGGCGATCAGCAGGGCCACGTCGTCGTGGTTGTCCGGCTGGTGCAGCGTGCGCAGCAGGAGGTCGCAGAGCTCCTCCAGGGGCCGGGGCGGGCCGTCCAGCAGGCTCAGCAGCGTCGCCAGGCGCTCGTCCAGCGGGTGCCGACGCGTCTCGACGAGCCCGTCGGTGTAGAGCACGAGCTGGTCGCCGGGTGCGAGGTCGACCGTGGTGGTGGAGAACTCGACGCCGCCGACGCCCAGCGGGACCCCGGTGGGCAGGTCGAGCAGCTCGGGATGGCAGCCCTGACGGACCCGGACCGGCGGCAGGTGCCCGGCGTTGGCGATCCGGCACTGCCGCAGATGCGGGTCGTGCACGGCGTACAGGCAGGTGGCGATGGAGTGGTCCAGGCCGTCGGTGATCTGGTCGAGGTGTTCGAGCAGCCGTGCGGGGTCCAGGTTCAGTGAGGCGAGGGCCTTCGTCGCGGTGCGCAGCCGTCCCATCGTCGCCGCGGCGCTGATTCCGCTGCCCATGACGTCACCCACGACCAGCGCAGTCCTGTCGCCCTCCAACGGGATCACGTCGAACCAGTCGCCGCCCACCTCGCTGGTGGCGCCCGCGGGCTGGTAGCGGGAGGCAACCTCCAGCCCGCCGGTCACCGAGGGGTGGCTGGGCAGCAGGCTGCGCTGGAGGGTGAGGGCGGTGTCGCGGGCGTTCTGGTACCAGCGGGCGTTGTCGATCTGCACGGCGGCACGCGCGGCCAGTTCCCGGGCCAGCAGCACGTCGTCCGCGCTGAACGGCAGCGGATTGCGCGTCCGTTTCAGGTCGAGGGCGCCGAGCACCTCGCCGCGTGCGATCAGCGGCACGGCGAGATACGAGTGCACGCCCGCGCGTGACAGCAGCACGGCCGCCTCCGGAGAGCGGGCGATCTTGGGCAGGTCCTCGTCCTTCACCTGAGCCACCAGGATCGGGCGCCCGGTGCGCACGCACTGCGTGACGAGGCGGTCGGGGCCGTAGCGGGCGATCTGACCAGGCGGATCGGCCGCCTCCAGGGCGTCGGAGGCGTGGTCCGCCCGGACGGCCAGGGCGCGGAACACAGCCGACTCGGCGGGGCCGAGGCTGCTGCGGCGACCGCCCACCACCGCGTCCAGCAGGTCCACGGCCGCGACGTCGGCCAGTTCCGGCACCGCGACATCGGCCAGTTCGCGGGCGGTCCGGTCCAGGTCGAGGGTGGTACCGATCCGGGCGGAGGCGTCGGCGATGAGGGCCAGGCGCCGCCGTGCCTCCTCGGCCTCGATGCCCGCCCGGTACTGCTCGGTGACGTCCACGACCGAAACGGCCACGCCCAGGACCGTCCCGGCGGCGTCCTCCAGCCGGAACTGCGAGACCGTCCAGGCGTGGTCCGCGTCCGGGTCGGCCGGGGTACGGCCGATTATCGACATGTCGATGACCGGTTGGCCGGTCTCCAGCACTCCGCAGGCCGCGGCCTCCATGGCGTCGACGTCCCATTGCGGGAGCACCTCGCGAACCGTCCGGCCGACGTGCTCCTCGGCGGGTATGCCGTTGATCCGCTGCAGAGCCGGGTTGACCGAGACGTAGCGCAAGCGGGTGTCCAGGACGGCCAGCCCGATGGGAGCCTGCGAGACCATCCGCGCCGACAGCGCCACGTCCCGCTCCAGCCGCCGTACCGTCGACTGGTCGGCGGCGAGGCCGAGCGCGTACACGTTCCCCCGGTCGTCCAGGAGCCGCATGTTGCGGAACTCCACCAGGCGGGTGCTGCCGTCCTTGTGCCGGACGGGAAAGGCGCCGGCCCATCCCTTGCCCGTCTCCAGGACATCGGCGAACAGCTTGACGACCAGGTCGAGATGCTGTTCGTGGACCATCATGCGGGCCGCGAACTGCCCCAGCGCCTCCTGCGCCGAGTAGCCGAAGAGCTCTTCGGCCTGCGGGCTCCACAGCACGATGCGACCCTCGGAGTCGAGGACCACCGACGCCACGCCCAGCACGTCGAGCAGTCCGCTCGGCCCCACCGGCCCGTGCACCGGCTCCTCACCCTTGGCCAAGGGAGTCCCGGCTGGAGTCATTCCACGCACCGCCTTCGCCCGTCCACGCGGCCCGAACTCCCCGGTGCCGACACTCCCTGTTTTACCGCGCCCACACTCAACTCTCCGACGGTCCGTCGCCTCCCTCCACCATCCCTCAACACAACGGCGGCCGTCCCGCCGAGTCGGCCGTAAGAACCGCTCCCCACCGAAACCGCCCGGTCACGCGGAGTGCCGCCGCCCGAGGGGATGTGGGGTGCCGCCGGTAGTGCTCTCCTGGGAGGTGGTGCTTTGCTGTGGACGGGGGTGCGGTTCCGCCGGGAACTCCCGCGGTACCGCAGCGCGGCCACGAGAGGAGCGATCACGATGGACAGCGAGCGACCGCACCCGGAGTCCGTCTCGGTGGAGCTGAGCGGGTGCACCAAGGAAGACGCCCGGATCGTCTTCGACGCCCTGTGCGCGTGCTTCACGTCGGACCGGTGCGCGGAGGACGTGCCCCGCGACTACCACGAGGTACGCCCGACGGTCTGGCTCGGCACCTTCGACGTGGCCGAGGGGCCCGGCGGGAGCTGCGGACCCACGCGGCTCGGGGCGTCCGTCACGGCCGACGCGCAGGGCGGCTACTGGGCGATCGACCGGTTCCGCACGACCCTGGACTCCCTGTTCACCGTCCAGGACCTGTCCACGGTCTCCGGAGACCAGGAGCGCGAGCTGCACGCGCGGCTGGAGAGCCGCTGAGACCCACGGGCCGGGGACCCCGAGGCGGCTGAGGACGGTCCCCGGACAGACCGCGTGCACCGTCGGGCGGGTGCCTTGGCGGCACGGCGGCGGCTGTGCGTCCTCCGCCAGGCGGAACGTCGGCTTGCGGAACGTCGGCATACGGCCACCGGAGTGATCGCGGCCGGTCGTGGCAGCCGTGGGGGGACACGCGTGCGTCCGGCCCGGCGGCCGCCTGCCCGACGGACCAGTTCCCCGGCGAGCCCGAGGGCCGGGGTCGTGTCCGGCCGCCGGGCTTCACCCATGTCCGTCCCCCGTGCAGGGGTACGCCGAGCCTGTCCCGCGGCGGTCACCGCGCGCCCGAGTATTCTGCAACTAGTTGCACAAACGCGGTGCCGTCCTCTACAACTACGGAGACGACACCGCGTACGGAGGGGCCCATGAGCCGTTACCCGCACCTGCTGAGCCCGCTCGATCTGGGCTTCACCACCCTGCCCAACCGGGTGCTCATGGGCTCCATGCACGTCGGCCTGGAGGAGGCGGAGCGTGGCTTCGAGCGGATGGCGGAGTTCTACGCCGCCCGGGCCCGCGGAGGAGTGGGCCTGATCGTCACCGGCGGCATCGCCCCCAACGAGGAGGGGCGGCCCTACGAGGGCGGCGCGAAGCTCACCACCGAGGAGGAGGCCGAGCGGCACGCCGGCGTCACCGCCGCGGTCCATCGCGAGGGCGGCCGGATCGCACTGCAGATCCTGCACTTCGGCCGCTACGCCTACCACCGCGACCTCGTCGCCCCGAGCGCCCTCCAGGCACCGATCAGCCCCTTCGTGCCGCGTGAGCTCACCGACGCCGACGTCGAGCGGACCATCGACGACTACGCCCGCACCGCCCGCCTGGCCCGGCAGGCCGGCTACGACGGCGTGGAGATCATGGGCTCCGAGGGCTACCTCATCAACGAGTTCATCGCCGCGCAGACCAATCACCGCACCGACCGCTGGGGCGGTTCCTACGAGAACCGGATGCGCTTCCCGGTCGAGATCGTCCGCCGGGTGCGGGAGGCGGTCGGCGAGGACTTCATCGTCATCTACCGGCTGTCCATGCTCGACCTGGTGCCGGGCGGCTCGACCCTGGACGAGGTCGTCACGCTCGCCCGGGCCGTCGAGGACGCCGGGGCGACGATCATCAACACCGGCATCGGCTGGCACGAGGCCCGCATCCCCACCATCGCGACCTCCGTGCCGCGCGGCGCGTACACCTGGGTCACCAAGAAGCTCATGGGCGCGGTCTCGGTCCCGCTGGTGACCACCAACCGCATCAACACCCCGGAAGTCGCCGAGCAGTTGCTGGCCGACGGACACGCCGACATGGTGTCCATGGCCCGGCCGATGCTGGCCGACCCCGACTTCGTCGCCAAGGCGGCGGCCGGCCGGCCGGAGGCCATCAACACCTGCATCGGCTGCAACCAGGCCTGCCTCGACCACACCTTCAGCGGGCAGATCACCTCCTGCCTGGTCAACCCGCGCGCCTGCCACGAGACCGAACTCGTGCTCTCGCCGACCCGGCTGCGCAAGCGTGTCGCCGTGGTCGGCGCGGGCCCGGCCGGCCTCGCCTGCGCCGTGAGCGCGGCCGAACGCGGCCACCACGTCACCCTCTTCGACGCCGCGAGCGAGGTCGGCGGACAGCTCAACGTCGCCCGCAAGGTCCCCGGCAAGCAGGAGTTCGACGAGACCCTGCGCTACTTCCGCCACCGGCTCGACGAACACGGCGTGGACGTGCGCCTGAACACCTGGGTGGCCGCGGCGCACCTGGCCGACTACGACGAGGTCGTCGTCGCCACCGGTGTCACCCCGCGCACCCCCGACATCCCGGGCGTCGATCACCCCCGCGTCGTCGGCTACCTCGACGTGCTGCAGGGTGGCGCAGCCGTCGGCGACCGGGTGGCGATCCTCGGCGCGGGCGGCATCGGCTTCGACGTCGCCGAGTACCTGACCGACCACGGGGACAAGGCGAGCGAGGACCCGGCCGCGTACTTCCGCGCCTGGGGCGTCGACATGGACTACCGTGCGGCCGGCGGCCTCGCCGCACCGGAGCGGCCGGCGCCGCCGCGCACCGTGCACCTGCTGCAGCGCAAGACCAGCAAGGTCGGCGCCGGCCTCGGCAAGACCACCGGCTGGATCCACCGCACCGAGCTCAAGCAGCGTGGCGTCACCATGGTGCCCGGCGTGCGCTACGACCGTATCGACGACGCCGGACTGCACATCACCGTCGACGGCCACAGCACCGTCCTGGAGGTCGACACGATCGTGCTGTGCACCGGGCAGGAGCCGCGCCGGGACCTGTACGAGGAACTGCGCGCCACCGGCCGAGGCGTGCACCTCATCGGCGGCGCGGACCTGGCCGCCGAGCTGGACGCCAAGCGCGCCATCAAGCAGGGCACGGAGCTCGCGGCGGCCCTGTAGCGGGACACCGGCCGTACGGGGGGGGCGGGGCCGCCGCGGCTGCCCCGTAGCCCCGTACCACCCCGTCCCTAGGATGACCTCATGTCACTCCCGCACGCGATCCTCACCGCACTGCTCGAAAAGCCCTCGTCGGGGCTGGAGCTGACGCGCCGCTTCGACCGGTCGATCGGCTACTTCTGGTCGGCGACGCATCAGCAGATCTACCGGGAGCTGGGCAGGCTGGAGGCCGACGGACTCATCCGCGCGCTGCCGGCCGAGCAGCCCGCCCGCGGGCAGAAGAAGAGCTACGAGGTCCTGCCGGCGGGCCGTGCCGAACTGGCCCGCTGGACCGCCGCGTCCCAGGACCCCAGGCCGCACCGGGACACCCTGCTGCTGCGGCTGCGCGCCGCGGCCGTCGTCGGCACCGCCGGCCTGGAATCCGACCTCCGGCGCCATCTGGAGCTGCATCAACGCCAGTTGGCGGAGTACCGGGAGATCGAGCAGCGCGACTTTCCGCCCGGCAAGGACGGCGCCCAGGACCGGCTGCAGCACCTGGTGCTGCGGGCGGGCATCGACCTGGAGACCTTCTGGACGCAGTGGCTCGCGCACGCGCTGGAGGAGTTCGCCGAGCTGCCCGGCCCCGACCCGGTGTGACGGCGGCCGGACGCGCGATGGCCCGTCCCGGCCGGGCGGCCCCGGTTGCCATGCCGGATTGCTCCGCCGCACCTGGCACGGCGGATGGCGTGTTGCCGCGGTGGCGCCCGTCGGTTCAGAGCCGGTACGGCTTCGAGCGGCGGCGCAGCACCCAGCCCGTGGCGATCATCGCGGTGCCGACCAGCGCCCCGCCCACCGCGAAGGTGATCGGACCGTAGTCCTTGGTGCCGCCGCCCAGGCCGCCCATCACGCCGTGGGACGGCGAGGACGTGGCGGAGATCGTCGGCGCCGTGCGGGTGGAGACGACGACCGACTGGGTGCCCGCCGTGATGTTGTTGGAGCACACGACGATCACGGTGTACGTGCCCGGGCTCACGTTCTGCCAGGCGGCGGACTGGCCGGATTTCGTGCCGGTCAGCGGCACCTGCCGTCCCTGGGTGAAGTTCGTCTGGCTGCTGGTGAGAAGTGAGGCTGTGCCCCAGCTGCCGTTGACCAGGGAACACACGCTGGTGGTGACGGACACGGTGGAGCCGCTGGTGCTTACGGAGATTCCCGGCCCCGCGGCGGCGGCCGGTCCGGCGGTGAGACCGACCGCGAGCGCGGCGGAGGCCGCCAGGACCGGGCCGGAGCGGAGCAAAGGCTGAGAAGTGCGCATTGGCTGTCCTCCGGCGGCACGGTCGGCGGTCCGTCCCATGCGCCGCCGGAGATAGGGAATCGCCCGTGCTGCCTCGGAGTCAGCCAACGTGCCACAAGCCCGTACCGCATGCGGAGCGCACCCGAGCGGGTGACGGGATCCCGCGCCCGGCGCACCGGGCGGCCCCCGGGTGGCGGGCGCGCGGCCCGCGTTTCACCAGGTCGGCGCGGCCTGGAGCAATCGCTCGCGGACGACGAGGACGTGCGGGTTGTCCGGGACGCCCGGGCGCTGGGTGAGGTAGGCGGTGTTGATCGGCGGGTCCTCGGGTGACAGCAGCGGCACGAGCGCGCCCGAGCTCAGCTCGTCCAGGCACAGATAGCGGGGGAGCACGGTGACCCCGGCTCCGGCGACGACCGCGGACAGCACGCCCCGCAGGTCCGGCACGGTGATCGCGGCCTGCGCGGCCAGCCGTGTCCCGAACACGTGCCGCCAGTAGCGACGTGCGATCGGCAGGTCCTCGGCGTAGGTGACCAGGGGCGCCTCGCGCAGTGCGGCGGGTCCCTGAGCGGCGATGCGCTCGGGGTGGAGCCGCTCGGCCCACAGGGGCGCGGCGACCAGCACGAACTCCTCGTCCATCAGCGGGACCCAGCTCAGCGCGCGGCCGCGTGGCCGCGAGGTGGCGATCACCAGGTCGTGGCGCCCGGCGCGCAGCGCCCGCAGCAGGTCGTCGGTGAGGCCGGTGCCGGTCCGCAGCCGCACGCCCTCCTCGACCAGGGGGGCCAGCGCGGGCAGGACGCGGGTGCACAGCAGCTCGGCAGGACCCGCCAGATGGACTGGTTCCGGCGGCCGGTCGGCCCCGGGGCCGCCGCGGTCGGCGACCGCCGCGAGCGCGTCCAGCGGCGCGGCGACCCGGCCGGCCAGCTGGTCCGCCACCGTAGTGGGCACCACGCCCCGCGGCCGCCGCTCGAACAGCTCCCGGCCCAGCTGCTCCTCCAGGGCCCGGATCTGCGCCGTCACCGTCGGCTGCGACAGCCCGAGCAGCCGCGCCGCCGCCGTGAACGACCCGGCGCGGTGCACGGCCAGAAAGGTGCGCAGCTGCGACAGGTCCAGCGGCGCGCCGGGTCCCGGCCGGCCATCCGTGTTCCTGTGGGCCATACGGACGATCCTAAGGTCCGCCTACGACTCTCCCTGGCCCGTCCGCACCGTCCGCACCGTGCGCTCCGCCGAGAAGCCGCCCCAAGTGCCGTCCGGCAGCCTGGCCCTGATCCGTACCCGGTGGGCGACCCCGGAGTCCCGTCCGACGTAGAAGCTGTACGAGGCCCGGTCGCGTGGTGCGGTGCCGCCCCAGACGAGGGAGGTGGCGGCCTGCCCGTCGAGCTCGATCTGATACTCGGTCACCGCCCCTTCCGTGCGCGGCGGAACCCAGGCCAGATCGATGTAGGAGGCCCCGCCGTCGCGGTGGGTGGTGGCGTGGAAGCGGGTGGGTGCGGTCCCCCGGCTGTCGTCGGAGCCCGGCGCGGTGGTCACGCGTACCGGGTCGCTGCCGGGGGAGAGGTTGTCGGTCGCGTCGCGGGCCCGGACCGTGAAGGAGTAGCGCGTGCCGGGCCGCAGGCCCGTGATCACGGTCGCCGTCTGGGCCCCGTCCACACTGTGGATTTTCGCGGCGCCCTGATAGATGTCGTACGAGACCACCCCCCGGTCGTCCCTGGACGGGGACCAGGACAGTTGGACGGCCCGGCTTCCCACCACCCGGCCCCGCGGAGCGAGCGGGCGGGTCGGGACGGAGCGGTCCGCCGCCGTGGCGGCTGGAGTCGTCGCCCGGACAGCCCGGCTGCGCGGACCGAGCCGGCCGTCGGTGTCCCGGGCCCGCACGGTGAAGACGTAGGTGGTCGAGGGCCTGAGCCGGGTGACGTCCACCATGTGCTCCGACCCCGGTACTTCCTTCACCCTGGTGGTGTCGCGATACACCTCGTAGCCGCTGACGTCCGGTACGGCCGACACCGCGTTCCACATCACATGCACGCTCGTCGCGCTGCCCGCGGTCGCGGTGACGCCCGTCGGCGCCCCGGGCAGGCCGCGGCCCTCTCCCTCGTCGGCACCCGCCCAGCCGCAGGAGGAGAGCGGCACCAGCGCGCCGCAGACCGCGACGGCACGCCCGGACGGGCGGCACGGGACAACGGGGGCGGGAGTGCGTCGCACGAGGTCTGGCCTCCCCGGAACGGCGGCGTGGACGGCCCGGACGCCGCGCCTCAAAGGCCCGGACCAATATGACGCGGATGGCGGCACCGCATCAAGGGGGCCGTCCTGGGCGACCCCCGGCGGGAGTTACGTATGCTGAAGCCTCCAAGCGGCTGAACTACCCAGCAGAGCAAGGGTGTTCGTGCCGTGGCGCGGATCGCTGTCGTCGCTGTGCCGCGCCGGTGCGGGCGGTCGGGGGCCGGGCCGGCTCGGCCTGTGATCCCCGGCCGCCCTGGTGGGCGTTACGAGCTCTGGATCGCCCGTTCCCCTAACGTTGGCCGCACGATCATTTCAGCGCATTTGGGCTGAATGTCCGTCATGTCCCCGAGGAGAGGGTTCCTCATCGTGCGTGTCCAGTCGCTGACGCTCGCCGCGGCGAGCGCCACCCTGCTCGCCCCGGCCACACCTCCCCCCGTCGCCGCGCCCCACTTGGCCCGAGAGGAGCCGACGGTGAGGAGCGAGGGGAACGTCCGCGCCGCCGACCTGCTCGCCAGGACACGCGGCTGCGCGCCCGTCTCCCGCGGCCGCTACCGTCCTGACGCAGGGTCACCGGCCACCGTTCGCATCTGCGGCCTGAGCGGCGCCGTCTTCTGGAAGGCCGACATGGACATCGACTGCGACGGACGGCCGACCGCCCGCTGCAACCGCCGAACCGACCCGCACTTCTCGCCCGCGGCGGCCTATCAGCAGTCCGACGGCCGACGGCTGAACGCCGAGCGCCTGCCGTACATCGTCCTGCCCGCCCCGAGCCGCATCTGGAACTACTTCACCCACGGGGTGGGCGGCGGATCGGTCGCGGCCGTCGTCTACCGCAACCGCGTGCAGTACGCGGTCGTCGGCGACACCGGGCCGCGGGACGTGATCGGCGAGGCCTCGTACGCCACCGCCCGGCGCCTGGGCATCCCGGCGGACCCACGCCGCGGCGGCGTGGGCCACGGCGTGACCTACATCGTCTTCAGGAACGCCCGGGTGGACCGCATCGAGGACCACGCGGCGACCGTGGCGGCGGGAGAGCGGCTGGCACGGCAACTGGTGCGCACCACGCCCGCACGCCGCCGATGACGAACGCGACGCCCACGGCCGGGGGCCGCCGTCCGCTGCGCCGTTCGGCGGCAGGACGTGCCCAGGGGGTCTGGTTTGGATCACCGCGGGTCCGCGACGCCTGGCACGGCACCTCGCCGCGTTGTCGCATCACCCGAGTACGCCCGGTACGCGGGTCATGCTCCGCCCTGCGAGGCACCCCACCATGCGCCGCGGCCTGATCCGCGGTGATCCAAACGGCACCCCCCAGCCGTGCAGGCCGTGGCCGTGGCTCGGCGACTTGGGCCTGCGATGGCTGCAGGACCAGGCGGCTTCACGCCTTTCGGTAGCCGTACGCCTCCACGGCCGCGGTCTCCACCGCGTCGATGTCGGCGCCGGTGGCCGCCGTGACGACCGCGGCCACCGCGCCCTCGACGAAGGGTGCATCCAGCAGCCGCGTGTCGTCGGGCAGTTCGTCGCCCTCCAGCAGCGCCTTCACGGTGAGCACCGCGCTGCCGAGGTCGGTGAGGACGGCGACCCCGACGCCCTGGTCCACCGATGCGGCCGCGGCGGTGACCAGCTCGGCACTGGTGCCGAACCCACCGCCCTCGCGGCCGCCCGCCGGAGCCACCGGCACCGTCGTGACACCGCCCGCCAGGCCCTTCGCCATCTCCGCCACCGACGTGGCCACCTCCGCGCTGTGCGACACCAGCACGATCCCGACCATCTTCTCGGCACTCACTTCAGGCCTCCGCGGTTTCAGCGGCTTCGGCGAGTGCCGCGATCAGCAGCGCGGACGACGTCGCCCCGGGGTCCTGGTGTCCGATGCTGCGCTCGCCCAGGTAACTCGCCCGGCCCTTGCGGGCCTGCAGCGGCGTGGTCGCCTCGGCACCCTCCTCGGCCGCGGCCCGTGCTGCGGCGAAGCTCTCGCCGAGCGCGTCCACGGCCGGTACCAGCGCATCCACCATGGTCTTGTCGCCGGGCGCCGCACCGCCGAGGGTCATCACCCCGTCCACTCCGGCCCGCAGCGCCTCGGCGAGCTGCTCCTGACTGACCTCGGTGGAGTCTCCGAGCGCCTTGCCGGTGCGCCGCAGCAGCGTCCCGTAAAGCGGCCCGGACGCGCCGCCGACCGTCGAGATCAGATGGCGTCCGGCCAGGGTCAGCACTGCGCCCGGCGTGTCCGCCGCCTCCTTCTCCAGCGCGGCCCGCACGGCCGTGAACCCGCGCTGCAGATTGCTGCCGTGGTCGGCGTCCCCGATGGGCGAGTCGAGGGCGGTGAGCCGTTCCGCCTCGCGGTCGACGGACGCGGCGGTCGTCGTCATCCAGCGGCGGAAGAAGTCGGCGTCGAGCACTGGATCTCCTTGCGTGGTAGGTACGGTCGGGGTGCCGGTACCGTGTCACATGCCCCAGCGCAGGCCCGGTGTCTTCACCGGCGCGTCCCACAGCCGCAGCAGCTCTTCGTCGATCTGGCACAGGGTGACCGAGGCACCTGCCATGTCGAGCGAGGTGACGTAGTTGCCGACCAGTGTGCGGGCGACGGCCACGCCCCGGTCGGCGAGCACCCGGTGCACCTCGGCGTTGAAGCCGTACAGCTCCAGCAGCGGAGTCGCCCCCATGCCGTTGACCAGCAGCAGTACGGGGTTGCGCGGGGCCATGTCCTCCAGGATCGCGTGCACCGCGAAGTCGGCGATCTCGCCGGAGGTCATCATCGGCCGCCGCTCCCGGCCCGGCTCGCCGTGGATGCCGATGCCGAGCTCCAGCTCCCCGGGCGGCAGATCGAACGTCGGGCTGCCCTTGGCCGGGGTGGTGCATGCGCTGAGCGCGACGCCGAAGCTGCGCGAGTTCTCGTTGACCTGCCGGCCGATCGATTCCACCCGCTCCAGCGGCTGTCCCTCGTCGGCCGCCGCGCCCGCGATCTTCTCCACGAACAGTGTCGCGCCGGTGCCGCGCCGCCCCGCCGTGTACAGGCTGTCGGTCACCGCCACGTCGTCGTTGACCAGCACCTTCGCCACCTGGATGCCCTCGTCCTGGGCGAGCTCGGCCGCCATGTCGAAGTTGAGCACGTCACCCGTGTAGTTCTTCACGACGAACAGCACGCCCGCCCCGCTGTCCACGGCCGCGGCGGCCCGGAGCATCTGGTCCGGCACCGGCGAGGTGAAGACCTCTCCCGGACAGGCCGCCGACAGCATCCCGGGGCCCACGAACCCGCTGTGCAGCGGCTCGTGCCCCGAGCCGCCGCCGGAGACGAGGCCGACCTTCCCGGCGACGGGGGCGTCCCTCCGTACGACGACCCGGTTCTCCACGTCGACCGTCAGCTCGGGATGGGCGGCCGCCAAACCGCGCAGCCCGTCCGCGACCACTGTCTCCGCAACGTTGATGAGCATCTTCATGGCTGCCTCCTGGTGGGCCCGGCGGGGCGGTCTCGGTCTGGCGCTTCCGTGAGGTCGGGTGCGGGATGCGGTGGTCGGGACACTGGTCTGCCGACGGCAGAGGAGCGCCACACACGGTTCGGCGGGTGCAATCACCCGCACTCCGCAGTATCGGCCTTGTGACCGCGATGGTCACCTGTACCGCGGGTCCCGGCGAGCTGCCGCGCCCCGCTGGTCCGGCCGGGCGGCCCGGTCCCGCCGCCGTCATGCGGCCGCGACCTCGAAGCCACCACGCCCGTCGAACCGCACGTCGTACACGGTGTCGAAGCCGTCGCCGGGCGCGGGCCGGCACAACCGCCTGAGCGTCGCGTGGACGCCGACCTCCGGGACCCGCGCGCGCCCCGGGCGCACGGCGTTGCGGCGCAGGGCTCCCGCCAGGTCAGGAGGGAACCAGTACGCGACGACCAATGCGCCGTGGGCGTGTCCGGCGTCCACCAGGGGCCGCCACTCCTCGGGGGAGGGGTTGGTGTTGTCCACGGCCACCGAACGGCCCGCGGTCAGCGCCTCCTCGACCAACCGCATCTGCCGGGCCTGCTTGCCTCGGGCGCCCCGCGGGAAGAGGTCCTTGCTCACCACCTCGAAACGGTCCGCCAGCCGCTCGCGGTAGAAGGTGGACTTGCCCGACGCCTGCAGCCCCACCAGGACCGCGAGCACCGCCGTTTCGGTCACCGCCTCAGCCCTCGGCCTTCTGCTCGGTCCAGCTCCAGGCGTACTGCAGCCAGTCCGCCACCGTCACCGCGCTCAGCCCCGCGCACACCAGCCGGGCCGCCCGCGGCGCCAGAGCGTATCCGCCGACCAGCGCACCGGCCACCCACACGGAGGTGCAGAACGGGCAGGACACCAGGTCACCGACGGCGCGCCGGACACCCCTGCCCCGTGGTTCCTCCATCACCTTGCCGGCCGCAATGTCCTCCGTGCGGCGGGTGAACGGGGCCCGCACGAAGCTGGTGACCTTGTCCCTGGACAGCAGCCGCGACGCCTTGAACGTCCCTGCGCCCAGCAGCACCACGTCCCACGGCGGGATCCGGTCGGGCAGCCGCACCCCACGGCGCCGGACCACCGCCGCGAACAGCACGGCGCCCGCGGCGAAGGTCGCCGTCAGCGTCGCGTAGCCGACGAGCGGCACCTCGTCCCGGTCGTCGTAGGACCGCTCTCCGGCCGCCATGCAGTCCCTCCTGTTCGCCGCAGCACGCACCCGCGTCATCCCCGATCGAGTGCCCCGCCGCCGGACCGCCACACGCGGTGGCCCGGCCCGTCAGTCCTCGTGCTCCACGTGTTCCAGCAGATGGCCCATACGGTCGCAGAAGACATGCCCGACCAGCGTTCCGCCGTGCACGACGAACCCCACGCCGATGAGCCAGGACTCCACCACCAGGACCGTGCCGACGGCGCCGTAGCTGACCGCGTTGGTCACGATGAGCGGGGTGAACACCAGGTAGGAGAAGGCGCGCAGGCCCACCAGACCCGCCATGGTGGCGATCGCTCCGGGCAGCAGCAGCCGCCACCGCACCTGGTGGCCGAGGAGGAAGTGTGGCCCCCACCAGAAGAACAGCACGCCGATCGCCACGCTGATCAGCATCCGGTACGTGCCCGCGAGCGCGGTGCGGGTCTGGACCTGCACGTACAGGTACAGCATGAGGGCGAGGAGCCAGACGGCCTGCCGCCAGATCCGGTGCCACGGCCCCACGGGCAACCGCCACACCCGCTCGTAGCCGTTCTGTACGCTCGACGCGAAGGACAGGCCGAACACGGCGAGCAGGACCCCGCCCCACACGCTGGTGGCGCCGACCACCTTGCGCGGCGGGGTGAAGACTTGCGAGAGCACGGTGGCGGACCGGCCGGACAGGTCCATGCCGTCCACCAGCCACAGCGCGAATCCGCCGTGGCGCAGCGGATCCGCCGCCGCCACGACGATCAGCAGCGGGGCCAGAGTCACCAGGGCGAGCGTGGCGAAGCCCATGGCCCGGTGCATGAGCTCCAGGTCCTTGCCGCGCCGGTAGACCTCAACGAACCACGAGAGCTTGGCCGTTGGGCGGTTGCTGGACTTTCGCCCGTTCAACGCGCCCGCCGGAGGTGTCCGTCACCGTGCCCGGCGACGCTCGATGTCTGGCGTGACATGAGGACCGCGCCTCCTCTCCGCGGGCCCGGGAAACCGGCGCGCGGTCGCGCACACCCATCATCGTCGAGGGCACGGGCCCGCCGCACGTGGGGCGGGTACGCGGGCCGGGAGGGGCATGTCACGACGCATCGGCCGATCTCGGGCGACCGGCCACATCCGCGTGCCGAAGTGCCCCGTCCGGGGCTTCAGTTGTCACGGCACCCCCGGGTGCGACCAGTCGTTCACCGCACGTCGTACCGGCCTTGCGCGGTACGACTCGTCACGACTCGGACGACACAGCACGGCGACTGGTCCTGCCGTCACCCCGCGGACCGGGTCCGTGGGCCGAGGGGGCGAGGGTTATGTGCGGTCGCCCTTCGGCTTGCCCCGCTGGTCCGGTGTGCCGTGCGGCGGCGGGCTGGACGGCTCCGGCGAGGTCGCGGGAGTCACGGGGGAGCCCGCCTGGCTCTGGCCCTGCTCGGGGCGCAGAGCCGCCGGGTCGCCCTGGCGCCCGACTGCAGCTGCTCCAGGCGGGCGGTCAGCACCTCGATAGATGGTCGTAGTCCGGCAGGGGCAGAGTGCTTCGGCCGGGGTCGTCGGCCATGGATCTCACTTCTTTCTGTTCCCTCTGCGAGGTCCCTCTGTGCGGTTCGGTGCGACGGCCCCACCCGGACGTCAGCGGCCGCCGCCCGGCCCTCCGCTGCCGAACGAGCCACTGCTGCCCTCGTCCCAGCGGGGACGCTGCCGCGTCGGGCTCGTCCGGGACCGGATGTTGCCGTGGGCCGGCAACCGGTGCGGCGTGAGCCGGTCGCCGCTCCTGGGCACCTCGTCGGGTTCACGGTTCTCCAGGACCTCGCCGACCGGGCCCTCGTCCGGCACCCTCGGCTGTTCCTCGGGGCGCGGGGGACCCGGTTCGCGGCGGCGGATGCGCGCCCCCATCCAGAAGGCGCCGATCAGCAGGGCCACCACGATCAGGCCCGCGGCGAAGGGACCGATGCCGACCAGCAGGTCCCGGGCTGCGGCGAGGTTCAGCGATGCGGTAGTCATGAGCGGCGGGTACCCCTGGTGTCCGCGGTGAACCGGCTCGGCGCATCCGTCGCCCGGTCGGTCAGTCCTACCGGGCCTGCCGCGTCCTCGAACGGTTCGCCTTGCGGAGCGCGTCCAGCAGCTCGTCCTTCGACATCCGGGACCGCCCCTCGACGCCGAGGCGTTTCGCCACGTCGTAGAGGTGCTCCCTGGAGGCGTTCTCGTCGATGCCCTCGCCGCTGCGCCCGCCCTGCCCGCGGGGCCGGGCCGACCGGGGGTCCGAGGGGCCCTTGCGGCCGCCCTCCTTGCGCTCCCAGTGGTCGCCCACCTTCTCGTACTTGTGCTTGAGCGCGCCGTAGGCGACGCGGTGCGCCCGCTCGCCCTCGCCGTACTCCTCCACCGCCGAGTCGTGGGCCTTGATCCATGTGCGCTGGGCGTCCTCGGGGGAGCGCTCCAGCGTCGACGGCAGCTCCTGTCGTCCGGGCACGGTCCACCTCCCAATGTCGGGTGCCGGGCCGCACGAGTGCCCGGAGAAGGGGCCGAAAACGGTCCGAACCCTTGGGAGCAGCGGGTTTGGCGGGTTCGGCACCGGCTACCCGCGCGGTGTGACTACAACACCATCGGCGATTTCGCAACAGGAACTCATCCGATTCCTGGAGGACCGCTTCGCGTGCGCGCAGGCGTGTACGGAGTGCGCGCGGGCGTGCGCACTGCGCGCGAGTCTGGTGGATCCGGTCGGGAGCGAGGATCAGGAGCTCGTCCGCCGCAAGGGCATCATGTGCGCGGAGGTGTGCGACGCGACCTGCCGTGTGCTGTCCGAGCAGAACCGGCAGGACGAGGCCGGCATACGTGTGCAGCTGGAGTGGTGCCGGACGGTCTGTCTGGAGAGCGCGCACGTGTTCGACCGGCACCTGGGCGCCGAGGAGACCGCGGCGGCGTGCCGGGCGTGCGCCGGGGCCTGCTCGGAGTTCATCGGGACGCTCGCCTGACGAGGCAGGCGCGGCGCCCGCCCGAAGCCGGGCCGGAGGCCGGGAGGAGGCCGCGGCGCCGGGGCGGACTACCGCACCGGCATTCCCAATTTCTGGAACACGTTCTACGGTGTGCGCCGTCAGGACCGCTCTGGGGAGCCTGGAGGCGCCGTGCATCTCGAATACACGCCCGAGCAGCAGCGGCTGCGCAGTGAACTGCGCGCCTACTTCGCCGAGCTGGTGCCGGACGACGCCGACGACCGCCACATCGATCCGCCCGCCCAGAAGCGGTTCTACCGCGACACCATCCGGCGGCTCGGCGCCGACGGCTGGCTGGGAGTGGGCTGGCCCAAGGAGTACGGCGGTCGCGGACTGACGCCGATGGAGCAGTTCATCTTCTTCGACGAGGCCGCCCAGGCCGGCGTGCCGCTGCCCCTGATGGCACTCAACACCGTCGGTCCCACGATCATGCAGTTCGGCACGGACGAGCAGAAGACGTACTTCCTGCCGAAGATCCTCTCCGGCGAGATCGACTTCGCCATCGGCTACAGCGAGCCCGGCGCGGGCACCGACCTCGCGTCCCTGAAGACGCGGGCGGTACGGGACGGCGACGAGTACGTCGTCAACGGGCAGAAGATCTGGACGACCAACGGCGACACGGCGGACTGGGTGTGGCTCGCGGTGCGCACCGACCCCGCGGCCCCGCCGCACAAGGGCATCACCATGCTCCTGGTGCCGACGGCGGACCCCGGCTACTCGTGCACCGTCATCAACACCCTCGCCTCGCACGACACCACTGCCAGCTACTACGAGGACATACGCGTTCCCGCCTCCCGCCGGGTCGGCGCGGAGAACCAGGGCTGGCGGCTGATCACCAACCAGCTCAACCACGAGCGGGTCACGCTCGCCGCGCACGGCACCATGGCGATCCGGGCCCTGCACGACGTGCAGCGCTGGGCGAGCCGGACCAAGCTCGCCGACGGGCGCCGCGTGATCGACCTTCCCTGGGTGCGCCGCTGCCTGGCCCGGACGCATGTGAAACTCGACGCGCTCAAGCTCCTCAACTGGCAGATGGTCGGCGCCGTACAGAACGGCACGCTCACCCCGCAGGACGCCTCCGCGGTCAAGGTTTACGGTTCCGAGGCGCGCCGGGACGCCTACGCCTGCCTCATGGAGGTCGTCGCCGCGGCGGGCGCGCTGAAGGAGGGTTCGGCGGGCGCGGTCCTGCGCGGCGAACTGGAACGCGGCTACCGCTCCGCGGTCATCTTCACCTTCGGAGGCGGCAACAACGAGATCCAGCGCGAGATCATCTCCTGGATCGGCCTGGGCATGCCACGGGTGCGGCGCTAGGGGGTGTCGTTCGGATCAACCCCGGGTCCGCGATGCCTGGCGCGGCACCTTTCCGCGTTGTCGCATCACCCGAGTACGCCCGGTAGGCGGGTCATGCTCCGCCCTGCGATGCACCGGCGGCGCGGCCGGGTGCCGTTGGTGTGAATGGCGGATCGCGCCCCACGGCGAAATGCTGGGAGTCCGACTCGGCAGCGGCTGACGGGCGAGGTGGATCATGGCCACGCTGGCATCGGTGAACGTGGGGCTGCCCAAGGACGTGCCGTGGCAGGGCCGCACCGTCCACACGGGCGTCTGGAAGCACCCCGTCACCGGGGCGCGCATGGTGCGGCGGCTGAACATCGACGGCGACGGCCAGGGCGACCTCGCCGGACACGGCGGGGAGATGCGCGCCGTGCTGGTCTACCAGCTCGACTCCTACCGCCACTGGGCACGGGAGCTGGGCCGCGACGATCTGAGGCCGGGACACTTCGGCGAGAACTTCACCGTGGACGGGCTCCCGGACGACGAAGTCCGCATCGGCGACCGCTACCGGATCGGTGGCGCCGTGTTCGAGGTCAGCCAGCCGCGGGTGACCTGCTACCGCGTCGGCCTGCGGCTGGGCGAGCCCCGGATGGCGGCGCTGCTCGTGGCGCACCGGCGCCCCGGTTTCTACCTCCGGGTGATCGAGGAGGGCGAGGTGGAGGCCGGGCAGGAGATCGTCAAGGTCGCCTCCGGCCCGGAGGACATGTCCGTCCAGGAGATCGACGGGCTGCTGTACCTGCCGGGGCACAGCCGGGAGCAGGTCGAGCGGGCCCTGCGGATCCCAGCCCTCAGCCCGGGCTGGCAGGCCTCGATGCGCGCCCTGCTCGAGCAGCCCGGAGACGGTGCCGCGGGGGCGGGCGGAAACGCGGGCCTGACCGGTGCTGCCGCCCCGCCGCCGGCCTGGCCGGGATTCCGGCCGCTCACCGTCACGGCCGTCCGGGCGGAGAGCGTCGGCGTGGCATCCCTGACACTGGCCTCCCCGGACGGGGCTCCGCTGCCCGCAGCGCTGCCGGGGCAGTTCGTCACGGTGAAGGTCCGGCCCGGCCCTGGCGACGCGCCCCTGGTGCGCAGCTACTCCCTGTCCGGTGAACCCGGCACCGGCGACTACCGGATCAGCGTCAAGCGGGAGCCGCACGGCGTGGCCAGCGCCTACCTCCACTCCCGGGCCGTCGTCGGCACCGAGTTGGAGGTGGCGGCCCCGCGCGGCACCTTCTGTCTGGCGGCGGGCGACTCGCCGGTGGTGCTGATCTCCGTCGGCGTGGGCGCCACCCCGGTGCTCGCCATGCTGCACGCCCTCGCCCGGTCGGCCTCGCACCGGGAGGTGTGGTGGCTGCACGGTGCCCGCAACAGCAAGGAGCACCCGTTCGCCGCGGAGAGCCGTGAGCTGCTGGCAGCGCTGCCGCATGCCAGGAGCCGCATCTACTACAGCCGGCCCGCGGGCGCCGACCGCAGGGGCGCCGACTACACCGACGAGGGCCGGCTCACGCCCGCGCGTATCACCGGCCTGGGCCTGCCCGCCGACGCGGACGCCTACCTGTGCGGACCGGGGGGCTTCATGGACGCCACCACCGTCGCCCTCCTCGAGTCGGGTCTGGACCCGGCACGGGTGCACACCGAGCTGTTCGGGGCGCTCGCGGCCATCACCCCCGGCATCGGCGCTCCGGCGACGGCCCGGGCCCCGCACCAGCCTGCCGGGCAGCCGGGCACGGGCCCGGAGGTGACCTTCGCCCGCAGCGGCCTGGCCGTGCCCTGGCAGCGGGACCGGCAGAGCCTGCTGGAGCTCGCGGAGGCCTGTGACGTGCCGGTGCGGTGGTCCTGCCGCACGGGCGTCTGCCACACCTGCGAGTCGCCCCTGCTGTCCGGGGCGGTCTCCTACTCGCCCGACCCCGTCGAGCCCCCCGCCGAGGGCAACGCCCTGATCTGCTGCTCAACTCCGGCGCCGGGCACCGGCGATGTCGTTCTGGACCTGTGACCTCCGACCCGTGGAGGACCGCCCGCGCGGCCGCCCGACGGCGTGGTGTCGACCGTGAGCGGCGGGGCTGGCATCGTGGTCCAACGGGCGTACCTGGAGGAGGGCCGCATGACCGACGCCGACCCCGGTCTCTTCGGGCCGTCCTCGGTGACCTGGCACATGCACGGTGACCCGATGATGTGGGTCGCGGGCGTACGCGCGCTGTACCTGCAGGCGCTGCACCCGCGTGCGGTGCGCGGCGTGTTGCAGAACTCCGACTTCCGGCGCGACGCCTGGGGGCGGCTGATGCGTACCGCGAACTTCGTCGGTACGACCACGTACGGGACGACCGAGGCCGCCGAACAGGCGGGCACCCGGGTGCGGAGGATCCACAGCCTGCTGTCGGCCACCGACCCGGAGACGGGGGAGGCGTACGGGATCGGCGAACCCGCGCTGCTGCTGTGGGTGCACTGCGCCGAGATCGACTCGTATCTGCACGTCCTGCGCCGCTCCGGGTTCCCCCTCACGGACGCGCAGGCCGACCGGTACATCGCCGAACACCGCACCAGCGCACGTCTGGTGGGCCTCGACCCCGGCGCCGTCCCGCGCGACCGGGCGGAGCTGGCCGCCTACTTCGACAAGGTGCGCCCGGAACTCGCCGCAGGAGCAGAGGCACGCGAGGTGGACGACTTCCTCCTCCGCCCCCCGACGCATCCCCTGCTGGTCCCGGCGCGCGAGCTGCTGTGGCGGCGTGTGGCGCATCTGGCGTACGCCGCCCTGCCGCCGTACGCCCACGAGCTGTACGGCAGACCGGCCCCGGCCCCCGCCACCGTCACCCGCCGGCTGCGGGCCACCGGCACCCTGCTGCGCTGTGTTCCCGCACGTGTGCGCTGGCAACTCCCGCCCAAACACATCCTCCGCGCCATGGCCAGGCTCGGCCCCGAGTCGCGTCCGGCACCGTACAAAGTCGGACGATAGCCCGCCATACTGGACGAGGACCCGCCTTTTGGATCAGGCCGGCGCCGGGAATCGGCCCCGGGACGGTCCGAGGGCAGGCTCCGGCCAGGGGAGGGCGGGGCACACGGCGACGGGGGCGACGGCGCGAGATGGCGGAAACCAGGCTGATCCAGGGCCGTTACCGGCTGCTCGACGTGATCGGGCGCGGCGGCATGGGCGAGGTGTGGCGAGCGCGGGACGAGTCGCTGGGCCGCCGCGTCGCGGTGAAGTGCCTCAAGCCGCTCGGCCCGCACCACGACCCGTCCTTCACCCGCGTGCTGCGGGAGAGGTTCCGGCGCGAGGCCCGGGTCGCCGCGGCGCTCCAGCACCGCGGGGTGACCGTGGTCCACGACTTCGGCGAGTGCGACGGCGTCCTGTACCTGGTGATGGAACTGCTCGACGGCCGCAACCTCAGCCAGCTCCTGGAGGACAACGAGCACCGGCCGCTGCCCGTACCCGACATCGTCGAGATCGCCGAACAGGTCGCCGCCGCGCTCGCCTACACCCACCAACAGGGCATCGTCCACCGCGATCTGAAACCGGCGAACATCATGCGGCTGGGCGACGGCACGGTGAAGATCTGCGACTTCGGCATCGCCCGCCTCGGCCACGACATCGGTTTCACCGCGCGCCTGACCGGCACCGGCATCGCCATGGGCACCCCGCACTACATGTCCCCGGAGCAGATCGGCAGCGCCGAGGTCGACCAGCGCAGCGACCTGTACTCGCTCGGCTGCGTACTGTACGAAATCGCCACCGGGGCACCGCCGTTCGACCTCGACGACGCCTGGGCGATCCTCGTCGGTCACCGCGACACCCCGCCGACCCCGCCGCGCCGCCACCGCGGCGAACTCCCCCAGTACCTCGAGCGGATCATCCTGGACCTGCTCGCCAAGCTGCCCGAGCAACGGCCCCGCGACGCCCACGAGTTGTGCCGCCGGATCATCGCGGGCCGGACCGCGCCGACATACGTCCCCACCGTCGTCACACCGCGCCCGCGGCCGCGCCCGGCCGAACCGGCGGCGCGCGAGGGCCGTCTGCCGTCCTGGACGCGCGGCATGACCACCGGCCACAAGGCGACCGGATCCGCACTGCGCACCACACCCCCGGACGCGGCGGCGGGCCTCACCGGCGAGTGGATCGCACGGCCGGCCGCGGGCCGCGCGGAACAGCCCGCGCCGCCGGACGCACGCTCCGGCCCGCGGTCCGAGGCCGTCGCCGCCCTCATCGGCCGGCACAACGCGGGCCTGAGCCTGGGTCGGCTCGGCCGCTGGGCGGAGGCGGCCGAGGTGCATGGCGCGGTCGCCGCCGAGCGTGCCCGCCTCCTCGGACCCGATCACCCCGACACCCTGGCCAGCCGCTACGAGGTGGCCTTCACCCTGAGCCGCACCGGCCGCGCCGGTGACGCACTGCGCGAGTACAAACAGGTGGCCGAGGCACGCATCCGGGTGCTGGGCGCCGACCATCCCGACACGCTCGCCGTCCGTCAGGAAATGGCCTACGTGCTGGGCCAGTTGGGGCGCCACTTCGACGCCCACCAGGTGTACGCGTCGGTGCTCGCCGCGCGGGAGCGCACGATGGGCGCCGACCACCCCGACACCCTGCGCTGTCGCCACAACCTCGCCTTCAACCTCAGCCGGCTGGGCCGGCTGGAGGACTCCTACCGCATGGCCCGCGAGGTGGCGGCCGCCCGCGCCCGGGTGCTCGGGCCGCAGCACCCCGACACCCTGGTCACCCGGTACGAAGTCGCCTACGCCCTGGGCCAGTTGAACCGCTGGACGGAGGCCCTGCAGACCTACCGCGAGGTCGCGGAGGCGCGCGCCCGGGCACTGGGACCCGACCACCCCGACACCCTGGCGGCCCGCTACGAGGTCGGCATCAGCCTCGGCCGGCTCGGCCGCAGCGCGGAGGCGCTCCAGCTCTACCGGGGCCTCATCGACGACCGCACCCGGGTCCACGGTCCGGCCCACCCGGAGACCCTGCGTGCCCGGCACGGCCTGGGCGTCAACCTCGGCCGGCTCGGCCGCTGGGAGGAGGCCCTCGCCGAGTCCCGGGACGTGTGCGCGATCCGTGAGCGCGTGCTGGGCGCCGACCATCCCGACACCCTCGTCAGCCGACGCGAGGTCGCGGTCGGCCTCGGCTGGCTCGGCCGCTGGGCGGACGCGCTCACCGAATACCGCCGGGTGGCCGCCGCCCGCGAACGCGTCCTGGGCGCCGGCCACCCCGACACCCTCGCCAGCCGCAACGACGAGGCCCACTGCCTGGAACAGCTCGGCCGCGGCGCGGAGGCCGTGGAGCTGTACCGCAGGGTCGCCGTCCTGCGCCAGCGGCGGGCGGCGGGCGGCCTGTGAACGCGGACCCCGGCCGCCTCCGGCCCCGGCCACGCGGCACGTGGTTCCCGGGCTCCGCATCCGTGCGGGCACACCCCTGGCCGACCTAGATCATCCCGTGTTACCAAGAACCATGACCGCACTCGAGGGACATGGGACGTACGACGCCGTCATCGTCGGCGGAGGGCACAACGGGCTGGTCGCCGCCGCCTACCTGGCCCGGGCCGGACGGTCGGTGCTGGTGCTGGAGCGGCTGGACCACATCGGCGGCGCCGCCGTCTCCACGCGCCCGTTCGCCGGGGTGGACGCACGGCTGTCCCGCTACTCGTACCTGGTCAGCCTGCTGCCGCAGAAGATCGTGCGGGACCTGGCCCTGGACTTCCGCCTGCGCACCCGCACCGTGTCCTCGTACACACCCGTCGAGCGGGACGGACGGCCCACCGGGCTGCTCGTGGGCGGCGGGGAGGAGCGGACCCGGGAGGCGTTCGCCCGGCTCACCGGCTCCGACCGCGAGTACGAGGCCTGGCAGCGCTTCTACGGCATGACCGGACGCGTCGCCAGGCGGGTCTTCCCCACCCTCACCGAGCCGCTGCCCAGCCGCGACGCGCTGCGCCGGCGGGTGGACGACGAGGACGCCTGGCGCATCCTGTTCGAGGAGCCCATCGGCGTCGCCGTGGAGGACCGGTTCGCCGACGACCTGGTGCGCGGGGTGGTCCTCACGGACGGGCTCATCGGCACCTTCGCCGACGCCCACGACCCCTCCCTGCGGCAGAACCGATGCTTCCTGTACCACGTGATCGGCGGCGGCACCGGCGACTGGGACGTGCCCGTCGGCGGCATGGGTGCGCTGACCGACGCGCTCGCCGCCGCCGCGCGCCGCGCGGGCGCCGTCGTCGCCACCGGCCACGAGGCCGTACGGGTCGCGACGGATGGCCGAAGGGCCGAGGTCACGTACCGCACACGGGACGGCGAGGGCACCGTCGGCGCGCGGCACGTGCTGGTGAACGCCTCTCCGCAGGCCCTGGCCGCGCTGACCGGCGACACACCCCCCGAACCCGCCGAGGGTGCCCAGCTGAAGGTGAACATGCTGCTCAAGCGGCTGCCGAGACTGCGGGACGCCTCCGTCGACCCGCGTGAGGCGTTCTCCGGCACCTTCCACATCGCCGAGGGGTACGAGCAGCTGGCCACCGCACACGCCCAGGCCGCGGCCGGCGAGCTGCCCGCCGCGCCGCCCTCGGAGATCTACTGTCACTCCCTGACCGACCCGACGATCCTCGGCCCGGACCTGGTCGAGCAGGGCTACCAGACGCTGACCCTCTTCGGCCTGCACACGCCCGCCCGCCTGTTCACCCGGGACAACGACGCCGTCCGGGAGGAGCTGCTGAAGTCGACGCTCGCGCAGCTCGACGCACACCTGGCGGAGCCGCTCGCCGACTGCCTGGCGACGGACGCCGACGGCCGGCCGTGCATCGAGGCCAGGACACCGCTCGACCTGGAGCGGGACCTGCGGCTGCCCGGAGGCAACATCTTCCACCGGGCCCTGACCTGGCCCTACGCCCAGGAGGGCACCGGGCGCTGGGGTGTGGAGACGGGGCACGCCAACGTGCTGCTGTGCGGCGCGGGCGCGGTGCGCGGCGGCGGGGTCAGCGGGGTGCCCGGGCACAACGCGGCGATGGCGGTGCTGGAGGGGCCGGGCGGCTGAATGCCTCCGGCGTCGTGGGGCACTCCGACACAGCGAAGGTATCCACACGACGCGGCCGTTCCCCGCGGACGGCCGTACCACCCCCCACCGGAGGCTCCCATGGCCGACCTCAGCCCGATCGACCTGCAGAAGGCCCTCAGCGGCATGGACTACCCGACGGACAAGCAGCACCTGGTGGAACGTGCCCGCAGGAACAAGGCCGACGACAAGATCGTCCGCCGTCTCGACGGTCTGAAGGAGGACCACTTCGACGGACCGAACGAGGTCCAGAAGGCCGTCTTCAAGCACTGACGGCCCCGCTCCCGTCCCGCGAGCCTGCGGTCCCGGCCCGGACCGCAGGCTCGCGGCCCGCGATCACGCAGGACCGGACCCGGGGGGCGGCGCCCATTGCCTGCCGGGGCACTAGCTGGTGTCCTGCGCCTGAAGTCCGTCGGTAGTTCTGCCTCGTCTCGGCGATCGGATTCACGCTGCCGACCAGGCGCGTTGACCGTCCGCGGCTCAGCCGGAACTGCCTAGTGCCCCGGCAGGCAACGTTCGCCCCGTCGCGACGCCCGGCACGCACTCTCGCCGCACCGGCCGAAAGCCCAAGTACGTCCAGTACGAGGAC
>NZ_JBEYZY010000018.1:0-163446 GCF_040646295.1 Streptomyces sp. NPDC046197 | reverse complement strand
GTCAGGGGCGCGCCCGACCGGGCGCGCCCCTGACAACGCTCAGCACGGCCCTCCGACTCCGAGGCGAGGCCGATGACTCTCACGCTCACCGTGTCCGACGAGGTGCGCGCGCTCGCGCCCGGCTTCACGCACCTGGCCGTCGAGGCGCACGGCCTGGTCAACGGTCCCAGCACGGAGGCCGGTAGCGCCCTTCTCGACGACGCGGCCCGCCGCCTCGCGGCGCGCCTGGACGGGCGCGCCCCGCACGAGGACCCGCACATGGCGGCCTGGCGCGAGGTCTACACGGAGTTCGGCTCCAAGCCGTCCCGCACCCGCAACTCGGCCGAGGCGCTGGCCAGGCGCGCCCTGTCGGACGCCGGGCTGCCACGCATCAACATGCTGGTCGACCTCTACAACGCGATCAGCGTCGCCCATCTGATCCCCGTCGGCGGCGAGGACCTCGACCGCATCCAAGGGGACATGCGTCTGCTGCGCGCGAGTGGCGACGAGGACTTCGTGACCGTCGCCGGCGGCGAGGAGGTCGTCGAACATCCCGACGCCGGCGAGGTGGTGTGGCGCGACGACGCGGGCGTCACCTGCCGCCGCTGGAACTGGCGCCAGGGCCCGCGCACCCGTCTCACCGAGCGGACCACCTCAGGCATCTTCCTGCTGGAGAGCCTGGCCCCGATGCCGGTCGCCGAGGTCGAGGGGGCGGCTGCCGAACTGGCCGAGCTGCTGGCCAAGTTCAGTCCGGGCGCGCGGATCACCGTGCACGCGCCGCAGTCCGCCGGCTGAGCGCCGCGCCCCCCGAAGCCGGACGTGGAGGCGAATCCATCACCGTTGCGGGGTGTGGACGCCGCTCTGCGGCAAGGGAATTCAGCGCGTCGCGAGCTGCGGATCCACAGTGGATCCACAGGTCGTCCTCGTCGCGGCGCCTCCTCCCCGTCGAGCCGTGGCTCGGACGTCAGTGCGCCACGCGCAGCTGCTCCGGCGTCGGAGCCGTGCCGCCCAGGTGGGCGGGCATCCACCAGGTGTCGTCCTGGCCCTTGGGGCGGACGGGGTAGGCGCGCTGGGCGGCCTCCAGCAATTCCTGGACGCGCTCGCGCAGACGGCGGGTGATGGCGCCCGCGTACTGGTCGCGGGGGGCCTCCATCGGCTCGCCCACCCGGATCGTGATGGGGATGTGGCTGCGCTTGAAGTTGCGCGGATGGCCCTTGGTCCACAGTCGCTGCGTACCCCAGACCGCCATCGGGACGAGCGGGACGCCCGCCTCCTGGGCCAGCCGTGCGGCGCCCGACTTGAAGCTCTTCAAGGTGAACGACTGGGAGATCGTGGCCTCCGGGAAGACCCCGACGACCTCGCCGGACTTCAGCGAGTCCAGCGCGTGCGCGTAGGCCGCCTCGCCCTGCGCGCGGTCCACCGGGATGTGCTTCATGCCGCGCATCAGCGGCCCGGAGATCCTGTGCCGGAAGACGGACTCCTTCGCCATGAAGCGCACCAGACGCTTCTGCGGAAGCGCCGCCAGTCCGTTGAAGACGAAGTCCAGATAGCTGATGTGGTTGCTCACCAGCACGGCACCGCCCGAGCGCGGGATGTTCTCCGATCCCTTGCAATCGATCTTCAGGTCCCATGCCTTGAACATCGTCTTGGCGAGACCGATGACGGGACGGTACACAAGCTCTGCCATGGACGGGGCGGTCCCTTCTCTCTGTGCCAGGGGAAGGGCTCCTGGCGAAAGTTACGCAGCCGTAGGTTTACGGCATCTCGCAGATCGTGCCCCAAGAACGGCCGGGGAGCCAGCCCACGTGCCCGTACGCGGCGAGATCCTCGTCACGTCGGCCCGTGATTCACCCCGTCGCCTCAGTCCGCACGCACCCTCACCCGCCGTACCAGCAGATACGACTCTCACCACAGGCACTATCCGAAGGCGGCTTTGAAGAAGGCGGTGTTGAGGAAGGCGGTGTTGAGGAAGGCGGCATTGAGGAAGGCGGCGCCGAGCGCGGCGGCGGTCGCCGCGGGACCGAGCCGGACCGGGTCCATGAATCAAGCATTCTGCAGGAGACACTTCATGGCGGAGCCGGGAATCTCTGCAGTCTCGTGAACGCTGAAGGTGTGTGGCGGCGCTCGCGGCGAGCGCCCACGGAGTGCTGCATCGGCGGCGGAACGGGAGAGTGCGGGTGCACGGGCGGGACGAGGGCAGGCGGCTCGGGGCCGCCGAGTTGGGCGGGAAGCTCGGTGAGCGCGCCACGCTCGTGCAGTTCTCCAGCGCCTTCTGCGCCCCCTGCCGGGCCACGCGCCGGGTCCTGGGCGAGGTGGCCGGCATGGTCCCCGGGGTGGCACACCTCGAAATCGACGCCGAGGCGCATCTGGACCTCGTGCGCGAGCTCGCCGTCCTCAAGACCCCGACCGTGCTGGTCCTCGACGCGGACGGCCGCATCGTGCGGCGAGCCACCGGCCGGCCGCGCAAGGCGGACGTCATCGCGGCGCTGGGGGAGGCGGTTTGACGCCCGTGCCGCCCATGGTTTCGCCGCGCCTGCCCCGAATTGCGGCATGCGCGTCCGTACCGCCGTGGGCGCACGTATCCGTGACGGTGAGGCATCTCCCATATGACGGGACGCACTTGACTGTGCCCGCCAGCTATCGTCAGCCTGACCGTATGCCTTCTGATCTCCTCCTCGGGCTCGGGCGTGGACGCCGTCGAACGGGACCCCTCGCCCGCCTCCTGGGCACGCGCTGTCCGGGCCGGTGAACGGCCCCGCTTCCGCTCGCTCCCACCAGCAGAAGGACAGCTCCATGACGGCCGCGCCCGATCTCGGCACCGCCCGGCCCGCCTCTCCCGACCTGTTGCGCTCCGTCTTCCGGCGGCACGCCGCGGGTGTCGCGGTGATCACCGCCCGCGGCGACTCGGGGCCGGTCGGTTTCACCGCCACCTCCCTCACCTCCGTCTCCGCGGAGCCCCCGATGCTCTCCTTCGGTGTCGGCGCCGGCGCCTCCAGCTGGGCGGCCATCTCGGGCAGCGACCACATCGGCGTCCACATACTCGGCGAGCACCAGCAGGAGCTGGCCGCCACCTTCGCCCGCTCCGGAGCGGATCGCTTCGGCGCGCCGACCGCCTGGCGCGAGGGGCCCGAGGGCGTGCCCGTGCTCGGCGGCGTCCTCGCCTGGCTGGTGTGCCGGGTCGTCGCGCGTATTCCCGTGGGTGATCATCGGATCGTGCTGGCCGAGGTCGTCCTCGGCGATCCCACCGGCGACGGACGGCCCCTGCTGTACCACCAGGGCCGTTTCAACGGTCTGCGCGACTGACCACCCTTCGCCACCGTTCCATCCGCTCGGCCGCTCGGCCGCTCGGCCCAGCTTCTCTCCTGCGAAGCCGTCGAGTTCCGGTTACGCTGCGTTGCGAAGGTCACAGTTCAAAGCGCTTGCTTAGCGGGAATGAACTGGGTGTACTGACGAGTAATATTTCGTTCGGAGCGCGGGGTCGCCCCGACCGGGATCGGCCGCTTGAGGCGCCTATGCTGCCTGCAAGAAGGCAGTCCTGAAATGACGATGCAGTAGGAGAGCCGGCGTGAGCTTGAGGATCGTTGTCACTGTGAAGTACGTGCCCGACGCCACTGGCGACCGGCACTTCGCCGATGACCTGACCGTCGACCGCGACGACGTGGACGGTCTGCTCTCCGAGCTGGACGAGTACGCCGTCGAGCAGGCCCTGCAGATCGCGGAGAACGCCGACGACGCCGAGGTCACCGTGCTGACGGTGGGCCCGGAGGACGCCAAGGACGCGCTGCGCAAGGCCCTGTCGATGGGCGCCGACAAGGCGATCCACGTCGAGGACGACGACCTGCACGGCACCGACGCCATCGGCACCTCCCTGGTGCTGGCCAAGGCGATCGAGAAGGCCGGCTACGACCTGGTGATCTCCGGCATGGCCTCCACCGACGGCACCATGGGCGTCGTACCGGCGCTGCTGGCCGAGCGCCTGGGCGTGCCGCAGGTGACCCTGCTGTCGGAGGTCTCGGTCGAGGACGGCACGGTGAAGGGCCGCCGCGACGGTGACGCCGCCTCCGAGCAGCTGGAGGCGTCCCTGCCGGCGGTCGTGTCGGTGACCGACCAGTCGGGTGAGGCCCGTTACCCGTCCTTCAAGGGCATCATGGCGGCCAAGAAGAAGCCGGTGGAGTCCTGGGACCTGTCCGACCTGGAGATCGACGCCGACGAGGTCGGTCTCGACGGCGCCTGGACCGCGGTCGACGCCGCGGCCGAGCGTCCCGCCCGCACCGCGGGCACGATCGTCAAGGACGAGGGCGAGGGCGGCAAGCAGCTCGCTGAGTTCCTCGCGAGCCAGAAGTTCATCTGAGGGGCACCGGCCCGCTTCGAGGCTCATCACCCCCAACCGCCCCTGAAGACTTCGCAATTCCGCTAGGAGAACCATTCCCATGGCAGAAGTTCTCGTCTACGTCGACCACGTGGACGGTGCCGTCCGCAAGCCCACCCTGGAGCTGCTGACCCTGGCCCGCCGCATCGGCGAGCCGGTCGCCGTCGCGCTGGGCAACGGCGCCGCCGACACCGCCGCCACGCTCGCCGAGCACGGCGCGGTGAAGGTCCTCACCCACGACGCCGCCGAGTACGCCGACTACCTCGTCGTGCCCAAGGTGGACGCCCTGCAGGCCGCGCACGAGCAGGTCTCCCCGGCCGCCGTCCTCGTTCCTTCCTCCGCGGAGGGCAAGGAGATCGCCGCCCGTCTGGCGCTGCGCATCGGCTCGGGCATCATCACCGACGCCGTCGACCTGGAGGCCGGCGACGAGGGCCCGGTGGCCACGCAGTCGGTGTTCGCCGCGTCCTTCACCACCAAGTCCCGTGTCTCCAAGGGCACCCCGGTCATCACCGTCAAGCCGAATTCGGCCGCGGTCGAGGCCGCTCCGGCCGCCGGTGCGGTCGAGGCCCTGTCGGTCTCCTTCTCCCAGCAGGCCACCGGCACGAAGGTCACCGCCCGTACGCCGCGCGAGTCGACGGGCCGTCCCGAGCTGACCGAGGCCGCGATCGTGGTCTCCGGTGGCCGTGGTGTCAACGGTGCGGAGAACTTCGCGATCATCGAGGCGCTCGCCGACTCCCTCGGCGCGGCCGTCGGTGCCTCGCGCGCCGCCGTGGACGCCGGCTGGTACCCGCACACCAACCAGGTCGGCCAGACCGGTAAGTCGGTCTCGCCGCAGCTGTACATCGCCAACGGCATCTCCGGCGCGATCCAGCACCGGGCCGGTATGCAGACCTCGAAGACGATCGTGGCCGTCAACAAGGACTCGGAGGCCCCGATCTTCGACCTGGTCGACTACGGCGTGGTCGGCGACCTGTTCGACGTGGTCCCGCAGCTGACCGAGGAGATCAAGGCCCGCAAGGGCTGAGGATCCCGTTCCCCCGGGGCTTACGAGGCCCCCGTGACCACGTCGGTCATGGGGGCCTCGGCTCATTTCGGGCCGGGGCGTCCAGCTGTGGGGACGGCGGCCGGGCAGGGCCCGCCCGGCCCCGCGCTCGGACTCCCTCGAAACCGCTGTTGACCCGCCGGAAGGTCCCCGGATACCGTCATTCAACGGATTGTTGATTCCGTAAAGCGGAAAATTGGAGGGTGCGGGATGGGCCAGGGCCGGCAGGAGCAGGTGGCGACGAGCCTCGCGGGCGCCGTCAGCGAGGAGATCAGCGCCCGCCTCGCGCCGGTCGACGCCGAACTGGAGCGCAACTACCCCGGCGATCCCGGCACCCGCCAGCCCGTCCACACGGTCTACGTCCCCGGCGACGCCTTCACCGCCGACACGATCCGCTCCTGGGGAGACCAGGCCCTCGCCACCCTCGACGAACACGCCTGCGACGCCGCCTCCTTCGCCGCCGTCCTCGGCCTGAGCGACGAACTCGCCGGACCCGTCTACGAGCGGGTCCGCGCCAAGCTGCAGCGGGAACCCGTGGAGGACCTCCGCGTCGACTTCGAGGACGGCTACGGTCCCCGCCCCGACGCCGAGGAGGACCGGACGGCCGCGCGCGCGGCCCGGCTGATCGCCGAGGCATACGCGGGCGGCAGCGCCGCCCCGTACATGGGCATCCGCATGAAGTGCATGGAGGCGCCGGTCCGTGACCGGGGCATCCGCACCCTCGACATCTTCCTCACCGGCCTGATGCAGGCCGGCGGCCTGCCCGACGGACTGGTCCTGACGCTGCCCAAGGTGACCTGCACCGAGCAGGTCACCGCGATGGTGCGGCTCCTGGAGGCCTTCGAGAAGGCCCACGGTCTGCGGCCCGGACACCTCGGCTTCGAGATCCAGATCGAGACCAGTCAGGCCATCCTCGCCGCCGACGGCACGGCCACCGTCGCCCGCATGATCCGGGCCGCGGAGGGCCGCGCCACCGGACTGCACTACGGCACGTTCGACTACAGCGCCTGCCTGGGCGTCTCCGCCGCCTACCAGGCGAGCGACCACCCGGCCGCCGACCACGCCAAGGCGGTCATGCAGGTCGCCGCCGCGGGCACCGGCGTCCGCGTCTGCGACGGCTCCACCAACGTCCTGCCGGTCGGCCCGACCGAGCAGGTGCACTCCGCCTGGCGGCTCCACTACGGCCTGACCCGCCGAGCCCTGGCCCGCGCCTACTACCAGGGCTGGGACATGCACCCCGGCCACCTCCCCACCCGGTACGCGGCCGTGTTCGCCTTCTACCGCGAGGGCCTCGAGGCGGCCGCGGCCCGTCTCGCCCGCTACGTCAACCGGACCGGCGGCGACGTGATGGACGAGCCCGCCACCGCCAAGGCCCTCAGCGGCTACCTGCTGCGCGGCCTGGACTGCGGCGCCCTCGACACCGCAGAGGTCGCACGGCTCACCGGCCTGACCCGGGCCGACCTGGAGGGCTTGGCGGCGCCGCGCCGCGGCGATCTCACGGCCTCCGCCAAGTAGGCCCCTCCGTCAAGTAGGGCGGACCTTCCGCCAGGAAGGCCGGACCCTCCACCAAGTAGGCCTGACCTTCCGCCAGGTGGGCGGGACGGAGTGCCGACCGCGGGGCGCGCCGCACGGCCGGGCCGCACGCCTGGCGCGGGTGGGCCGCCGGGCGGGCCGCGGGCCCGCTCGCCGCGGTCACGCCCCTGCGTAGCCCTCCAGCCCGGACGTCGTCACCCGCCCCTCGTCCACGAACAGCCGCGTGCCCCGCGCGCACAGCCGCAGGTCCGAACGCGCCCGCGCGCAGAACTGCTCGGGGGTGTCACCGAACAGCTCCCGCAGCCGGGACGACTCCACCAGCAGTTCGGTGAGCAGCGCCCGTTCACCAGGGTGCCGCCGTGGCGTGTCGCTGCCGTCACGCAGGACCCCGTGCCGGTTGACGTAGACGTACGCGCCCCGAAGCCGTTCGCTGCCGTCCGGTTCGATCCGCACGTCGGGCGCGGGCAGCCAGGCCCGGTGGTAGTTGCCCGTGGGCACCGGTACGCCCTCGCTCGCGTCGATGACGGCGAGCTGCCGCTCGTCGAGCCAGATGACGAACAACTCCCGCACCGTTCCCGGCGCCCTGAACGGCGACGCGGAGACGTACCCCATGCGGCTCACATGGGCCGACACGCCCACGTCGACGCCGGTGACCCGCGCCTTGACCATGGGCAGGGGCGAGTTGATCCCGGCCTCCGCCATCTTGTGCCGCAGCTGACCGGGGCAGGCGTTGGAGCCGATGGCGAGGACGGGGGTCCGGTCGGTGTACGGGAAGCCGTCGAGGGGCAACAGCCGGTCGCCGTCGAGGAGTCCGGACTCCTCCGGCCAGGCACCCGGATACAGCAGCGGATGATCGCGCGGCGCCTCGGCCAGCCCCAGCGCCCGCAGGGTGCGGTCCGTCCCGCCCTGCCCGGCACGCCCGCTCGCCCGGCCCGCCACGGGCCGCTCAGTCCTTCGGCGGCAGCTCGCCCGAGCCGCGGGTGATCAGCCGGGTCGGCAGCTCGATGCGCTCCGGGGTGACGAGCGAGCCGTCCAGCTGGCGGAAGAGGCGATCGGCGGCGGTACGGCCGAGCGCTGCCGCGTCCTGCGCGACCACGGTGACGCCGGGCTGCAGCAGATCGGCGAGTTCGATGTCGTCGAAGCCCACCAGGGCGACCCGACGGGTCTGTTCCGCCAGGACGCGGATCACTGTGACCGTCACACGGTTGTTGCCCGCGAAGATCGCGGTGACCGGATCGGGCCCGGACAGCATGTCCTCGGCGGCCCGGCGTACCCGCTCGGGGTCGGTGACGCCCAGCGACATCCACGACTCGGCCACCGGTATCCCCGCGTCCTCCATCGCGGCCCGGTAGCCGCGCAGACGCTCGGCGGCCGTGTGGATGCGCGGCATGTCGCCGATGAACCCGATCCGGCGGTGACCGTGGTCGATGAGGTGGGCCACGCCGTCACGGGCACCGCCGTAGTTGTCCGACAGGACGACGTCGGCGTCGATCTTCCCGGCCGGGCGGTCCACGAACACCGTGGCCACCCCCGCCTTGATCTCCGGCTCCAGGTACCGGTGGTCGTCACCGGCCGGGATCACCACCAGCCCGTCCACCCGCCGTGCGCACAGGGCCAGCGCCAGTTCCTGCTCGCGGTCCGGGTCCTCGGCGCTGGAGCCGTTGATGAGCAGGGCGCCGTGGGCCCGGGCCACTTCCTCGACCGCCCGGCTGAGCGGCCCGTAGAACGGGTCCGCGAGGTCCTCGAGGACCAGGCCGATGCTCGCCGTACGGCCCTTGCGCAGTACGCGGGCGCTGTCGTTGCGCCGGAAGCCGAGCGCCTCGATGGCCTCCTGCACGCGCCGTTCCGTGTCCGGGGTGACTCCCGGCTCGCCGTTGACCACCCGGGAAACGGTCTTCAGTCCCACGCCCGCGCGCGCCGCCACGTCCTTCATGGTGGGACGGGTGCCGTAGCGAGCCCCGGCGAGGCGGTCTGCGGGGCGGTCTGCTCGGCGGGCGGTCTCGGGCACGATGCGGTGTCCTGTCCTGTCGTCCACGGGGATGCGTCGGTCCATGGGTTTGTATGAGGATGTGGCGTCGAGCATAGAGCCTGGACAACGTTGTCATAACCGCGAGAGACTGTCCACCGCATTTCCGGCCTGCGTCCCCACCGCCAGACCGGCCTGCGCCCACCTCTTTGGTTTTCCGATGGTTGACGGGGAGATCTGACTCTGATGGACACCGACCTCGTGGCCGCGCTCGACATCGGCGGCACCAAGATCGCCGGAGCGCTGGTGGACGGCCACGGCAGCATCCTGGTGCGCGCGCAGCGCGCGACGCCCGCGCGGGAGCACGGCGACACCGTGATGCGGGCCGTCGAGGAGGTGCTCGGCGACCTCGGCGCGTCGCCGCTGTGGGGACGGGCCTCGGCCCTGGGCATCGGCAGCGCCGGCCCCGTGGACGCCTCGGCCGGGACGGTGAGCCCCGTGAACGTACCCGGCTGGCGCGGATACCCGCTCGTCGCGCGGGCCCGGGCCGCGTCGGGCGGGCTGCCCGTCGAGCTGATCGGCGACGGCGTGGCCATCACGGCGGCAGAGCACTGGCAGGGCGCGGCCCGCGGCCACGACAACGCCCTGTGCATGGTCGTCTCCACCGGTGTGGGCGGCGGACTGGTCCTCAATGGCCAACTGCACCCCGGTCCGACCGGCAACGCCGGCCACATCGGTCACATCAGTGTCGATCTCGACGGTGACCTGTGCCCCTGCGGCTCGCGCGGCTGTGTGGAACGCCTCGCGAGCGGCCCGAACATCGCCCGCCGCGCGCTGGACAACGGCTGGCGGCCGGGCGCGGACGGTGACACCTCCGCGGCCGCGGTGGCCGCCGCCGCCCGCGCCGGGGACGCGGTGGCTCTGGCCTCCTTCGAACGTGCCGCTCAGGCGCTGGCCGCCGGCATCGCTGCCACCGCCACACTGGTCGAGATCGACGTCGCGGTGATCGGCGGGGGAGTGGGCAAGGCCGGGGACGTGCTGTTCACCCCGCTGCGCAAGGCGCTGAGCTCCTACGCCACGCTGTCCTTCGTGCAGCGCCTGAAGGTCACTCCCGCCCAGATGGGCACGGATGCGGGTCTGGTGGGCGCGGCCGCGGCCGCGCTCGCCGGACGGACGAACGCGGCGGCGGCCGGGGTCTGACGTTGTCCCCCGCCGGACCGGTCCCCCCGCCGGAACGGTGCTCTCCATCGGGCCGGTGCGGGGCCGCCCCGGGCACGACTCGGGGTTCGATGACGGGCCTGCTCGCGAACGACCCGGCGCACGGCGACCCCTTCGGGGCGCGGCCGGGAATCGACGGCTCGCTCCGCAGCCCAGTCGCGCGTCCGCCCGGTCCGAGTCGATGCCGTTGCCGCCGTCGGTCACGACCAGCCGGACCACGTGGGCGACGGTCACGTCGGCAGTGACCGGCTGGGCGGGCAGGGTGGTGGTGAGGGTGCCGGCCGAGAAGACCTTGGTGCCGTCCGCCCGGACCTCGAAGCACCGGGCGGCGCGGTGACCGTCCATGCGGTGTGCAGGGTCCGGTCCGTCGGCACGACAGGTGTACGGGTCGGCGACTGCGGGCGCACCGTCCGGCCTTCCGGGCCGGTCAGCGCCACCGAGACACGGATGGCAGGCGTGCGGTCCAGATCCGTGACCGTGGTGGTCGGCGTGGCCGGCCTCCCGGCCTCCCCCTGGCGGCCTTCGTGGCCTTCGCGGTGTCGCGACTGAAGCTGCGCGGCGGCATCGTGCTGCTGATGTTCTTCACCGCGGGCAACCTGCTCCCGCAACAGGTGCTGCTGCAGCGGCACTTCGTCGCGGGGCTCACGCTGGGGTCGACGAAGGGCTGGAAGCGTCAGGAGGGTCAGGAGGACTGGAAGGGCTGGACGGGTCGGCGGACGAAGGGCCGGGGACCGACCCGGCGCCGCGCAGGTCGCCGAGCATCAGCTCGGGGTCCCGGACTCCGGCCAGTTCGGCGAAGCCGAGCGCGTACACCCGGGTGTTCGCCTGTATCCGGGCCAGTTCCCCGCGGCACTCGGCGGCGTCGGGCCACGCGGACTCGGGGAGTTCGGGGTGGGCGTTCTCGAAGGCGGTGAGTCGCGGATGCCACTTCGACAGGAACGGGCGGAGTTCGCGGTTGAGCAGGTTCACCGCCAGGTACTCCACGGTGATGCCCGACCCGTGCGGCGTGGGCCGGGCGGCGGAGAGAATGGTCCGGGTGGTGGCGAACAGGCCGTACAGCGAGGTGAGGGCCTCACGGATGAGCCCTTCGTCGTCACCGAGCCGCTGGGTCGAGGTCCGGGTCACGGTCTCCACGAACAGCTGCCAGGACACCTGCTTGGTGTCGTCGTTCACCATGAAGGTGAACCCGCTCAGCTGCGGCACGGTGATGGTCATTTCCGTGAGCCTGGCCGTTCTCCGGTAGAAGTCGGCCGTCAGGGCCGCCGCCGCGCCGAGCGCCGCACCGACGAGCGTGAACAGATAGGCCCCTCCCGCCCGGTTCAGCAGGTACACCGCCAGGCCGCCACAGCCGCCCAGGACGGCGGCGGGCAACGCACGAACCACGCGTTTCACGGCGAGCTGGGTGATCACTCGGTGAGTCTAGCCGTCAACTGCGCAACGACACACGGGCGTTGCCGTCGAATGCGCCGAATACAGGGACGCGGCTGCGGAGCCGCGGGAAGGCGGTGCCCTGCGCGGCTGAGCGGCATCGAGAGACATGTCCCGCAGCGACTCGGGGGCATGGTGAGAGGATGAGGCATGTCGTTTTCCCTGCGTCCCGACGCGCTCGCGGGCCGGCGGTTGGCCATTTCGGCGTCACAGAGCCCTGACGCGTCCCGGTCCGTGTGCGGCGACGAGGACGGTGTGCGACTGACGCTCAGACACATCGCGCGGGCCGTCCTGGCGGCAGGTGGCCATCTCGCCTATGGCGGAAACCTGGCGCCCGGCGGCTTCACGCCCCTCCTGGTGGAGGAGGCCGGGTGGTCGGGCCGCGAGGACCAGCCGCTGGTCGTGACCGTGCCCTGGAGCGAACACCGCAGAATGAGCCTGGCCGAGCTGCGGACGGCTCTCGATGCGGGGCCGGCGGTCCGGGTCGTCTGGCTGGACGTGGCCGGCCGGGAGGTCGATCCCGCCGCCGGGCGCGGTGCCGCGCCTGAAGAGGTCGATCCGCACACGACGGCCACGGCCCTGCACGCCATGCGGCGCCATGTGCGCGACCGCTGTGACGGGCGCGTCCTCGTCGGCGGCCGGCGGTCCGGCTTCTCCGGCTCCCTGCCCGGCGTCCTGGAAGAAGCCATGCTCAGCCTGGAGGGCTCACCGCAGCCCCTGTACTCGGCGGCCGGTTTCGGAGGGGTCGCCGCGGACGTGGCGCGAGCCCTCCGAATCGACGACTCTTCATGGCTCCCCCACGAACACGGCGCCGCCGATCCCCGGCTGGCCGAGGGCCTGGACCGACTTCGTGTACGGGTGCGCGAACTCGGCGGGTCCGCCCTCACCAACGGACTCTCACCGGAGGAGAACCGCCGTCTGGCCGTTTCCGTCGATCCCTCGGAGATCGCCGCCCTCGTGACGCTCGGTCTGGCGAGAGCGGCCTCGTAGCACCGTCTGGGTGCCGACCCGTCGTCAGGTACTTGTGCAGCCGTCAGGTGCGTGTGCAGCGCAGATCGTCGTGCCTGGTACCACCTCGCTCCCGGTGGCGTCCGTGCCCGACCCAGTACGCGCGGCCAGGGGATACAGCCGGATTCCGGTGCCCCTGCTGCTCACCAGGGCCGCCCCGGCGCCGTCCGGACTGACGGCCACCGGGTTCTCCATGCAGGCGTTGCAGGTCATGGGCACCCGGACGTCCCGTCGTGAACCGATGCTGCCGACTTGGCGCAGGTCCCATTCGGCGACACGGGATCCCGCTCCGGAGACCAGCCGGTTGCCGGCGTCGAGAAAGGCCACGGTGTCCTGACTGACCTGGGTGTTGCCGCGCAACTCCGTCGTCGGAGCAAGGTTCGCGCCGGCCGGGCCGATCGCCGACACGTGGATGACGCCGTTGGCCACCGTGGTGGCCTCACCGCCGTCGGCGGACAGCGCGACGGCAGAGGGCTGCGGCCCGGCACTGCCCGCCTCGAGCGGGGCTTTGGTGCACGACTGGGGTTTTCCTCCGTCGGGTGAGGGTTCGGGGTGGCCCGGCGGCTGGTGAAGCAAGGAGTGCATACATCTACCGGTCGGGCCTGTCTGGGCGTAGCGTCAGGGCCCCCGCGAAGGGGCACCCGCCTTGGGGTGCACGCAGGCCCGCCGGACCTGGGGTACAGGACGGCGGGCTGTGTGCTGTCACACGGGCGACTGCGTCGCTGCAACGCCTCGTCGCCCTTGTGTTTCCAGTCGCCGGCCCGGACGGGACTTCTGTGGCGCCCGCTGGGTTGTGCCGGACCTCCCAGGAGTGCGAAGCGCGATCACAGGGTGAGGTGCCCGCTGATGCCGGCGGCGCAGAAGGCCAGTGCCGCGATGCCGGCCGCGGTCTGGGCCGCCACACTCACCCGGTATCCCAGCCGGTACAACCCGATCGCCGAGAGCAGTACCACTCCCGCGAATCCCGCCACGTAGGCGAAAACCGATGTCAGGGACGCATGGGGATCAGGCTCGAACATGTTGAAGTCGGTCGTCCCCAGGCCGGTCAGCAGGACAATGAGCCCGACGATCGCGTCCAGAAACCACAGCAGGACGGCGAAGAGCACGTCCTCGCCCGTACCGCGGCGTGAAGGTGAATGGTCGTTCATGGCGGCAAGTTTCTCCCTGCACAACGGGGTGGGGCCTGAGTACGCGTACTCAGGCCCCACCGTCGATCAGCTGTTCCTTACCTGAGGGCGCGCTCCAGCACGTTCGCGTACAGCCGCGCACCGTCGATCTTCGGGTGGAAGGACGCCATACCGACCTCGAGCACACCGGTGTTGTCCGCCTTGGACAGACCGGTCTTGACGATGCCGTTCACATCCTCCGGGTCACCGCACACGGCCTTGCCCTCGAACTCGCTGCGCGGGTCGGTGAAGACCACGTTCGCGCCCGACTGGGTCCCCGCGTCCGCGGCGGCACCCTTCATCTCTTCGTCGAGGGTGTCCGCGACCGAGTTCAGCCAGGGAGCTTCCTCCGTGCCGATGCCGGGGATGCACTGCCCGCCCGCGGACAGCAGCCTCGGGTAGCCCATGAGGATGATCCGTGCGTTCTTGGCGAGCTTGTGGATCTCGTTGAGGACGTTCACGATGCGCGGACGGACCTGGTCATGCAGCCACTTCGGCGCCCAGTCCTTGAGCGGACCGGTGTCTCCGGCAGCGTCCTTGCCCGTGTCCGGATCCTTGTTCCCGATCGAGGAGTCCTGGCACAGGTCCAGCCCGGACTTCCACACACACTGGTTGAACACGTCCGTGAACCGGGCGTCGTTGCCGCCGACCGACAGAGTGACCAGGGTGGTGTTGTTGTCCAGGTAGCCCGCGTCGATCTGCGCCACCTCGCTGTTCTGGCCGTCGCGGAGCATGTCGTAGGTGCGTGCTCCGGAGCAGGCCACGAAGTGGTAGTCCAGCTTCGGGTCGAGGGCGGTGTCCATGGCCCCGACGGACACCGATTCCCCCGGAAGAACGGCCTGCCTCGACCAGGCCAGCTGGGAGCGGTGGCAGCTGTCCCATGCCTTGTCGTTGTTCTTCTCGTAGTGGTCGGTCTCCGGATAGAAGTCCCCACCGCCGGGAGCGCTGGCGCCCTCACCCGAGGAGTAGGAGTCGCCCATCGCGACGATGAAGTTGGCCGGCTTGCCGGGAAGAGGCTGGAATGCGATCGCGCCCCAGGCGACGTCCTCGTCCGCGGTTCCGTCCTTGGTCGTGTTGGACAGCTCGACCCGCGGGGTGCCGGTGAAGTGGAACGTGCCCAGGCTGACCCATCCGCCCGCGCGCTGGAGCACGACGCGCTGGTGTTGGGTGCTGTCCGTGCCCAGCACGTTGTACCTGGCCTGCCGGGTCTGGGCACCGGTGTCGGGAAGGTGGACCAGGACGCGCGCCCAGTTGAGGCTCTGGCCGAGGGTCCAGGTGCCGTTGATGGTCATGTCGCCGCTGTCGCCACCGAAGTGATCGGCGTCACGGGTGTGGGTGTACCAGTAGTGGCCGCCGTAGCCGCCGCCCACCGAGTGCAGGTCGGCCTTCGCCTCGTAACGGCCTTCCGCGCCGGGATTGAAGGAGAACTGGAAACTTCCCGCGGAGGAGATCGTCGCGCAGTCGCGCTGGTCGCTCCAGGTCGGCGTTCCGTTGGGGACCGAGGCGACGACCTTGGATCCGGCCGGGGCGCCGGAGCACACCGGCGTACCGGTCTGGAGACGGTAGCCGCGCCCCGGTTCCTGCACCAGGGACTGGTACTTGATGTTTTCGAAGCCGCAGGTGGTGGCGCAGTCGGACTTCCAGGTCACGTTGGGCTGGTTCCACCAGTACTGCGCGTAGCACTCGGCGTCCGGGCACTTCGGCGGCGTGTTGGGGTCGCAGTTGTTCTTGGAGTTGCAGAACGCGTCCAGCGACGGCACGACTTGTGCCCGGTTGTATTTCGCGCTGCCTGGGGTCTGGACGGTCATGGGCGTCCCGTTCCAGTAGGCGGGCCGGAAGCCGGCCGAGGAGAAGCCGGACTCGCCGGGCCAGTCCTGGCGGCCGGAGGTGGCGTAGGAGAAGCCGGTGTCGATGGACCAGGCGGCCCACCCCATCACCTTCTCCTCATACGGCCAGTCCTGCGGATGGGCCGCGTCCTTGTTGGCCTCCGGTCCGTCCACGTCCGTGTTCATGAACGGGTGGCCCCAGCCCTTGGCGTAGATCGGGTTGGCCGGGTTGTTGTACCAGCCCAGGCCCCAGTGCCCGGCGTGCTGGCCCGCCTCCGAGGGCGGGTTGAAGCCGAGGTTGTAGTTCCACACGGCGGTGAACCAGTTCTCCACCTTGGACGGATCATCGTTGTTGACGGTGATCTTCTGGCCGTCCTTGTGGACCTCGTTCCACTTGTCGGCGAGGATCTTCAGGGAGGCGGCGACGTTCGACGCGTAGTCGACCGCGACCAGTTTCTGCAGGGCCGGGGACAGGCTCGTCTCGTGGTCCTTCTCGTGACCGGCCAGCCGCATGCCGTCGGTCACCTGGCCGACGCCGTAACCGCAGTCGGACTTGTCCCAGTTGATCTGCCAGTAGGCGGACGGGTCGCTCTTCTCGGCCTTGTGGCCGTAGTAACCGTCCACGGCAGCCAGCGGGTTGCCCATCTGGCCGGGAATCGACCCGCCCTCGGCCTGCCACAGGTTCGACTCCTGAGCCATGATGCCGAGGAGGACGTTGGCCGGGATCCTGCCGCCACCCGTCAGTTTCGGCAGAGGGAACAGGGACTGCGGGTCCACGGTGCCCACACCGGCCTGGTCCCGGTATCCGCCCTGCCGGATGTAGCTCGCGCTCAGATCACCGCGCACCGCCATGTCGACAGCCCACTCGACCTGGTTCGAGGTCGGCTGCAGCGCCTGGACCTTGACGTCGTTGCGGGACACGGCGCACCAGCGGTCGTCGTCGGTCGGGGAACTCGGGGTCAGGCCCGACTTCAGGGAGGTGCGCTTGTGCGTGCCGGTGGCCGTGGCGAGGGCCGGGGAGGGATCGTGCCCCGAGCCGTTGCCGATCGCCTGCTGCACGCTCTGCGTGAGCTTGGTCCCGGTGGTGGTGGCGGTGCTGGTGACCGTCACCGGCTCGTTGCCGTCGTTGGCGGGCGTGGCCGTCTGCGAGGCGGGTTCCCCGGACTTCGTGAAGCCCTTGCCCCCGTTCTTGATGTGCGTCAGGCCGGCGTGGACGCCGGGGGTGAGGACCGGGTCGATCGCAAGCCGGCCGTGGGAGGACACATCGGTGCCGGCCGGGGCGTCGAGGCGGGTGACGCCGGTTCCCGCGGTGGCGGGGCTGCCCTTGGGATGACCGGTGAGGAAGACCCTGCCCGCATCGCCCTGCATGAGGTCGAGATCGCCGAGTTCGCCCGAGGCGATGGTCTTCGGCCTGCCGCTGCCGGTGAACAGCCTGGCGTGGGCAGTGGAGTTGCCCTTGTGGTCGAGGAAGGCGACCTTGCCGTCGGCGGCCGGCCGGATGTCGAACGGGGCGCCGTCCGCGTCCACGAGGTTCTTCACCGTGCCCGAGGGGCCGAGGTGGACCAGGCGGCTGCCGAGCGCGGCGACCGTGCCGTCCTTCACCGGAACCGCGCTGGTGATCTCACCCTTCGCCGCGGCCGAACCCGTCGTCCTGCCAAAGACGTCCACAGTGACCACGCGCGTGCGTGTGCTCGCGGGGTCGTTCATGTCCCGGAAGGCGGTGAACGCGGCTTTGTGCGTCGCCGTGTTGCAGGACGGGTCGAAGTAGGCCAACGACGCGGTGAACGGCAGCTTCTTCACCTGCCCGGTCGTCAGATCGACGATGGCGGTGAACGCGCCGCCCTGCATCAGGTCAGGCTTGTTCGTGAACGTGCGCGGCGCGTAGACGACCGCCGCGTGCGCGTGGTCCATCAGGCACTGGTTGCCGATCCACGAATCCGCCGGCATGCCCGGCTCCGACAGAACAGCGGCGGTCTTCCACGCGTATGCCTTGCTGCTGTCGGCAACGAGGATGCGCAGGCCCTCCGCGTCAGCAGCAGCGGTCACGGCACGGTCGGGACTGTCCTTCCAGCCCTTGCCGAGCTTCTTGCCAGGTTCCTGCACCTGACCGGGGGGCACCGGTGGTGTGGAGGAGCCCGGGGAGGACTTCGGGTTCGGTGCGGCCATGGCGGGTGCGGCCTGCAGCAGGCCACCGGTCAACGCGGCGCAGGCCACAACGGCCACCAGCGGCGCGCGCGTTCGTCTTCTGAGTCGCAAAGCAGCGATTCCCCGTTTTCGATGAGTAGTTTCCCGTGCCTGGTCGGAGCACGGCGTGGCCCATCCGCCCAGCAGAGACTCCAAAGGACGGACGGGAGCTTGGCGGGAGACGGCAAAGCGGCCGGCCCGCAGGCACGGCCTGGCACAGGCCCCTGCTGTCGGGCTCGAGGCGAGAGCAACCGGTGTGTGTCCTCAGCCGTCGACCAGCCGAAGGAAGACGGTCCCGAGCAGGGCCTGGTCAGCCAGTTGAGGTGCGGGCGGCGGTGGTGTGCCCCTGCAGGGCCACCCACGGCGAAGTGAGAATGGCTCGCGCCGTACTACGCAGGCCTGCCAAAGATTTCAGCATGAGTAGGTAGCGTTTCCTGATGGGTGAAGGATGGTCCTGCCGGTCAAGGGGCCGGCGTTGACGATCGCACCGCCGGTGTGCAGGTCCAGAGCTCCCATGTGGTCGCCGCGCAGACGAGGGCAGCGCGGCACACTCCGCGCGAAACCGCCTCCACTGATAGTCACGCCCCCCGCAACAACGGACTGAAGGATTGGTCTAGTCCGCTCCGTCGACTGCCTCGCTACTTTAAGCCAGGCATGGTCACGTCACGCAAGATCCCCATCGTGTATGGCCGGAAGCTGTCCCAGCGGCCAAGGGCCGAGACGCCTCTCCAGCAGACGCAACACACCTTCGCGGACGTGGAGTTGGCGTGAAACGGTGGCAGTTGCGCGACTGCCGAGCCGTATGATCAACATGGCCTGTTCTTGACACCCAGGGGCCCCGCGGCGTCCGCCGGCCGGCTGAGCCCTGCGGTCCCGTTGGCCAGCCCCTACCGGTTCGTCGGCAACTACCGGGAACCACCGGCCCGTACCACGAGCAGGGCTCGCTGCTACGACGCCAACAACGCCGCCTCACCCAACCAGACTCCTCCGGGCCAGGGGCGGTTCCGGTACGCGCGGTGGGCGCGCCCGGTGCTGCCGGCCCTGGAGGAGATGGCCGGTGAGGATCTGTACCGGTTGAGGCACTGGCATAAGGCTCTGCTGGACGAGCGGGGAGCCGATGTGGCGCGGGTGGCGATCGAGGGTCGGATGGAGCATGAGCCGGCGTGTGTGGAGCGGGTCCATGGCGAGGTCACGGTCGCCATGGAGGAGCGGATCGTGGAGTATCTGCAGGGTGTGTGGGAGAAGGAAGTAGTGGGGGCTGGATTGTGGGCGGCGCCTTTTCCCACACCTCTCCCAGATGATCTCTTGTCCGATGGCCCGTCGCTGTTCAGCGGCCTTCCCGTCCTGGAGTATGAATGATCGTCTGGATCAACGGTGCGTTCGGTGCGGGGAAGACCACCACCGCACGGGAACTGATCGAACTGATCCCGAACAGCACGCTCTTCGATCCCGAGGTCATCGGCGGGGCGCTCACGCACCTGCTGCCGCCCAAACACCTCGCGGAGGTCGGCGACTTCCAGGACCTTCCGATCTGGCGACGGCTCGTGATCGACACCGCGGCCGCGATGCTCGCGGAGCTGGGCGGCACCCTCGTGGTCCCGATGACCCTGCTCCGCCAGGAGTACCGCGACGAGATCTTCGGCGGCCTCGCCGCTCGCCGTATCGGTGTCCGGCACGTCCTTCTCGCCCCGGCCGAAACGATCCTGCGGGAGCGGATAGCCGGCCGTGAGGCAGCCGACCTCCCCGACGGCGAGATCCGGACACGGCAGTGGGCCTACGACCACATCGAGCCCTACCGCGCCGCCCTCGCCTCCTGGCTCACCGCCGACGCCCACCCCGTCGACACCGGCGCCCTCACCCCGTACGAGACGGCCGTGCGCATCGTGGAGGCGGTCGGCAGTGGTGCCGTGCCCGCCTGCGACATCGTGCAGACGCCGGAGCCGACCGCCGAGACCGTCGCCTCCGGGGTGCTCCTGTTCGACGAGCAGGACCGGGTGCTCCTCGTCGATCCCACCTACAAGGCCGGCTGGGAGTTTCCCGGAGGAGTCGTCGAGCCGGGTGAGGCCCCGGCCCGGGGCGGGATGCGCGAGGTCGCCGAGGAGACCGGGATACGGCTGGACCAGGTCCCCCGGCTGCTGGTCGTCGACTGGGAGCAGCCCGCGCCCCCCGGTTTCGGCGGCCTGCGCCTCCTCTTCGACGGCGGCCGGCTCGACGCCGAGGACGCGGGACACCTGCTGCTGCCCGGACCCGAGCTGCGCGATTGCCGCTTCGTCACCGAGCGGGAGGCCGCCGACCTGCTGCCGCCCGTCCGCTACGAGCGGCTGAGATGGGCCCTGCGGGCGCGCGAGCGTGGCGCGCCCCTGTACCTGGAGGCGGGCGTACCGGTCGGCTGACGCCCCGAGTCCGCGCTCTCGGCCGGCCGGTGCCTGACCGCCGATCTGCGCGGTACCGCCCCGGCCGGCCTGGCCGACCGGGAAGCGCGGGAGGTGCGGGCGCGGGGAGAAGCTCGACGACGTCCCCGGAACGACCGCGGGAAGGGGCCCGGCCGGCGGCCGGGCCCCTTCCCGTCGGCGGTGCGCCGGGTCAGCTCGCGGCGTAGTTCCGCAGGAACAGGGCTTCCGCCACCGAGAGGCGCTCCAGCTCCTCGGGCGAGACGCTCTCGTTCAGGGCGTGGATCTGCGCCTCCGGCTCGCTCAGGCCGATGAGGAGGATCTCCGCGCGCGGGTAGAGCGCGGCGAGGGTGTTGCACAGCGGGATGGAGCCGCCCTGACCGGCGTACTGCATCTCCTGGCCCGGGTAGGCGACCGCCATGGCGTCGGCCATGGCCTGGTAGGCCGGGCTGGTGGTGTCGGCGCGGAAGGCCTGGCCCTGGCCGATCTGCTCGGTGTGCACCCGCGCGCCCCAGGGCGTGTGGACCTCCAGATGCGCCTGGAGCAGCTTGGTCGCCTCGGCCGCGTCCACACCCGGCGGCACACGGAGGCTGATCAGGGCGCGGGCGCCCGCCTGTACCGACGGGGTGGCGCCGACGACCGGCGGACAGTCGATGCCGATGACGGTGACGGCCGGCCGGGCCCAGATGCGGTCGGCGACCGTGCCGGAGCCGATCAGCCTCACACCGTCGCGCACCTTGGCGTCCTTGCGGAACTGCTCCTCCTCGTACTGCAGGCCCTCCCATGCGGACTCGCCGGTCAGGCCGTCGACGGTCGTCGAGCCGTCCTCGGCGCGCAGCGAGTCCAGGACGCGGATGAGCGCGGCCAGGGCGTCGGGTGCCGCGCCGCCGAACTGGCCGGAGTGCAGGTTTCCTTCGAGCGTGTCGACCTGCACGCGGACCAGGGTCATGCCGCGCAGGGTGGTGGTGACGGTCGGCAGGCCGACGCGGAAGTTGCCCGCGTCGCCGATCACGACGGTGTCGGCCGCCAGCAGCTCAGGGTGCTCCTCGGCGTACCGCTCCAGGCCCCCCGTGCCCTGCTCCTCCGAGCCCTCGACGATCACCTTGACGTTCACCGGTATGCCGCCGTTGGCCTTGAGGGCGCGCAGCGCGAGCAGATGCAGGAGCACGCCGCCCTTGCAGTCGGCGGCCCCGCGCCCGTACCAGCGCCCGTCGCGCTCGGTCAGCTCGAAGGGCGGGGTCGTCCAGCCGGCCTCGTCCAGCGGGGGCTGCACGTCGTAGTGGGCGTACAGCAGGACCGTCTTCGCGTCCGCCGGTCCGGGCAGGTAGCCGTACACCGACTGCGTGCCGTCCGGGGTGTCGAGCAGGGCCACGTCCTCGAATCCCTCGGCGCGCAGTGCGTCGGCGACCCAGCGGGCCGCGCCCTCGCTCTCGCCCTTCGGGTACTGGTCGAAGTCCGCCACCGACCGGAAGGCCACCAGCTCGGCGAGCTCCGCCTTCGCCCTGGGCATCAGTGAGGCGACGGTCTCGGCGACAGGATTCGACGACATGGGCACGCTCCTTGTGGGTGCGACGTTGTACTGGTGAGTACCGGAGTGGTACTTCCGAGCACTCCTGTGTTCCGGATGATCGGTCGGCGTAGGCGCGCCCGGTGTGTCGGGCGCATACGCCGCCGATCCTCCCACAGCGGGCTGCGGCGATCGCCGCCGTAGGATGCGGGATACAGCAGCGGCAGGCGGCTTGATCGGAGGCAGTGGACCATCGTGAGCAGCGAGAACTCTTCGGCGGACGACGTGCAGCAGGTGTGGGACGTCGTCGTGGTGGGCGCGGGACCCGCGGGGGCCTCGGCGGCCTACGCGGCGGCGGTCACGGGGCGACGCGTGCTGTTGCTGGAGAAGGCGGAGCTGCCGCGCTACAAGACCTGCGGCGGAGGGATCATCGGCCCCTCGCGCGACGCGCTGCCGCCCGGCTTCGAGCTGCCGTTCAAGGACCGGGTGCACGCGGTGACGTTCTCCCACAACGGACGCTTCAGCCGGACCCGCCGCTCCAGGCGGATGCTGTTCGGGCTGGTCAACCGGCCCGAGTTCGACCAGCAGCTCGTCGAGCACGCACAGAAGGCGGGTGCCGAGCTGCGCACCGGCGTCACCGTGTCCCGGGTCGAGCAGCACGGCTCGGCGGTGCCGGACCGGCGCACGGTCGCCGTGCTGCTCCAGGGTGGCGAGACGGTGCTCGCGCGGGCGGTCGTAGGGGCCGACGGCAGCGCCAGCCGCATAGGGGCGCACGTCGGGGTGAAGCTCGACCAGGTCGACCTCGGCCTGGAGGCGGAGATTCCGGTGCCGGAGACCGTCGCCGAGGACTGGCGGGGACGGGTCCTCATCGACTGGGGCCCCATGCCCGGGAGTTACGGCTGGGTCTTCCCCAAGGGAGACACCCTGACGGTCGGAGTGATCTCGGCCCGGGGCGAAGGCGCCGCCACCAAGCGGTACTTGGAGGACTTCGTCGCCCGGCTCGGACTCGCCGGCTTCGAGCCGGGCATCTCCTCCGGGCACCTGACCCGCTGCCGCGCCGACGACTCGCCGCTGTCGCGGGGACGGGTGCTGGTGTGCGGGGACGCCGCCGGGCTGCTCGAGCCGTGGACGCGCGAGGGCATCTCGTTCGCGCTCCGCTCCGGGCGGCTCGCGGGGGAGTGGGCGGTGCGGATCGCCGAGGCGCACGACGCGGTGGACACCCGCCGCCAGGCTCTGAACTACGCGTTCGCGATCAAGGCTGGGCTCGGCGTCGAAATGGCCGTCGGCAAGCGGATGCTGGCGGTGTTCGAGCGCCGTCCCGGCCTCTTCCACGCGGTGCTGACCGGATTCCGTCCCGCCTGGAAGGCCTTCAAGGACATCACGCGGGGATCCACGTCCCTGGGTGAGATGGTCCGCGCCCACCCGATGGCCCAGCGTGCCCTGACCGCACTGGACCGGCGGCCGGCCGCGGAGGCCGCCGGGGACGCCGTCAGTTCGTGACCGTGATGCGGAAGACCGGGTGGTCGGGGGCGGCCGCGATGATCTCCTCGTCGGAGGACTTCGCGGTGACGCCCTGGAAGTACTGGTTGACCTCCCAGCCCCACTTCTCCAGGTAGGCCCGCAGGACGGCGAGCTTCTCCGCGTCCGCGAGCTCCACCGCGGTGAAGGCCCGGACCTTCCGTCCTACGCGCAGTTCCCCACCGCCTGCGACGCGCATGTTGCGCACCCACTGGGAGTGACCGCGGGCCGAGACGAGGTACTGCACGCCGTCATGCGTGTGGGGGTTGACCGGGATGCGCTGCAGTGTGCCGCTCTTGCGGCCGCGCACGGACAACTCCGCCGTTCCGGCGACGCTGAGCCCGCGCCGGGCCAGCCAGCCGATGACGCTGTTGAAGCGGATGGTCATCGGGCTGCCCTTGAGGTAGTACGGCGACGCTGACGAGGACGACGACATGGTGACCCCCACGGTTTGGGAGAGCAGTGCTCTCGCTTGATGAACAGTGTGGGGCAGGGCGGCGACCCAATGCAAGAGCAGTGCTCTCTTTTGTGAGCACCGATCTGAAAACGTGGAACACTCTGTCCATGAGCACCGCACAAGGCGCCCGCGCCCGGGCCCGGATGGAGATCACCGCCGCGATCAAGGACGAGGCACGCAGACAGCTCGCCGGGGAGGGCGCCGCGAAGCTGTCGCTGCGCGCCGTGGCCCGTGAACTCGGCATGGTCTCGTCCGCGTTGTACCGGTACTTCCCCAGCCGTGACGACCTGCTGACCGCGCTCATCATCGACGCCTACGACTCCCTGGGCGAGACCGCGGAAGCGGCGCACGACGCGGTCGCCGACGCGGGACCCCTCCGGCGCTGGACCGCCGTGTGCGAGGCGGTGCGCGGCTGGGCGCTCGCACACCCGCACGAGTACGCCCTCATCTACGGTTCGCCCGTGCCCGGCTACACCGCGCCCGAGGCGACGATCCCCGCCGCGTCCCGCGTCGGCCTTCTCCTCGTCGGCATCGTGCGCGACGCCCACGAGAAGGACGGACTGACCGGGCCTGCGCTGCCCGCCGAGTTGCGGGGCGAGGCCGAGCGGATGGCCGTCGACCTCGCGCCCGCCCTGCCGCCCGAGGTGGTGGCGGCGCTCGTCGCGGCCTGGGCGCAGCTGTACGGCCTGGTCGGCTTCGAGCTGTTCGGGCAGTTCAACCGGGTGGTCGAGGACCGTGAGCCGTTCTTCCGGCACGCGGTGACCCGTCTCGCCCACGGGGTGGGGCTGGACCGCTGACCCTGCGGGGGCGGACCGGTGAAGCCTCCTCTTCCGCCATGTGGTGTCCAAGGCGGGCGTACTTCCCCGGGAGTACGGGTGATCACCTCGCCGGGCTGACGCCGCCTGCGGTGCGGCCCGTCTAGCGTGGCGGTCATGGCACAGCAGCGCGTACGCGGGAGCGGACCACCGCAGTGGTGGCGCCACGGACCGCCGTGGTGGAACCGCCCCGGCGACGAGGACGCCCGGGGCACCGCCTGGCCCTGGCTGTCCACAGTGCTGTTCACCGTGTTCGTGGTCATGGGCACCCACTTCTCGGCGCGGGGCCAGCAGGGGCATCGCGAGCCGCTGGACGCGTACGCCGGCCTCCTGCTCGTGGTGGCGCCGGGGCTGCTGCTGTGGCGCAAGCGGTACCCGGTGTTCGTGGCGTTCGGCACGGCGGCCGTGACCCTGGTCTACGCCGCCGCCGGATACCCGTACGGACCGGTCTTCCTGGCCGTCGCCGTCGGCTGCTTCAGCGCCGTCGTCACGGGGCACCGCCGCGCCGCCTGGGCGGCCGTCGGACTGCTGTGGGCCGGACACGCGCTCATCGCGCTGTGGCTCTACCGCTGGCTGCCGCCGCCCGGCGACAGCGGCGGGAGCCCTGGCCAGGAGGTCGTCGTCGCCACCTGGGTGGTGGCCGTCGTCGCGCTGTCCGAACTGGCCCGCACCCGGCGCGAGCAGTGGGCCCGGGAACGGGCCGAGCGCGCGCAGGCGGCCCGGCGGCGCGCCGACGAGGAACGTCTGCGCATCGCCCGCGAACTGCACGACGTGCTCGCGCACAGCATCTCCGTCATCAATGTCCAGGCGGGCGTCGGCCTCGCCCTCCTGGACACCGACCCCGAGCAGGCCCGCACGGCGCTCACCACCATCAAGGCCGCCAGCAAGGAGGCACTGGGTGAGGTGCGCCAGGTGCTGGCCACCCTGCGCACGCCCGGCGACGCCCCGCGCGCCCCCGCCCCCGGCCTGGACCGGCTGCCCGAGCTGGTGCAGCAGGCGGCGAGCGCCGGCCTCACCGTCGACGTCGAGGGCGACTCGCCCAGCCTGCCGCCCGGCACGGACCTCGCCGCCTTCCGGATAGTCCAGGAGGCCCTCACCAACGTCGTCCGGCACTCGGGCTCGCGGCACGCGCGCGTGCACCTGGAGCACGGCGGCGACGCGCTGCGGCTGCGCATCGACGACGACGGGCCCGCGACCTGCGCCGAGGCGGGCGGCACCGGACACGGTCTGGCCGGGATGCGGGAGCGGGCCGCCGCACTCGGTGGCACCATCGACGCGGGCCCGCGCCCCGACGGCGGCTGGCGGGTGCACGCCGTACTGCCCCTGAACCTCAAGGAGGACAACCGGTGATCCGCGTACTGCTCGCCGACGACCAGTCGCTGGTGCGGGCCGGGTTCAGGGCGCTGCTCGACGCGCAGCCGGACATCGAGGTCGCCGGGGAGGCCGCCGACGGCGAGGAAGCGCTGCGCAAGGTGCGCGAACTGCGACCCGACGTCGTCCTGATGGACATCCGCATGCCCCTGCTGGACGGCCTGGCCACGACCCGCCGCATCACGCAGGACGGCGTCCTCGAGGACGTGAAGGTGGTCATGCTCACCACCTTCGAACTCGACGAGTACGTCTTCGAGGCCATCCGCTCCGGCGCCTCCGGCTTCCTGGTGAAGGACACCGAACCCGACGAACTCCTGCGCGCCGTGAGGGCGGTGGTCGGCGGCGACGCGCTGCTGTCGCCCGGTGTGACCCGCCGTCTGATCGCCGAGTTCGCGGCCCGCTCCAAGGAACCAGCGGCCGCCGGCACCCTGGCCCGGCTCACCGAGCGGGAACGCGAGGTGATGGCCCTCGTCGGCATCGGGCTGTCCAACGAGGAGATCGCCCGTCGCCTGGTCGTCAGCCCGCTCACCGCCAAGACCCACGTGAGCCGCACGATGGTGAAACTCGGCGCCCGCGACCGAGCCCAACTGGTCGTCCTGGCCTACGAGTCGGGCCTGGTACGTCCGGGCTGGCTGGGCTGAACCCTCCCCCGGGGACGGCGGGTCAAGCAGCCGACCGGCACGGCCCCCCCGCCGGACTCAGACGATCGGCGACGTCTCCCGCCACAGCACCGCCGGCTCGCGGTCGCCGGTCACGCTCGGCACGGGCAGCCGGTTCCACATCGCCAGGTACAGCTGGTCCGCGGGTCCCGCCAGTTCGGTATCGGCCTCGCCGACCGCGCCCCGGACGGTGACCGGGGCCTCGCTCGACAACCGCACGGTCCACACGGCGTCGGCGTCCGTGGCGCGTACCCGCAGCACCCGGGGCTGCCTCGTGCGGACGCGACTCCTGGACCGGGCATGGAAGCCGCGCAGCAACTCGTCGATGCCGTCGACCGCGAACTCCGTCGCCACCGCCGTCCGAGCAGCGCCACGCGCCGTCTCGGCGTCGTGGCGGTGGATCGCGGTCTCGTGCGCCTGCCGCCGGGCCCAGAACGCGAGCGGCGACGACACGGGCGCGGGGTGGAAGGTCCAGCAGGCCAGGTCGGGGGGCGCCGCAGTCAGCGTTTCGACGACGTGGCGGTGGCTGTCGCGGTACCAGGCCACGAGCGCGGGACCGTCGAGATCGGGCGGATTGCCCATCGGACGCGCCGACGGGTGCCCGTCGGCGACGAAGCCGGCCGCCCACAGGTGGACCACACCGGTGTGCCGGAGCAGGTCCCGCACCTGCCACTGAGGGCAGGTCGGTACTTTGGCGTCCGTCCCGGCCTGCTCGGCCGCCGCGGCCAGCAGCCGCCCTTCCCGGTCCAGTGCGTCAAGGAACTCGGCAGTCTCCATGCGGGTGAGTGTGCCCCATCGGGCACCCTCGTGGGGAGGAGCGGCGCCTCCCCGGAGCCGGGCGCCCCGCCCGGAACGCACAGCCCACGCGGCGGCACGGTACCGGGTCGGCGTAGGCCGCGTTGCGATAGTCCATTCGGCGGGTTGGGCTGGTGGGGAACCATCTCCCAGCTGCGGACGGCGATCATGACGATGCCCCCCCTCGAATCCCCCTTCGGCGGTCCGGATCCGTTTTCCGAGATCCTCAACCGCTTCTTCGGCATGACGCCCGCCGCCTCGCCCCCGCAGGTGCAGCGGGTGCCCATCGGGCGGCTGCTCACCGAGTCCGCCCGCGACCTGATCAACCACGCCACCCGGCGGGCGGCCGAGGACGGCACTTCCGACCTGGACACCGAGCACCTGCTGTGGGCGAGCACGCAGGTGGAGCCGGCCCGCTCGCTGCTGGCGCAGACCGGCGCCGACCCGGACCGGCTCGGCGCCGACCTCGCCCGGGCGCTGCCCGGCGAGAGCGGCACCCCGTCGGCCCAGCCGGGCCTGACCCCGGCGGCCAAGCGGGTGCTGTTGCGTGCCTACGAACGGTCCCGGGCGGCCGGAGTGTCGTACATCGGCCCCGAACACATCCTCGGGGCCCTGCTGGACACGCCTGGTGCGGCGGCGGCCCGCGTCCTGGTCGCCCATGGCATCGAACCCGACCAGTCGCGCCGCGGTGCCGAGACGGCAGCCCGGACCGAGGCGCCGCAGCCCGGTGGCGAGGCCGCGAGCGACACGCCGACCCTGGACCAGTACGGACGCGACCTCACCGAGGAGGCGCGCTCCGGAAAACTCGATCCGGTGGTGGGGCGGGCCGCGGAGATCGAGCAGACCGTCGAGATCCTCTCCCGGCGCGCCAAGAACAACCCGGTGCTGATCGGGGAGCCGGGCGTGGGCAAGACGGCGATCGTGGAAGGTCTCGCCCAGCGGATCGTCGCCGAGGACGTGCCCAAGACGCTGGAGAACAAGCGGGTGGTCGCCCTGGACCTGACCGGCCTGGTGGCCGGGGCCCAGTACCGGGGCCAGTTCGAGGAACGGCTGAAGAACGTCATCGACGAGGTCAAGGCGGCCTCCGACTCGACGGTCCTCTTCCTCGACGAACTGCACACCGTCGTCGGCGCCGGCGCCGGCGGCGAGGGCTCGATGGACGCGGGCAACATCCTCAAACCGGCGCTCGCCCGCGGCGAGTTGCACGTCGTCGGAGCCACCACGCTCGACGAGTACCGCAGGTACGTCGAGAAGGACGCCGCACTGGAGCGCCGCTTCCAGCCCGTGATGGTGCCCGAGCCGACCGTGGAGGAGACGGTGCAGATTCTGGAGGGCCTGCGTGACGCCTACGAGGCCCACCACCAGGTGCGCTACACCGACGAGGCGCTGATCGCCGCGGCGGAGCTGTCGGACCGCTACGTCACCGACCGCTTCCTGCCCGACAAGGCCATCGACCTGCTCGACCAGGCCGGGGCGCGGGTGCGGCTGCGCTCCCTGGGCAGGTCCGCCGAGGTCGTCGAGCACGAGGACCGGCTGGCCAAGCTGCGCCGCGAGAAGGACGAGGCCGTCGCGGCCGAGGACTTCGAGCGGGCCTCCGAGCTGAAGGACCGGATCGCCGAGGTGGAGGCCGAACTGGCCGGTGTGGCCGAGCGGCGCGAAGGCGTACTGGAGGTGACCGCCGACGACATCGCCGACGTCCTGTCCCGGCACACCGGGATCCCCGTCTCCCAGTTGACGGAGAGCGAGAAGGAGCGGTTGCTGAAGCTGGAGGAGGCGCTGCACTCCCGCGTCGTCGGCCAGGTGGAGGCCGTCACCGCCATCGCTCAGGCGGTGCGCCGCAACCGCGCGGGCATGGGCGACCCCAACCGGCCCGTCGGTTCCTTCCTCTTCCTCGGTCCCACCGGGGTCGGCAAGACGGAACTGGCCAAGGCGCTTGCGGCGTTGCTCTTCGGTGACGAGAACCGCATGGTCCGCTTCGACATGAGCGAGTTCATGGAGAAGCACACCGTCTCCCGGCTGGTCGGGGCCCCGCCCGGGTACGTCGGGCACGAGGAGGCCGGCCAGCTCACCGAGAAGGTCCGCCGTCAGCCGTACAGCGTGCTGCTGTTCGACGAGGTGGAGAAGGCCCATCCGGACGTCTTCAACACCCTGCTGCAGGTCCTCGACGACGGTCGGCTCACCGACGCCCAGGGGCGCACCGTGGACTTCCGGCACACCGTGGTCATCATGACCTCCAACATCGGCGCCCAGCGGATCCTCGCCCGCCGGGGCGACGTCAGCGCCATCAAGGACGAGTTGATGGAGGACCTGCGGGGCCGGTTCCTGCCCGAGTTCCTCAACCGTATCGACGACGTCGTCATCTTCCACGGCCTGACCGACGACGACCTCGGGCGGATCCTGGAGATGCTGCTCGACGAAAGCCGCCGCCGGGTTCGCGCCCAGGGCCTGGAGCTGAAGGTGACCGACGCGGCCAAGAGGCTGCTCCTCGCCCACGGTACGCAGCCCGAGTTCGGCGCCCGCCCGCTGCGCCGCACCGTCCAGGCGGAGCTGGACAACCGCATCGCGTCCCTGCTGCTGAGCGAATCGGCGGATCCCGGCGACACCATCGTGGCCGACGTCGTGAACGACGCGTTCGTCTGCCGTGTGGAACGCCCGGCGGCCTCCCGGGCGTCCGGCTCCGCCACGGCGGCCAAGGCGGCTGAGCCGGGCACGGGCGGCGGCGCGGCCCCGACCGCGTAACCGCTCGCGGTCACTGCGGTTGCGCGGCCCCGATCGCGGACTGTGCGGCTGTGCGTACGGCGGTTTGGCGCCGGCGCGCCCCCCGACCGCGGACCGCTCGAACCCGCCAAGTATCCGCACGTCCGGGCGGACCGTTCGGTGCCTGAGGGGACGGCGAGCGAGATCCTTGAACCGGTCGGCGGCTGCGGATCTCGTGATCATTGGTGCGCGCCGAAGGACAGGCCACTTCGGCCTCCAGCTTGGCCGGGTGGGCCACACGCTGCTGCATCACGCTCAGTGCCCGGTGGCAATCGTCCCACAACGGCAGTGAGCGCCCACGACCGCCTGATGGGGAAGGTGCCTGGCGCGGTGAGCCGCAGCGGTACCGCGCCGTAGCAGGGCGGACACGGGAGCCGGCTGATCGCACCACCGACGGCAACCGCCGCGATGATCGGCCACTGTCCGCGCCACAGCTCTCACCGCCGCGCGGCCACCCTGCCCGGCGCAGCGACGCTCCGATGCCCGGTGGAAGATATCCTCGAATATCAGGACAGCCGCCACGAGGCGTCACCCACCGCCTGAAGCAATGACCGCGAGATGTACCGCCCCGTCGGCCCGGGGAGGAGATCGTGAACGAGAACACCGCAGGTCCGGCTGACCGTGAGCTGGAACACCGCATCGAGGTGCGACTCAAGCAACTCGGTCTCACAGAGTCGGAGTTGGCCGCTGAGGCAAGCATGTCACCGCGCTATTTCCGGCACCTGATCGAGTCCGGAGCCGACTTCGACCCCGGCGGGTTTCTGCGGATCGCCGCCGTCCTCGGGATGACCTACCAGGAGTTGCTCGAAGGCCGAAGCGATGCGCCCGCAGGCCGGGGCGGAGCGGCACAGCACCCTGTGCTCGTGAAGCTCACCGCCAAGGAATGCTGGGAGCGGCTCGGCACCCACGGGATCGGGCGTGTGGCGTTGCCCGCGCATCCGGGGCCCAGTGTGTTCCCGGTCAACTACATCGTCGACGGCACGACGGTCCTCTACCGCACGGATCCTCAAGGTGCCGCGGTGGCCGAGCCCGGCGGCGAGGTCTCCTTCCAGGTCGATCACGTCGACGAGTGCCGGCGCGTCGGCTGGAGCGTCCTGATCGCCGGTACCGCGGAGCATGTCGCCGATCCTGAAACCGTCCAGCGCCTCACTGAGCAGTCTTTCAGCGAGCCGTGGGCCGGCGGTCTCCGAAATTTGTGGATCCGCGTCGTCCCGGCAGAGATCAGTGGCCGCAGGATCCACGACCTCTGATCTTCCACCGGGGCGGCACGTGGCCGGCACCTCGCTGACAGAGCCGTTCGATCAGTGGTGGACCCCATCAATCCCGAGACCAAGCTGAACTCGGATTCACCGACCGCAATCCGGTAGTACGTGTCGGCAAACGGGTCGTTGTGTCAGTTCTCCGGCAGCACGAGCGTGCACGTCTCCCCGGGTGCGGTGGTCACCGCACGGTTCGCCGGCATCACGCGAATCGGGGACTGCTCCGAGTCCGGCACGCTGATTTCGAACTGCTCGCCCGGGTGGCGTTATGGCTCCGAGGTGGATGCCCTCGCCGGTGGAGCCGCCCTGGATGTCGGCGATGTCCGCCTCCAGGGCTTCATGGACGTACTGCAAGCGGGAGATCTGCAGCGTGTCACCGGTGGCCTGGCAGTACTGCCAGGTGTTGTACGCGATCGCCGGGCCCAGGTGGTGCCGGAGGTGGGAATGGTCTGGCAGCCAGCGGCCCGAGGCGGGGTTGAGATGCCACTCCTGGGACTCCTCATGGCCGTTGCTGCCGCATTGCCACGGGTACATCGCGTGTTCGTAGCCCAAGCCTCGCCCAGGGTCAGGGCGGACCGCCCTGGCCCTGGAGGTCCTCGAACCGGGACTGCGGACTGGCGGGACGATGCGGGCCGGGTGACCTGAGCGTGGCCGCCGACGCGATCCGGCTCTCCCGCAAGACGCTCGCCACGATCAAGGGCAACCTCTTCTGGGCCTTCGGCTACAACGTCGTCGCCCTGCCCCTGGCCGCCTTCGGCATGCTCAACCCGATGATCGCAGGCGCCGCGATGGCCTTCTCCTCGGTCTTCGTCGTCACCAGCAGCCTGCGACTGCGTCGCTTCAGACAGCCCATGCGGCGACATCCGATCCGGGGCGCCCGGTCACCGGCCGGGCGCCCCGCCGGTGCTCGGGGCGATGAAAGTCCGCGGCCACCGTCTTGAACATGGTCGATGCCGCTTCCGTACAGTCGCAGGACAGCGATTCCTGGGCGGGGGCCCCATGGTGACCATGAGTCGGCACGAACGGACAGGAGGCGCCTTCGGGCACCTGCTGCTCGTCGTGGTGCTCGCGCTCGGTGTCTTCCTCATGCACACGCTGGGCCATTCGGACTGCTGCTCTCCGGCATCGGCAACCAGCTTGTCGTCGCACGCGTCGCCCATGGCGATGGACACGGCTCCCCGGGCGGACGCAGACACCCATGCCGAGGCCTCCGCCTCCATCGGGTGGGTCTCTTGGGACAAGCCCGGACGGGGGACGACACCGCACGCGCCCCTCATGCCGACGGACATCCTGTCGCTGTGCGCGGCTGTGCTGCTCAGCGCCCGGGTGCTCACTGCGCTGGTGCGCTCCGCGCTGGCCCGCCGCGCCCACTGGACGTCGGCCTCGCTCCTCCGCGGACCAGTGGCGGTGCTCCCCAACCCTCCGCCCCGCACTCCTGATCTCACTCAGCTGTCGGTTCTCCGTCTGTAGGGCGCCGCGCCCCGCGGATTCGCCCTGCGCGGGTCCGCCCGCCCGACGTGCCCAGAACAGACCGAAAACCGAACCACGAGGTGAGATCAGGCATGACCGCCTTCACGCGCACGCTGCGCCGGATGTCCGCCCGCCGTATCGCGGCGGCCGGCATCGTCACGGTGGGAGCCCTGCTGCTTTCCGCCTGCGGCGACAACAAAGACGACGGCATGAGCGGCATGGACCACGGCAGTGGCTCCAGCTCGGCAACAGCGGCCGCCCAGGCCGGCAACACCGCTGCCGCCGCGGACTACAACGACGCCGACGTCAGCTTCTCGCAGATGATGATCCCTCATCACAAGCAGGCGGTGGAGATGGCCGAGCTGGCGGACGGCCGCGCTTCCGACCCGGGCCTGAAGGGCATCGCAGCGAAGATCAAGAAGGCTCAGGACCCCGAGATCAACACGATGACGAGCTGGCTGCAGTCCTGGGGCAAGCCGACCATCATGGGCGACATGTCCGGAATGAACATGGGCGGCGGCATGATGTCCGACAAGGACATGAAGGAACTCAAGTCCATGAAGGGCACCGAGTTCGACAAGATGTTCGCGCAGATGATGATCCAGCACCATGAGGGCGCGATCACCATGGCCAAGGACGAGCAGAAGAAGGGCAAGAACGCCGACGCCACGAAGATGGCCGGCGGCATCGTCACGAGCCAGTCCGCAGAGGTCAAGCAGCTGCAGGGCATCCTCGACCGGCTCTGAGCCGCATCACCGCTCACCGCCCGGGCAGGGAGGCTCTCGCCGCCCCGCCCGGGCGGCCGTGCGCCGCGCCGCGCCGACCGCATCCGTTGTCCGCGGCGGCCGTCGCCCAGCAGGCCACCCCATCCGCAATCGGACGGGCTCCGAACGTGGGCGAGAGACGGCAGCTCCTCTCCGACCGCGGGCTGATGAACCGTGTCTTCAAGGGCCGCTACAACAAGTTCATCGAGCACAGCTGGCAGCTCGTAGTTCGTGGGCCACCCGGAGCCATGGGAGCTTCGTCAGTACTCCTAACCAGCTTTGCGGATGGAGCCTGGTGCATCTGTCGTGGATGTCGGATGCGGTACCGGGCGCGCGGTGGCGGAACTGGGCGACCTGGGTGCGAAGGCTGACCAGCTGATGATCGTCCTGTGCCGACGTACTGGCCCTGGAGCCGTGCTGGTGGACGACGACCGAAGCAGGGGCCCACCGCCCTGTCGGATGGGCCACCCGGCCCCTGCCACGAACCTCATGGGAAGGTGGAGTCTGGCCGTAGGCACTCGGTGAGCGGCCGGCAGCGGCAGATACCCGAGTCCAGTCCTTCGATTCGGGAAGGGGTCGTCATCATGTTCTGGTACGACCATGGAATGAGCGGCTGGGGCTGGTTCGGAGCCTCCCTCGGAATGATCGTGTTCTGGGGACTGATCATCACCGTCGCTGTGCTCCTGTACCGCGCGTTCACCCGGTCCGACAGGTCCGACTCCGTCTCGGCCGGGACCTGGACGCCGTCGGCGCAGACCTCCCCGGAGCAGTTGCTCGCCGAGCGGTTCGCCCGCGGGGAGATCGACGCAGAGGAGTACCAGCGGTGCCTGCGCGTGCTGCGTTCCCACGGCGCCGACCTCACCAAGCACTAGCACATCAGGGGGCCGCCATGCCCAGACTTCCGGCCCTCAGGAAGAGGCCCGGAGCCTGGGCTTCGGCAGCTGCCTTCTTGGCTGCCCTCCTGATCCCCGTTGTCACGCCCGGGTCCGCCTGGGCGGGCCATGGGGAGGAGAGCGACGAGTCGGCGGTGCTCACCGAGCAGGCCGTCGCACTGATCGCCAACGGAGCCACCGAAGACCAGGCCGCCGAACGCATCGAGGACGCCCTGATGGCCCCGCACAAAGAGGGCGTCACCCTGTCCAAGGTGCGCGAGGCGCAGGCACTGGTAGAGCGCCCCGGTTACAGCGAGGCCACCAGCCGCCAGGTGAAGGTGCTGTTGCTGGCCTCGCTCGGTGGCAAGCTGCCCTCCGCTCCCGAAGCGGGGCGTCCCGCGACTGGTGATGAGACCGGCACGACTGTCGTGCTTGACGAGTTCCGCCCGCCCCGCGGTATCTCCGACGGTGGGGACGCCGTGCTCGTGGGCCTCGGAGCCGCGGCCCTCGGCGGCGGCCTGTGGCTCTGCACTGGCGCACAACGTGGAAGTCGCCAAACTCCTGGGCGGCCTCGGAGTCTGGTTCACGCCCGAGCTCACCGACCGGGTGCCGATCGTGCTGCGCCTGTACGTCGCGCATGCCGTCATCGTCCCCGGTCTGATCCTCCTGCTGTTCGTCTGGCACGCGCTGCTCGTCAAACGGCACAAGATCTCACCACACCCTGCCATCCCGGACCCGAAGGAGGAGGTGGCCGAGCCGTTCACCGCCCACCTGAAGCGGGTGGGCGCCTTCGGTCTGGTCCTCCTGGGCGTCCTGACGCTGCTGGCGGTGCTGGTGCCGCCGGTGCTCGGACCGACCCCCGTGGAGGGCATCGAGATCACCCGGCCGCTGTGGATGTTCTGGTGGTTCTTCCCCATGGAGGAGTGGTTCGGCGTCGGGTCGATCGCCTACGTGATCGTGGCTGTCTTCGGGCTGATCTTCCTGGTGCCGTTCCTCGACCGCAGTCCGCATCGGCTGTGGCGCGAGCGCAAGGTCGCCATGGCGGCTGCAGCGGTGTTGCCGGTTGGCCTCATCGCTGTCACGGTCGAGGTGTGGGTGAACAACCCGAAGGGGCACTGATGAATGCCTCCAGCCCGCCTCGCCGCCCAGACGGCCTCGACGTCCGCCGCGCACAGCGCTGGTTCCGGGCCCTGACCGTCGTCGCCGTACTCGCCATGGGCGCGCTCTACCAGGGGCTGCGTTCGGCGCCCGGGCCCGGCACCGGAGTTCTCGTCCTGGCCAGTGCACTGGTCCTGGCCGCTTCAGCCGTCCAGGCGGCCCGCATCCTGACCGTGCTCGCGGGGCCCCCTCGACTGCCCCGGCACCTGAGGCTGCGCCCGCCCGGGCGTCGTACGACCGCAGTTCACACCTCAGCAGCCAGCCCACCGAAGGAGGAGTGACCGTGCCCAACGACGCAGCGCACCGGGTGTGTGCTGGCCGCGGGCACCGGCCCAAGGAGCGCACCACCGCTGCGTTGGCCCTGCGCCTCGCGCCGCCCCTGCCTCAACCGGCCGACCTCGGCACCGGGGAACCCGCCCGGCATGCCGCCTGATTCCACGGCAAAGGAACCTGCTGCCATGTCCTCTTCTCTTCACCGCCGACGCGCCGTCTGCCTGGTGCTCGCGGCAGCCGCGACCCTGCTGCCGGTGACCGCCTGCTCCGGCGGAAACGGCAACCCCTCCTCAGCAACGTCCACGGCCCCCACTGCCCCCTCGCCCGCAGCGCGGATCGCGATGAAGAACTTCGCCTTCGATCCGGCCACCGTGGCAGTGAAGGCGGGCCAGAAGGTCGTCGTGGTCAACGAGGACTCCGTCGCACACACCGTGACGGCGACGCAAGGCAAGGAATTCGACACCGGGAACATCGACGGCGGAAAGTCCGGAACCTTCACCGCCCCATCCAAGAGCGGAAGCTACCCCTTTGTGTGTACCTACCACTCGAATATGAAAGGGACACTGATCGTGCGTTGAGAATCTTGTCCCACCGGGGGAATCGGTTCCCCCCGGCCCTGGTCGTCCTGGGCCAGGAGCGCCTGGTCGATGCCCGGTGGTTTGCCGGGGCCGAAGGCATCCCGACACTCGACCGATCCGCGGGTCATGTGACTGTGAGGACGTCAGCCACAGGGCGGCGAAGTGTGGCAGGGCCCTGAGGGCCGTATCCCAGGCGGAGAGATTGCACCTGCCCCGTGCCGGAAACGGGGCCCCGCGTGAGGCTGCGCGGGTCACGGCTTTCCAGGGCGTGAGAGGTCAAGGAGGTGGCCAGGTCGGCCAGGGTCGCGTCGAGCAGTACCCGCTCCAGGGCCTGGCCCGCCCGAAGCCAGTCGGCCGGCTCCTCCCCGCGGGTGCTCAGCAGCGCCAGCTGAGGGACGTGCTTGAAGGCGGTGGTCCCTCGGTCGGTCATCGGCCTGCGGCCGGCGAAGTCCCGCAAGGGCGCCTTGCGTGGTCGGCGCCCGCCGGATGGTGCACGGTCAAGAGTCGTCCGAGTCCGACAGTGCACGCGTACGGGGTCCGTCCTCGTGGTGGAGTCCGACGATTTCGCCGTCGCGCCCGGCGGCGCCGGTCGCCGACTCTCGATGACGAGGTCGTCGCCGAGGTGAGCTCGCATGATCGCCGCTCTCTCCTCAGAATGGTGGTGTATCCAACCTGCCACGCGGGCCACACCGCCACACGGGACGGCGGCCCCCTACCCGCGAGGTGGGTGTCCCGCACCCGGGAGGCGACATGCACCACCGAACAGTCGATGAGCTCATGACCCGGGGCGTCGTCCGGGCACGGCCTGACACGCCGTTCAAGGAGCTCGTCAGGCTGCTGGAGGAGAACGACGTCACCGCCGTGCCTGTGGTGGACGAGCTCGACCGTCCGATGGGTGTGGTGTCCGAGGCCGATCTGCTGCGCAAGAGCGCCGACCAGGCCGACCCGTCAGGAAGGATCTCCGTCCCGCATCTGGAGGCCTGGGAGCGTGCCAAGGCTGAGGGGTCGCGGGCTGAGGAACTGATGTCCGCTCCCGCGGTGTGCGCGCGGCCGGAGTGGACCGTGGTCGAGGCCGCACGTCTCATGGAGACCCAGCATGTCAAACGGCTGCCTGTGGTCGACGAAGCCGATCGGCTCCTGGGCATCGTCAGCCGTGGTGATCTGCTGCGGGTCTTCCTTCGCCGTGACGAGGCCATCCGCGAGGAGATCACCGGAGATCTTCTACGGCGCACGTTGGGGCTCGATACCCGGGACGTGACCGCGGAGGTGCGTGATGGGCGGGTCACTCTTTCAGGCACCGTGGAGTACAGGAGTCTGATTCCCGTCATCGAGCAGTTGTGCCGGGGCGTCGACGGCGTGGTCTCGGTCTCGGGGAATCTTGCCTACCGGACGGACGACGCCCGGGATGCAACCGCCGGCACTTGAGCAGGGGCGGTCGGCGTGATCGATGTCGACGAGAATCGATGTCACTGTGCCGCTGCGTCAGCGGTCAGGGCTGACGCAGCGGGCGGTTGGTCGTTGACGCAAGTGTCGGCCGTGGCTACCGCTGGCTGGTGGCGATGTGGGTGCCGTGCCAGGAGTGATACCAGACCTGTCCGGTGGAGGAGTTGACCGCCAGCATGCCGGTGATCTTCCTGGACTGCAGGGTGTGCAGGGTGTGCAGGGTGCAGTAGCCGGGGTAGGACTCCGGATCGCCCGTGGTCTGTGTGCTGTCGTGCTTGTGGAGCCACTGCTGGGCGATGGGCCTGTGCGGCCGAGATGCGGGCCGTGCTTCGGCTGCCGTAGTGCATGCCGTAGTCGGTGTTCCGCATCATCGCCGGCCCGTACTCGATCTGAACGGCTCCGTCGGCGGGATTGACGAGGACCTCGGTGGCCGGGTGGCCGTCGGTGGTGTGCAGTTCGGTCGGCCTCACCCTCGTCGGCGGACTGCCGGGCAGCGGGGAGTCCACACTCTCCGGAGCCCGGCCGATCGGCCGGCGCGAGTGAGGTCCGAGCAGCGAGCGGAGCGTGAACGCCGAGCTCACGGCGCTGGGCTGGTCCCGGCCTTCGACCTGTGGACCAGGAACCGCGTGGCATCCGACAGCGTGGTCAGTTCCGGGTAGTCCTCCTCGTCGATACGGACTCCCGTGCGCTCGGACAGCAGCTCGACCAGGCTGAGGAAATCGAGCGAATCCAGTTCGAGCACGTCACGGAACTTGTCGTCCGGTTCGACCAGAGTGAAGTCGGCGTCGGGGATGATCCGTGTGATCGATTCCTTGATCACTGACAGAGCCTCAGCGTTGTTCAGGGGCTTCATCTGACTCACAGCTCCTCGGGTTTCTGCAGCATTCGGTCGACCGCCGTGAGGTAGCGCGCGCCCACGGCGCCGTCCGTGGCCCGGTGGTCGGCGGCCAGGGTCGCGGTCACCACCGGACGTACGCCGAGCATGCCGCCCGAGGCCCAGGGCCGCTCGACGACCGCTCCGAAGCCGACCAGGGCCACTTGGGGCGGGTGGATGACCCCGAACACCGTTTCCACGCCCTGGTCGCCCAGGCTGGTGACGGTCAGGGTGGCGCCGGCCATCTCGCTCCCACGCAGCCTTCCCCGGCGGGCGCGCTGGACCAGGTCCCTGAGACGGGTCATGAGGGCGTCGGGCGGGAGTGCGTCGGCGCGGTGGATCACCGGCGCGAGCAGTCCGCCCTGCCGGAGCGACACCGCGACGCCCAGATTGACCTCGGAAGCGGGCGCGAAAGCGTCGTTCCGCCAGTAGCCGTTGAGAGCCGGCACCTCGCGTGCCGCCACGGCGGCGGCTTTCAGGAGCAGGGCCGCGGGCACGAGGCGGTCGGCGGGCGGACGACCGCGGTTGATCCGGCGGAGCCAGTCCTCGGTCGCCGTGAGGTCGATGGTGGTGGACAGGTAGTAATGCGGGATCTCCCGCTTGGAGCGGCTCATGAGGTCCGCGATGGCACGGCGCATGGCGTCCGTACGGTCCTGGGGGCGGCTGTCGATCGGTACCGCCGCGTCCGGGCGCTGCTCGCCGTTCTGCGGGCGCCGCTCGGGCCGCTCGGGTTCGTTTCCTCCGGCACGTGTGCGCATGGCCGTGTGCACGTCCGCCGCCCGCACGGCTCCACCGTCCCCGGTGCCCCGTACCGCCGTCAGGTCGACACCGAGGTCGTGGGCGAGGCGCCGTGCGTACGGGGTGGCCCGCACCCTGGGCGCGGGGCGACAGGCGTGCTCGACGTCGGCACGCGTGATCCGTCCGCCGTGTCCGGTGCCGTGCAGTGTCGTCAAGTCGACACCTCGCAGCGCGGCGAGGTGCCGTACGAGCGGTCCGGCGCCGATGACCGACGTGGCTTCGCCGGACGGCTTTGGAGGCGCTGGTGCCTGCCGCACGGTCGGCTGTGCCCGGGATTCGGTGTGCACCGGCTCCCCCCGGGCGGGTTCGCGCTTGCGGGCTGCCTTCGGCCGAGGTTTCGGCCGCTCGTGCCGCGTAGACAGTCCCCGGTCGTCCTCCGCGCTCATGGGCGTCTTGTGCGGGACAGCCTCCCCAACCGGCTCGGCGACCCTGGGTGAGACCGCCTTCGCCCCGGCCGTCACCGGCTCCATGGGGGCGCCCGGCCGCACGGCGGGCGCAGCCTCCCCCTCGATCACCGCGAGCGGTGCTCCCACCGGCACTCGGGCCCCCGGCTCGACGAGCAGCTGTCCCACCGTCCCGGACTCGAAGCACTCGACCTCGATGGCCGCCTTGTCCGTCTCCACGACCGCCACCACGTCGCCCTTGTGCACCCGGTCCCCAGGACTCACGAGCCACTCCTGCAGCACTCCCTCGTCCATGTCGGCGCCGAGCGAGGGCATGGTGAACGCCGTCATCTCAGCCCGACCTCCCGGTGACCGGCCGACGTTCCACCCCGTCGGATCCGGTCGGCACGGGCTCGCCGACGGTGCGCTGCGCGGCAGCGACGATTCCGCCCACCTGGGGCAGCGCGGCCTCCTCCAGCCTGCGCGCGTACGGCACGGGCACTTCGGCGCTGCACACCCGCTCGACGGGGGCGTCGAGGTCGTAGAAGTGCTGTTCGGCGAGGCGCGCGGAGATCTCCGCGGCGAGACTGCCGGTGCGCCAGCCCTCGTCGACGACGACGGCACGGTGCGTGCGGGCGACCGAGTCGCCGATGGTGGCGTCGTCGAGCGGGCGCAGGGTGCGCAGGTCGACGACCTCCGCGCTGATGCCGCCGCTCGCGAGGTCGTCGGCGGCGGCCAGTGCCTTGGGCAGCGAGCCGCCGTAGGTGATCAGGGAGAGGTCTGTGCCGGGCAGGCGGACGGCCGCTCGATCGATGTCGACCGACCCCGCGTCGGCGGGCAGTTCGCCCGAGACGTTGTACAGGCTGCCGTGCTCGAAGATCAGCACGGGGTCGGGATCGGCGAGCGCGGGCGCCAGCATGTACCGGGCATCGGTGAGGGTTGCCGGGGCCAGGACCCGCAGGCCGGGGATGTGCGCATACCAGCCCTCCAGGCTGTGCGAGTGCTGGGCCGCGAGTTGCCGACCCGCACCCGTGGTCATCCGGATCACGATGGGTACCGGCAACTGGCCGCCCGACATGTGCAGCAGGGTCGCCGCGTTGTTGAGGATCTGGTCCAGGGCCAGCAGGCTGAAGTTGACCGTCATGATCTCGACGATCGGCCGCATGCCCGCCAGGGCCGCACCGATGCCGGCGCCGACGAACGCCGACTCGGACAGCGGGGCGTCGCGGATCCGTTCAGGCCCGAACTCCTCCAGCAGGCCGAGGCTGACGCCGAAGCAGCCGCCGTACCGGCCCACGTCCTCACCCATCAAAAACACCCGCTGGTCGGTGCGCAGCGCTTCGCGCAGGGCCTCGCGCATGGCCTCCCGATAGGTCGTCCTCCGGTCGGAGGGCGCGGCGGTTTCAGCGGTACGGGGGTGGGTCGTGGTCATGGCCGGGTCGCCTCCACCGGGCTGGTGACGTACTTCAGCAGATCCTCGACGGGCTCCTCCGAAGCCTGCCCCGCCGCCTCCACGGCCGCGTCGATCTCGGCTGCCAGACGGTTCTCCAGGGCCGTACGGGCCTTGTCGGTCAGTTCCTTCGCCTCCCGCAGCCGCCGGGCGAGCCCCTCGACCGGGTCGCGTTCCTTCCAGCGCTCGATCTCGGCCTTGTCGCGGTAGCGGTCCGAGTCGTACATGGAGTGGGCGCGGAAGCGGTACGTGCGCATCTCCAGGAAGTGCGGTCCGCCGCCGGCACGCACCCCTTCGGCAGCCCGCCGGGCGGCGTCCTCGACGGCGAAGACGTCCATGCCGTCGACGGCCCAGGAGACCATGCCGTACCCGGCCGCGCGCAGCGCGAGGTCGGTCTGGGCCTGGTGGCGGGCCAGGGCCGTGCCCATGGCGTACAGATTGTTCTCGCAGACCAGCAGCAGGGGCAGTTGCCAGAGCGCGGCGAGGTTCGCGGTCTCGTGGAACTCGCCCTCGGCGAAGGCCCCGTCGCCGAAGAAACAGCAGGTGACGCGGTTGCGGCCGGTCATACGGTCGGCGAGGGCGAGGCCGGCCGCGAGGGGGAGTCCGCCGCCGACGATCGCGTTGCCGCCGTAGAAGCGGCGGTCGGCGTCGAAGAGGTGCATCGAGCCGCCACGGCCGCGGCTGCAGCCGGTCACCTTGCCGAACATCTCGGCCATGATCGCCTCGGCCGGAACCCCGCGGGCGAGTGCGTGCCCGTGTTCGCGGTACGTCGACACGACCGCGTCGTCGTCCGTGAGCGCCTCGTTGACGCCGACGGCCACGGCCTCCTCGCCGATGTAGAGGTGCATGAAGCCCCGGATGCGCGCCGCGCTGTACAGCTCCACGCAGCGTTCCTCGAACCGGCGGACGCGCAGCATCGACTCCAGCAGGGCCAGACGGTGCGCGGCAGCTTGACGGTTTGGCCGGGTGGCGGGCCGGGGTGTGCGGGTGCTGCTCATGCGGACTGCTCCGTCCTCTCCAGGGAGGAGTCGTCCTTCTCCGGGGCGGAGGTGTCCTTCTCCAGTGTGGAGGTGTCGCCCTCGGGGAGGCCGAGTTCGCGTGCCCGCAGCAGGCGGCGCATGACCTTCCCGCTGCGGGTGTGCGGCAGGTGCTGGTCGAAGGCGATCTCGCGGGGCGCCACGGCAGGGCCGAGCCGGCGCCTGGCGAAGGCCAGCAGTTCCTGCCGCATCGTGGTGGTCGCGTCGAAGCCCGGCCGCAGTGCGACGAACGCCTTGACGATGTTCCCGGCCACGGGATCGGGCCGGCCGATGACGCCTGCCTCGGCGACCGCCGGATGCTCCATCAGGGCGCTCTCGACCTCGAACGGCCCGATGAGGTGTCCCGCCGACTTGATGACGTCGTCGGCGCGCCCGACGAACCAGTACCAGCCGTCCGCGTCGCGTCGTACCAGGTCGCCGGTGAGATACCAGCCGTCCGCGAAGGCCGCCGCAGTGCGTTGCTCGTCGTGCAGATAGCCGCGGAACATGGATGGCCAGCCGGGCCGGAGCGCCAGTTCGCCCTCCACGCCGGGCTCCTTCAGCGCGGTGACGTGCCCGCCGGCGACCTCGGCCCGGCCGTCCTCGCCGCGCCGCAGCACCGCCGCCTCCACACCGGGCAGCGGACGCCCCATCGAGCCAGGGCGGATGTCGCAGGCGGCGAAGTTGGCGATCATGATGGCGCCGGTCTCGGTCTGCCACCAGTTGTCGTGCACCGGCAGTCCGAGCACGTCCCGTCCCCACACCACGGCCTCCGGATTGAGCGGCTCGCCGACCGACGCGACGAACCGCAGCGCGCTCAGGTCGAACGAGCGGGGCAGGTCGTACGGCCCGGTCCTCGGTGTCGTCCGCATCAGCATGCGCAGGGCCGTAGGTGCCGTGTACCAGACGCTCACCCGCTGCTCGGCGAGGATCCGGTACCAGCGGCGGGCGTCGTAGTCACCCTCGTCCACCACGACCGTCACACCGTGCATGAGTGGTGCGACGATCCCGTAGGACATGCCGGTGACCCAGCCCGGGTCCGCGGTGCACCAGAACACGTCGTCCTGGTGGAGGTCGAGGGCGTACAGCGCGGTCATGTAGTGGGCGACAGCGGCCTCATGCACATGGACCGCGCCCTTGGGGGTCCCCGTGGTGCCGCTGGTGAAGTGCAGCAGGGCCATGTCGTCCGGCGCCGTGGGCGGGATGGCGAAGGTGTCGTCCGCCTCGGCCATGAGCGCGTCGAAGGCAAGCACGCCCGCCGACTCGTCCGCGCCCTCGCCCACGATCAGCACATGACGCAGACCGGGCAGCCCGTCACGCTGTCCGGCGACCTTCCTGCGGTACAGCTCCGCCGTCGTGACCAGCACCCGGGCATCGCTCAGACGCAGTCGCTGGGCGACCGGGTCGGGTCCGAAGGCGGAGAACAGCGGGCACAGGACACTGGTGTTCTTGAGTGTGCCGAGGACCACGGTGTACAGCTCGGGGCACCGCCCCAGCAGCGTGACCACCCGGTCGCCTCGACCGATCCCGAGTGTGCGGAGCACGTTGGCGAACCGTGCCGTGGCACGGGCCAGGTCCCCGTAGCTCACGCAGGTCACGGAGTCGTCCCGCCCGACACAGCGCAGTGCGACCGCGTTCCCATGGGCCGATGCCGCGTGCCGGTCCACGGCCTCGTGCGCGATGTTCAGCCCCCGCCCGCCGGGCAGGCCCTGCAGCCCGGCCCGCGCCTGCGACCACGAGAAGCCCGCACACTCCTTGTCGTAGTCGCCCAGATTGGGGGCAATCCGAGGCAGGGTGTCCTTCCGGATGGTCTCCCACCGCATGCCGGCCCCTCCTTCCGTCGGGCCTTCTTCGACCATCCGTCCGGCCCGCCCCCTCCGCACTGGGTCGAACGGCCCCCGTACGCGGCCGGACGACTCAGGTCCACGCTTACCGCTTGACTGAGACGATGACCCGGTCACGTTCCCGGGAGGTGACGGTATGGCGCCTCGGCTCCGGCTCACGCTGCTCGGCATGGGCGCCATGGCGTCCCCGCGTTTCGCACCGGCCGGCCTGCTGGTCGTCTGCGGCCGCCGTCGTGTTGCGTTCGACGGCGGCTCCGGGGCGGCGCCGCCCGAGGGCCGGCTGGACGCCTGGCTCGTCACCGACGAGCACGCCGAACTCCGCTCCGCCCTGCGACGTCTCGCCGCGGAGCGCGGGCTGGCGCCGGGCATGGCGGACGCGGACCTCGGCGAGCTGCGCGTCCGAGCGCTGCCGGTCGTGCACACCTCGCATCCGACCTGCGGTTACCGCATCGAGGGAGAGTCGGGGGTGGCGGTGTGGGCACCGGAGTTCCGGACTTTCCCGGCCTGGGCGGCGGACGCGGACCTGATGTTCGCGGAAGCCTCGGGCTGGGACCGCCCCATCCGCTTCCGCGGTGGAGTGGGCGGGCACGCTCCCGTGAGGGAAGTCGGCGCGGAAGCAGCCCGGTACCGGATCGGACGCCTGGTCTACGCGCACATCGGCCGCCCTGGCCTGCGGGCGATGGACGCCGGTCTGACCCCCGAGTACGGGGAATGGGGCCGCGAGGGCCACACGTACTTCCTCTCCCCAGACCGCCGGGCGTGCTGATCGTCCTGGAGCAGTCCTCGAGGCGCTCTCCTCGGCTGCAACCCATGGGCCGTCGTCCGCTCGGTAGGGGATATACGGGACAAAAGGCCCGCGTACGTACCCGTATGGCTCTATCGCCGCGCCGACATGGCCGGAAATGCTGCGGTCGTAGGCCTGAAAGGACGGCAAGGCCTCCATGTGCCGCCTGCAGTGCTGAAGGAGGTCGGTCATGAGTGCCGACGCCGATGTGAGTGCCTCCCCGGCCCCGGCGTCCGACGGGCTCGTCATGGCCAAGGACGGAATGGCCGCGCTCGTGGAGGTGCTGATCCGGCGCGGGTTCACCGTGGTCGGACCCACGGTGCGGGACGGTGCGATCGTGCCGGCGGAGCTGCGGTCGGCCGACGAGTTGCCGTACGGATGGGGCGTGGAGCTGGAGGCCGGGCGGTACCGGTTGCGTGAGCGTTCGGACGGCGCGGCTTTCGCGAACGCGGCGGGTCCCCAGTCGTGGAAGACGTTCCTCCATCCTTCGCGGGTGCGGGAGTGGAGCGCCGACCGCGTGGACGGGGAGCTGGCCCTCAGGGCCGACCGGGACGCGCCTCCCAGGTACGCCTTCCTGGGTGTGCGCCCCTGCGACCTGCGGGCCATCGCCATCCAGGACCGGGTACTGACCGGTGGGGCGTACCGCGATCCCGTCTACGAGGGGCGCCGCTCCGGAGCACTGCTGATCGTGGTCGAGTGCACGGAACCCGGCGCCACGTGCTTCTGTGTCTCGATGGGCACCGGACCCGCCGCCGGTCCCGGCTACGACCTGGTGATGACCGAGGTGGTCGATGAGGACGGGCACCGCTTCTGGGTCCGCAGCGGCAGCCGGGAAGGCGCGGAGATCCTGGCCGAACTGCCCGCTCGCCCGGCCGACCCGGAAACCCGGGAGACGGCCCGCGCAGGCGTCGCGGCCGCCGCGGACCGCATGGGACGGACCATGCCCGAAGCCGATCTGCGGGAGCTGATGGCCGGAACGCTCGACGCGCCCCGCTGGGACGATGTCGCCGGACGATGCCTGACCTGCGGCAACTGCACCATGGTGTGCCCCACGTGCTTCTGCACCACCACCGAGGACGTCACGGACCTCACCGGCGACCACGCGGAGCGGTGGCGGCTGTGGGACTCGTGCTTCGACCTGGACTTCTCCCACCTGCACGGCGGCCCGGTCCGTGCCTCCTCGCGCAGCCGCTACCGGCAGTGGATGACCCACAAGCTCGGGACCTGGTACGACCAGTTCGGCTCGTCCGGCTGCGTGGGCTGCGGACGCTGCATCGTGTGGTGCCCGGTCGGCATCGACATCACCGAGGAAGCCGCCGCCCTGTACGACTGGACACGGTCCGGGGAGCCGACATCCACGTCGGAGCCACCATGAGCACCGTGACACCCCCGCTGCCGTACCGTGTCGCCGACACCCGGACCGAGACCGGCGACACCCGGTCGATCGAGCTCGTACCGGCCGCAGAAGAGCTCGCGCCCTTCTCGCCGGGACAGTTCGCAATGATCTATGCGTTCGGGGTCGGTGAGGTGCCCGTCTCTGCCAGCGCCCTGCGCGGCCGCCACGGGGGTCTCGTGCACACCGTGCGCGCGGTGGGCGCGGTCTCGACCGCGCTGTACCGGATGCGCCCGGGTGACAGCGTCGGGATCAGCGGACCGTACGGCACCGGCTGGGACCTTGAGGCGGCGGCCGGCTACGACGTGCTGATCATCGCCGGCGGCATCGGGCTCGCTCCATTGCGGCCGGTCGTGCACGCAGTCCTGGACCGGCCGGCCGCGTACGGTCGGCTCGCGATCCTGGTGGGCGCCCGTACCCCGGCCGACCTGGTCTACCGGGACGAGATCGAGAGCTGGCGCGGCCCGGCCCGAGTGGAGGTGACCGTCGACCGCCCTGGCCCGGGCTGGCACGGTGCGGTGGGCGTGGTCACCACGCTCCTTGACCGCCTCGACCTGCTGCCCGAACGGACCTGCGCGCTCCTGTGCGGACCCGAGGTGATGATGCGTCACACCGCACGCGCCCTCTTGGCCCGGGGCCTGATCCCACAGCGCGTTCAGGTGTCGTTGGAACGCAACATGCACTGTGCCACCGGCCATTGCGGCCACTGCCAGCTCGGCCCGCTCCTGCTGTGCCGCGACGGGCCGGTCGTCGGCTACGACCGCGTGGCACACCTGCTCCTCGTAAGGGAGTTGTGACATGGTCACCGATCCCGGGTCGGCCACCGACCCGCGGCCGACGCTCGCCGTGTGGAAGTTCGCCTCCTGCGACGGCTGCCAGCTGACCCTGCTCGACTGCGAGGACGAACTCCTCGGCCTCACCGAGCGCGTACGCATCGACCACTTCGTGGAGATGACCCCGGTCGAGGGCGCCGACGGGGAGCGTGCGCGGCCGGACGGCCGGGGGCCGTACGACCTCTCCCTGGTCGAAGGATCGATCACCACCGCGGAGGACGCCGAGCGGATCCAGCACATCCGTCGTATCTCCCGGCACCTGGTGACCATCGGAGCCTGCGCCACCGCAGGCGGCATCCAGGCACTGCGCAACTTCGCCGACATCGACGAGTTCCTCGCCGCGGTCTACGCCCAGCCGGAGTACATTGCCACGCTGGAGACCTCGACACCGATCTCGGCCCATGTTCCGGTCGACTTCGAACTGCGCGGCTGCCCCATCGACCGGCGCCAGCTCCTCGAAGTCATCACCGCCCACCTGGCCGGACGCAAACCCCAGATCTCCAGCCACAGTGTCTGCTTCGAGTGCAAGAGGCGCGGTACCACCTGCATCACCGTGGCCCACGGCACCCCCTGTCTGGGGCCGGTCACGCACGCCGGGTGCGGCGCCATCTGCCCCGCCTACGGACGCGGGTGCTACGGCTGCTTCGGACCGACGAGCGGGCCCAACCTGCGCTCCATGGTCGCCCAGTTGCGCCACGACGGGATGAGCGAGCAGGACATCCAGCGTGTCTTCCGCACCTTCAACGCCGCGTCGCCGGAATATGCCCCCGTACCCGAGCTCGCGGCCGAGGAGCAGGACAGCGCTCGGGCCCGGACAACAACCCGCCCCGAAAGGCCCGCATGAACCATCGCGGAACCCGCGTCCTGCGACTGGACGCGCTGGCCAGGGTGGAGGGCGAAGCCGCCCTCCACCTGCGGGTCCAGGAGGGCACGGTCACCGAGACGCGGCTGCGCATCTACGAACCGCCACGCTTCTTCGAGGCATTCCTGACCGGCCGGGGCCACACCGAACCCCCCGACATCACCGCTCGTATCTGCGGCATCTGCCCGGTCGCCTACCAGATGAGCGCCTGCCAGGCGATCGAGAACGCCTGCGGTGTCACGGTGCACGGCTCGCTCGCGGAACTGCGCCGCCTGCTGTACTGCGGCGAGTGGATCGAGAGCCACACCCTGCACATCTACCTGCTGCACGCCCCGGACTTCCTCGGGCATGCGGACGTCGTGGGACTTGCCCGCGACCAGCGAGCCGCCGTAGAACGCGGCCTGAGAATCAAGCAGACCGGCAACGCGATCCTCGAACAGCTCGGCGGCCGCCCCATCCACCCGGTCAACGTCCGGGTCGGCGGTTTCTACCGGACGCCGGCACCGGACGAACTCCGTCCGCTGGCGGAACGGCTGCGGCAGGCCCGCGAGGATGCGCTGGAGACCGTCCGCTGGGTGGCCGGGTTCGACTTTCCCGACGCCGTGATGGACCACGACCTGTTCGCACTGCGCGACCCCGGCCGCTACGCCATCGACTCCGGAACACCGGCGGTCATGGCCGCTCATGACCAGGGCCCGGCGCTGCGCGAGTACCCCTTGTCCGACTTCGAACAGCACGTCCAGGAAGGGCAGGTACCGCACTCCACCGCCCTGACGGCCACCCTCGACGGCCGCCGCTACCTGACCGGCCCGCTGGCCCGCTATGCGATCAACGGCCGGTGGCTTCACCCCGAGGCCGCCGAGGCGGCGCGGGACGCCGGGCTGGGCGACCCGGTGACCGGCGCCATCTGCGACAACCCCTTCCGGAGCATCGTCGTACGCGCCGTGGAAGTGGTACACGCCGTCGAGGAAGCCCTGCGCGTCATCGACGGATACGAAGGATCTCCCCAGCCGGCCGTCGACGTCCCGCCGCGCCAGGGAGCCGGCGCCGGGGCCACCGAGGCGCCCCGCGGGCTGCTGTACCACCGCTACGTCCTCACGGAGCACGGCACGCTCACCGAGGCCCGCATCGTCCCGCCCACGGCCCAGAACCAGACGGCCATCGAGGAGGACGTGCGCAGGGCGGTCCAGGCACGCCTGGACACGGCCGGGCCCGCCGCTGACGACGAGGAGCTCACCCATCTGTGCGAACGGGCCATCCGCAATCACGATCCCTGTATCTCCTGCGCCGCCCACTTCCTCGACGTCACCGTGGAACGTCCATGAGCGGCCGGGTCGTGGTGATCGGTGTGGGCAATCCGCTGCGCGGTGACGACGGGGTCGGCCCGGCTGCGGTGGAGGCCTTGCGGGGCCGTGTTCCCGACGACACCGTCCTGGTGGCCAGTGACGGTGAACCCGCGCGCATGCTCGACCTGTGGCGTGGCGCGGACACGGTGGTCGTGGTGGAAGCCCTCCGTGCACGGTCGGGCGGGCCGGGCGAGCTGCACACCCTGACAGCGGCGGAAGCGGCCTGCCGCACAGCGCGTACAGCGAGCACGCACGCGCTCGGCCTGGGGGAGTGCCTCGCCCTGGCGGAAGCCCTCGGTCAGCTGCCACGCAGGCTCGTGGTGCACGCCGTGGAAGTGGCCGACATCGAACTCGGCGCGGGCCTGAGCGAAGCGGTGCGGTCGGCGCTCCCCGCGTTGATCGACCGCGCCGCCGCCTCCGTACGGCAGGCATACGAAAGGAACCCCTAGCGACGGTTCCGGGAGGACCCGCGGTGGCCGCCCTCACGCGAGGGGCAACGAAGCCTTTCGCGCCGGTGACAGGGGCGTGGTCCGGAGTAACCGGGCGGGCCCGGCACGTACGCACGAGTAGAAGGGCCACTTCGGGCTCCGGCTCGGCCGGATGAGCCACACAGTGCTGCACCGTGCTCACAGACCTGGGCCGGCTTTCGTCTCAGTTCTCAGCCGAAAAGACTCCGCACCCGGATCGTTTCGACGCGCCGCCACGAGCCGCCGGGCAGCAGCAGCCAATCGCCCGCCGCGCCTCGGGCACCCCGGCGGACGGAGCCGGCCATCGGCTGCGCGGCCGGGACCCGGGCGGTCTCGTGCGGCGGCAGCCTGGCGCCGCAGCAGGCGCGCTCGGCTCGCGGGTCGACTCGGGTGCGCTTGCTCATCGCCCCTCCGTCCACGGGACCGTCGCCCCGGTACCCTGCCCCGGACAAACACGGGGACACACAAAGGGTTGGGGCTGTTCTCGGTGCCGAGGCCGTCGCTGTCGGCACATCTCAGGATCGCTCCCGGGGCGTCCTCGCCCGGTGGGGCCGAACGGCACTCACGAGGACCGTGGGACCCATACCCGGCCGGTCCTTCGCGGTCGGTGACGATCCCACGCAGCAGCCCGTCCTCGACGACGAGGACCGACCCGACGGCGGACTCGGCCATCCGCCGGGTCGACTCCGCGAGGGAGAGGTGCGGAGCGACGCTCACCGGCGGGGTGGTCATCACCTCGGAGACCTTCACGCGACTACTCCTCGCCGCCGGGAGCCGACCGCGCTCCGCATGCCGCCGCACGGTGATCGCAGGCGCAGGACGCCGTCGACGGACAGGAAGTGGAAGGCCCAGGGCTGTGCGTTGTGCGGCGGCGGTGCGGCTGCGGCGTCCGCCACGAGCGCGGTGACGGAGTTCGCGTCCAGTGCTCGAGCAGTCACGGTTGCTTCCCTTCGCGTGACGACCCGCGGTTCACACGGGCGTCGACGGAACCGCGAAGACGGGACAGTGGGCGTGCTGCAGTACTCCCTGGCCGACCGAGCCCAGCAGCATGCCGGTGAAGCCGCCGCGACCCCGGGTCCCCACCACCAGGCCCAGCGCGTGGGCCGAGGCGTCGGTGAGCGCCTGCACGGGGTGCCCGACGACCAACTCGTGACGCAGGTCCACTTCCGGGTAGCGGGCGTGGCGACCGGCCACGATCTCGGACAGCAACCGGCGGCATTCCTGCTGAGATTCGTACTCGTCGAAGATCCTGAGGTGACTGGGCTGCCAGACGTACAGGGCTCGCAGCTCGGCGCGGCGCAGGGCCGCCTCCTCGAAGGCCAGGTCGACCGCGACGGCGGAGCGCTCGCTGCCGTCGACGCCGACGACGTAGTACGCGGGGTCCTGGGTGATGTGCTCCGGCTCCGGCACGACCACCACTGGGCAGTGCGCGCGGGCCATGACCGGCAGGGCGACCGAGATGGAGTCGAACACCTCCTGGACCCGGCTCAGGTGCCGTGAGCCCAGGACAACGGCCGTGGCGTCGCGGCTCTGCCCGCGCAGCACCCGGACCGGGTCGCCCTCCGCGAGCAGGACGTCCACCTCGACCTGCGGGTGCCGGTTCGCGACGAACTCCGCGGCCTCCTCGAGCACCTGCTTCCCGGCCTTGTTCAGCGCTTCGTTCCATTCCTCCCAGGAAGGTGGGGCCACCCGCCTTCTGTATCCGCTGGCCGGTACGCCTTCGGCGTGCACCGCACGCAACGGCAGCCGGCGGCGGGCTGCCTCGTCGGCCGCCCAGGCGAGCGCCATGCGCAGGGAGGGATCCGGGTCGACGCCCACGACGATCGGTTGGCGATCACTCGGCCTGGACATGGCCGCCTCCGGCCACCAGCTCGCCGGGAGCCGACGGTGCGTCAGCCGATGCGCGCTCCGGAGCCCGGGCAGGCGTCAGATGCCTGATGCAGGCGTCAGGTCCGGGGAAGTACAGGGTCACCCGTCCGTTGTCGGCCCAGCGCACGTCGTACGGCGGGCTGCCGTCCGGATGGTGGAGCCCGACGACCTCGCCGTCCCGGGCCACGACCCCGGCTGTGGTGCCCCGTACGACGATCTCGTCGCCGACGCGGGCCCGCATGGAGGCGCCGGTTGCCTCAGGGCGCGCACTCGACGCTGCCTTCTCGGTGGGTGCAGGAGCGGTCATCGTCCTCGCCTCCTCACTGCGGCGGCGCGGAGCGGTGCCGCCGATCCCATCGAAGCCCCCGATGCGCCGGAGCTCCAGGGGCCATTGGTCCCCGCCCCGGACTCGTCGGCCCACCGGGGCCGGTCACTCCTGGCCGGCCGATCGCACGGAACGAGGGGCCGCGATGCCCGGGGCGGTGGCGGCGGCGACGTTTCTGGTGCACGCGAAACCCACCAGGGCGTCGGACATGGTGATCGCCGCCGGGTGTGGTCGCCCTTTCGTCACCGGTCTGATCGCCAACGACCAGGAAAAAAAGGGACCTCAGGTACCCAGGGCATGGGCTGTTCGGCTTCAGCGGCGCGGGGCCGTGCGCGCTGGACTGGAGGTGTCGGCAGCCGCGACCGCAGCGAGGAGGTAGCGCGGTGGCCACACTGGCACGCAGGCAGAGGTTCGCCTTCCCGGAGATGCCGGACTGGTTCGAGAGCCTTCCGGCCCGCTTCGGGATGCCCACGATGGGCGCCCTGTACACGGTCCGCGTCGAGGACTGCACGGAGGGCGGCCGCTATGTGATGCGGGCCGAGCTTCCGGGCATGTCTGCCGAGGACATCGACGTCTTCATCGGCGACGGGGTGCTGACCGTCCAGGCCGAGCGCACCGAGAAGGACGTCACGAAGAACCACAGTGAGATCCGGTACGGCACGATGAGCCGCAGCGTGACGCTGCCGCCCGGCGCGAACGAGGACGACGTAACGGCCGACTACACCGACGGCATGCTCACCGTCAGCGTGGGCCTGGGCGCCGAGAAGACGGAGGCCAAGCGCGTCGAGATCCGGCACGGCAGTTGACAGCAGGTGACGGCTTCCGGCGGGCCCCGCACGGGCCCGCCGCCGTCGTGCGTTCCTTGCCCCGCCATCACCGGGGGCCATGGGAGGCAGCCCAGCGACGCCGTACCGCTTCCTCGTGTTCGGCCTCCTCCAACCCCAGCTCCACTGCGGCGAGTTGCTGTTGCAGCCGGGGGATCCAGTGCCGGCGCAGGGCACGCACTCGCTGCCGGGTCCGTTCGGCCTCGGCAGTGAGCAGTTCGGCGGCTGCCCGGTGGACGGTGTGCTCCGCGGCGGCTCCGACCGCGGCACGGTAGGCCGTCTCGGCGTGCGCGAGGGCGGTGTTGGGCGGTGTTGTTTCGGCCGGGGAGCGGACGGGGTCGGCCCAGGCCACGGCCGCGGGACGGCGCACGCCCATCAGCGTGGCCCACTGGACGTCGATGTGCGCCCGGTCCGCGGGCACCGCCTCGGCCAGCGCCCGTTCGCCGCCGAGCAACACCCCGCGCACCAGCCAGACGTCCGCTTCGGCCAGTCGTTCCCGCCACACCCGGCCCGCTTCCTCCGCCGCCCGTCGCGCCGCGCGCTCCCGGTCCAGCAGGAGCCGGAGCTTGCGTTCCAGCAGGTCTGCTCCGCGCAGTGCGGTGGCGAGACTGCGGCGAAGCCGCAGCCGCCCGGCCCGACCCGGCGGCACCCGGCGTCCGTGCACGCTCACGACGGCGCCTCCTTCAGCGGCAGGGAGTGGGCCTCGAGCAGGTCGGCCGGGATCATGCCGAGCTGGCTGCGCGGCAGGGCCAGCAGCACCTCCCAGGCCCGGTCCAGTGACTCGTCCAACGGCCGGTTCTCCTCCCTGTCCTGGGCGAGGAACCGGTTGCGGAATGCGTCCTCCAGGTCGAGGTGGCGCAGGTCGGTCGGGCTGAGAGCCTGCCGCCCGATCAGGTCGGCCAGTTCCCGCACCTGCCGGGACCGGGCCAGTGCGGCGATCAACTGCGCGGCGACGGCCGGATGGTCCGTGCGCGTCCGTCCCGCTCCGGTTCCCTTGCGCATCAGGCGCGACAGTGAGGCCAGTGGATCGACGGGCGGATACGTGCCGCCGCCGTGCACCTCGGCGGACAGGACGATCTGCCCCTCCGTGATGTAGCCGGTGAGGTCCGGCACGGGGTGCGTGATGTCCCCCGCCGGCATCGTCAGCACCGGCAGGACGGTCACCGACCCGGGGCGGCCCCTGATCCTGCCGCAGCGTTCGTAGAGGGAGGCGAGGTCGCTGTAGAGGTAGCCGGGGTAGGCCCGGCGGGCCGGGATCTCGCCGCGCGCGGCGGACACCTCGCGCAGCGCCTCGGAGTAGGCCGTCATGTCGGTCATCAGCACAAGGACGTGACGGCCCTCCGTGAACGCCAGGTGCTCGGCCACCGTCAGGGCGAGGCGGGGGGTGAGCAACCGCTCGATCACCGGGTCGTCGGCGGTGTTGAGGAACAGGACCAGTTCCCGTGCGGCGGAGCGCTGCGCCAGCCCGTCACGGACGAACGCCGCGTCGGCGTGCGTGAGTCCCATGCCGGCGAACACCACGGCGAAGGGCTCGCCACCGCACGTCGCCTGGGCCGCGATCTGCACGGCCAGTTCCAGGTGCGGTAGCCCGGCCGCCGAGAACACCGGCAACTTCTGGCCCCGTACCAGCGTGGTGAGCACGTCCACGGCGCCCACACCGGTGAGCACCGGCTCGTTCGGCGGTTCCCGGCGCACGGGGTTGATCGGCGCCCCGCCGACCGCCGCGTAGGAGCCGCCGAGCACCGGAGGCCCGCCGTCGGCCGACTCGCCCCGCCCGTTGCACACCCGTCCCAGCCATCCGGTGCCGACCGGGATCCGCAGTGGCGTGCCCGAGAAGGCGACGCGGGTGCCGGTTCGGTCCATGCCGGCCGTGTCCTGAAGGACCTGCACCACCGCGAGATCCCGGTCGACTTCCAGGACCAGCCCGTGTCGTCGTTCTCCGGAGTCGAGGACGATCGTGGCGAACTCGTCCCAGCCGACCCCGCTCACCCCTTCGACGACGACGAGGGGGCCGCGCAGTTCCCGTACGCCCGTGTACTCGATGTCCGCGAGGCCGCTCATGCCGCCTTCTTGAGCCGGGCCAGCACGGCGTCGCGGGCCGCCGCCACCGGAGTGGTCTGCGCCGGGCCCGCCGTCTCACGTGCCCGCAACAACGGGGTGAAGTCGACCGCCTCGACGTCCTCCGCCCGGGCACCGGAGTCCGTCAGTTCCACACAGCGGTCGATCACCGCCAGTACGGCCTCCACGAGAGCCGTGGTCTTCTCGGGGGCGCTGTAGGCGTCCGCCGGTGACAGCGCGCTCTGCTGGATCAGGGCCTCCCGCAGCAGCCGTCCCGCGAGCACGCTGATCCGCTCCCGCGGCGGCAGGGCCGTGATGCCGACCAGTTCGACCAGGTCGGCGAGCCGGTCCGCCTCGCCCAGCAGCCGCGCCACCCGTCCGCGCCGCTCGGCCCACTCGGCGTCACCGGCCCGCGCGTGCGCGGCGCTCAGCGCGGCGGCGTCGCGGGAGAAGGAGTCCGCCCAGGACACGGCCGGATAGTGCCGTGCGTAGGCGAGTTCGCGGTCCAGGCTCCACAGACACCGCACGAAGCGTTCGGTGTGCGCGGTGACCGGTTCGGTGCGGTCCCCGCCCGGCGGGGACACGGCGCCGATCACGGTGACGGAACCGGTCGTGCCGCCGAGGGTGCGCACGGCGGCGGCCCGCTCGTAGAACGCGGCCAGTTGCGAGGCGAGCCCTGCCGGATAGCCCTCCTCGGCGGGGAGTTCGCCCATACGCGAGGCGAACTCGCGCAGCGCCTCCGCCCAGCGGGAGGTCGAGTCGGCGATCAGGACGACGTCGAGCCCCATGTCGCGGAAGTACTCGGCGACCGTCGCACCCGTGTGGACACTCGCCTCGCGGGCCATCATCGGCATGTTGGAGGTGTTCGCGATCGTCACGGTCCGCTCCGCCAGACGGCCCCCGGTGCGCGGATCGGTCAGCTCGGTCAGCTCCTCGATGACGTCCGCCATCTCGTTGCCGCGCTCGCCGCAGCCGACGTAGACGATCACGTCGGCGTCGCACCACTTGGCGATCTGCTGCAGCAGCATGGTCTTGCCGGTGCCGAAGCCGCCCGGCACGGCGACCGTGCTGCCGCGGGCCACCGGGAAGAGCAGGTCGACGGCCCGCTGACCGGTGTTCAGCGGCACGTCGGCCAGCAGCCGCCGGGAAACCGGCCGCGGCCTGCGCACCGGCCAGGACTGCGCCATCCGCACCTGGTGGCCGCCCACCACGGCGACCACGGCGTCCGCGGAGTGCTCGCCCGCTGCCGCGATGCGGGTCACCTCGCCCGAGAGGTCCGGAGGCACCAGAAGCCGCAGAGGCACGCTCGCCGCGATCTCGCCCAGGACGTCCCCGGCTGCGACCCGTCCACCCTCGGACACCCTTGGCGTGAACTGCCAGGCGCGCTGATCCGGTGCGGCTCCCGGCCCGGTTGTCAGGAGGAGGTCCCCGGCGCCGTCCAGAGGACGCAACAGACCGTCGAACACGCCGCCGAGCAGGTCCGGGGCCAGGCGCACCGACAGGGGCCGACCCTGTGGCTCCGCGGCGTGTCCGGGGGCCAGCCCGCCGGTGTACTCGTACGCCTGGACGGTGGCGGTGTCGCCGTGGATGGCGACCACCTCGCCCGGCAGCCGGTCATCGCCCAGCACGACCAGGTCGTGCATGGCGACCGAGGCGGGGCAGCCGATCTCCACGAGGGGACCGGCGACCCGGAGGACATGAGCCGCATCCCTGGCAAGGCCGGTCGCCGGGCCGCGGGGCATGGCCTGCGGGCATGTCCCACTGCCGGACTGTGCTGACGCCGGGTTGCCGCGGACGCTCACGGTGGCCCCCACAGTGCCTCGGCCCGCACCCCCAGCCGGTTCAGGGCGCGGTCGGCGAGGGCGTCCGCCGAGAGATCGACCCGTCGGCCGGGCACCTCGGCAGCCACTCCGCCTCCTGCGGCGGCAGTGACCCGTGCCCGTGATCCCAAGAGGGCCCGCGCGGCCTCCCTGAGCCGAGTCTGCGGGACGGCACCCTCCGCCAGCGCCCGGCGCACGCCCGCGCGGATCCTGGCGCGCAGCTCCGCGTACACCTCGGCGCGGGCCGCGAGTTCCACCGCCCAGGCGTCCTGCACCGTCCGCGCCCGCTCCCGGCCCGCCGCGGCGGCACCGTCGGCCGCACCGAGGTCCCGGGCCCGCGCGAGCAACGCCTCGGCCGTGCGGCGCGCCGCGCGCAGGGTCTCCTCAGCGTCGGCCCGCGCGTGGTCCAGCACGGCATCGGCCGAGGCCCTTGCCGCGCGCAGCAACTCGGCGCGCACCGGATCCAGCGCGTCCGCGGGCGCCGCCATCAGGGCATCACCACCGTCAGCGGCCGGGACGGATCCGGCGCCGTCGCCGCGCTCCCCAGCGCTTCGGCGGCCTCGGCCGTGAGGATCACCAGGCTGACCGTGGCCGGAAGCGTCCGCCAGGCCCGGCGGACGGCGTCCGGGTCCTCCGCGACAAGGACGTCGACCCCGGCCAGCGCCAGACCGCACACGCCGGTCCGAGTGCCGATGGCGGCCACGGTGCCCATGGTCACGCCTTTCCGATGAGCAGGACGGCGACCACCAGCCCGTACACCGCGATGCCCTCCGCCAGGCCGACGATCACCATCGCCCGGCCGAACATCTCCGGTCGTTCGCTCAGCGCCGCGAGCGCCGCTGCACCCGTGTACGCGACGGCGATCGCGGCCCCGATGGAGGCCCCGGCCACCGCGATGGCCGCCCCGATCAGAGCGGACCCGTTGACCGCGCCGGAGGCGGCGGCCTGGGCCGACGCCTGCGCGGGGCGCACGAGCGCCGTGGCCAGGACGACACAGGCGCCGCCCAGGAGGGCGAGGTTCGTGGCGAGGAGCCAGCGGAAGGCGTGCTTGGTCCGGTGTCGCCGCAGCAGCCGGACGGCACCGAGCACCGCGGCCAGGACCGGCAGGACGATCAGCCAGGTGAGCATGGGATCACCTTCACAGCGCGGTCGGCAGGTTCCACCGGGGAAACGTGCCAGGGACGGAACGGGCGGCCCTCCGTCTCGAAGAGCCGGGAGAACAGCTCGTAGAACTCCAGCCGCAGGGCCTGCACACCGGCCACCAGGGCCTCCAGGCCGAACGAGACGGCAGTGCCCACGGCGAAGAGCAGCACGGCGCCCGCTGCCCCGGCGGCACCGCGCGCGGCCAGGCCTGTGGTGCCGCGCCACACCAGGTCGGCGAGTGCAGCGTGGGTGAGGCCGAAGGCCGCGAGCCGGGCGAAGGACAGTGTGTTGGTGCCCGTGCGCACGACGATGTCGAACAGCCGCACCGCCGTCTCGGCGAGTCCCGCGCCGCCGCCCGCCGTGGCCCGGAACAGGCCGTACGCCACCAGCGCCAGCCCGGCCCCGGCGAGCGCGGCTCCTGCAACGGCCGCGGGCGGCCGGTGCAGGAGCAGGCCCGCCGCGGCCAGGGCGAGCCCCAGGTAGAACAGCAGCCCTGCACAGCCGGATGCCGCGTACAGCCCAGTGCCCCAACCCCCCTCACGTACCCGGTTGGCCGCGCCGGCGGCATGCGCGAGGGCGAGCAGTCCCGCCCCGAAGAGCACGGCGGCGGCCAGCAGGCGGGCCGCGCTGTGCAGCGGGCTCAGCCACAGCACCGGCAGCAGTCCGGTCGGTCCGAAAAACTCGCCGTAGGCGGCGCCCGCGAGCATGGCGGCGGCTCCGGCACCCGTCAGGAACGGCCAGAGACGGCTCAGCGGGGCGAACCGGCGGGGCCGCCCGAGGCGCAGCGCGAGCGCGCCGAGCAGGAGCAGCGCGCCGTGTCCCACGTCGCCGAACATGATCCCGAACATCGCGACGTAGGCGAGGCCGGCCGGCCACGAGGGATCGAGATCGGCGTAGGCCGGTGTGCCGTACGTGGTCACCAGCGGAGTGAAGGAGACGGGGCCGCCCGGCCGCAGCAGCGTCGGCGGATCGGTGCCGCGAGGGGACGGCAGAGGCAGCAGAGCGCCACCCGCTGCGGCCAGTCGGCCCGCGACGCGCGACACCTCGCCGGCCGGACACCACCCGGCCAGCGCGGCCACGTCCCCACGCCGTACGGCGCCCTGCGCCCGTTCCTCCAACTGGGCTTCGCCCGCCAGCAGTCCGACACTGTGCTGCCGTTCCAGAAGGTCCAGGTCGGGTGCGGCGGCGGCCAGCACGGCGGTCGCGGCGCTCTGCGACTCCGCCGCGTCGCCATGCCCTCGCATCCGCTGCAGCCGCACCGCCGCCGATCCCGGAACGGCCTCCTCGGCACGGTCCAGTTCCACGCAGCCCTCCTCTGCGATCCGCACCAGCGCGTCCCGCAGGGCCGCCTGCGGCACGACCACCGCCACGCGGCGCATCCGGACCGGCGCCATCGCCTCAGGCCAGGGCATCGAAGACCTCCCCCGGCCGTCCGCCGCGGGCAGCCGACTCCAGCGCGGCCCGCACCCGCCAGGCGTCCACCGACAGCACGGCGACCGCGCCCACGACCACGCGCGGCCCGTACCGGCCGTCGCGCAGCAGAGCCGCGCCATCGGCCAGCACCGTCCGCCACCAGCGGGTCTCGGCCCGCCACAGCTCGCCCGGCGCCTCCACGTCGGCAAGAACCCACCGAGCCGCCGAGGGGAGGCTTCCGCGGAACTCCTCGTACGTGGTGGCGGTCGGCGCACGCGCCCCGAGCAACCGTGCCGCATCGCGCAGTACGGGCCCTGGCAGCGAGCGCCGGTGCACGAACAGTTCACGGGCGGTCAGCAGCACGGCCCGTCCCTGGGCCCAGCGGCGTGCGGACGGCACGGCGACGGAGGTGCGCCGTGCGGCAGCCATGCGCATGCCGGTGACCAGCGCCCATGGCGTGTCGCCACCGGGGTCGCCCCAGGGTGAGGCGGCGAGGGCCGCCCGCAACCGCGCAGGGGTGTCCGCGCGCTCCAGGCTCCGCCAGGCGGTCTCCAGCGCCCCGAGCCGGTACGGCTCGGGCACGTCAGTGCGGTGTCCCGCCGGTGCGGGCAGTCGGGAGATGACGTTGGCGATCTCGAAGCCCGCGGCGAGCGGGACGAGCAGGCGGGCACCGCCTGGCGGCAGCCAGCCGGCCAGCACGCGCAGATGCCACAGCAGGGTTGCGGACACCGCCCGTTGTGCCCCGGGCAGGTCGGCCGCAGTGCGCGTGTACCTCGAGTACGGCGTTGCGGCGAGGCGCTGCAGGCCGTCGTCGAGCGTCGGGCTCGCAGCGATTTCCAGTATCCCGTCGGCACCCGGGTACCGGCCGACGAGGGTCTTGGCGCGCACCGTACCGGCGACCCAGCCGGCGCTCATGGCGGTTCGCCCCACCCGCCTGCCAGACGCAGGGCGTCGTCCACCGCGCGCTCCACCAGATCCGGCATACGCTCCCTGGCCCGCTCCCGGACCGCCGAGGCCGCACGATCTCCAGCGGCGCGAAGGGTGTCCGCCTCGCGCCGTGCCTCCCGCAGGAGGGGTTCCGCGGCCTGCCGGCGGACCACTGGGGCCTGCTCACGGGCGGCCGCCACGAGGCGTGCCGCCTCCCGCGCGGCCTCTTCCCGGATGGCCTCGGCCGCTTCGTCCGCGGCGTCCCGGATGCGGGACGCCTCCTGCTGCACCTCCGTCAACCGCGCGAGGGCGGGCTCCAGTTCCGCGGCGCGCTCCGCCGTACGGTCGGCGGGCACGCCGGTGGCGGACGCTCCCGGCGTGCCCGCCGGGCGGAACCGCTCCAGGAAGTCCCGCAGGCTCATCGGCCAGCCTCCTGCCGGTCGGCTGTTCCTTCAGTTTCACCGTTGTCGTGCCTGCACGCACTGGATAGGGCTGTCAAGCCGTCGCACCAGGGCCGTTCGGCTCTTGGCGTGGGCGGGTACAGCGGAAGACTGGGATGGTAGGAACTCGAGGGAGTCCGGAGGCCATCGTGAACACCCACGAGAACTTCTCCACCCAGGCCGAGGCCCGGCAGTCGTCGCCCTCCCGTCCCTGGAGCCCCGGTGAGACGGCGCGGCAGGACATGCTTGTCCGCTACCTGGGCGCCGTTGCCACGGCCGCGGCCAGACACGCCGGCACCGAAGCGCCGCCGGTCCCTGCCCGCGGCACCGCCCACCCGGCACCGTCGGCCGCCGCCCCCGTGCAAGGGCCCTCACCGCCCGAGGCCGGGTTCGCGCTGGTCCGGGACGTGATGGACGTGCCCGCCGCGTCTGTCCATGACGACCTGCCGTACCGCGACATCGCCCGCCTGCTGGCGCGCGAGCAGGCGGGTGCGGTCCCGGTCGTGGATGCCGAGGACCACGTGGTCGGCGTCGTCTCCGAGTCCGATCTGCTGGCGAAGGTGGCCTTCGAGGCCTCGGGCCACCGGCCGGGACCCATCGGCAGGCTGCGCGAGCGCCGGATGCACGGCAAGGCCCACGGTGAGACGGCCGCCGACCTGATGACGAGCCCCGCGATCACGGTGCTGCCGGGTGCGACGGTCGCCGAGGCCGCCTGGCTCGCCGCACTGTCCCGGCTGAAGCGGCTCCCCGTCACCGACCACGAGGGCCGCCTGGTCGGCGTCGTGCGCCGCAACGCGCTGCTGCAGGCCCTCATCAGGGACGACGCGGGAATACGGGCCGAGGTCGAGACCAGGGTCGAAACCCTCTGCCCACCGGGCGACCGGGACGCCGTGGAGGTGGCCGTGCACGACGGCATCGTGGAGCTGACTGGACGGGTGCCGACCGCGACGATGGACCGGCTGGTGGCGGAGGTCGCGGGGATCGCCGACGTCGTCGAGGTGAAGAACCTCCTCACCGCCGGCTGATCCCGGGCTCCCTCAGGCGTGTGACCCCAGGCTCCCTGAGGCGTGCTGGCCGGAGTGGTGCTGGTCCGGTCCGGACGGGAAGCGAGGACCGCTGTCTGGACCCGGCTCAGGCACGGCTTCCTCATACAAGTCGAGCACGGCCTCCTCGTAGACCGGGTACGCCGGTTCCGGCACGCGGCTGCGCAGGGGACGATCACGTCCCGTCGGCGGCGAGGTCGAACTTCACGTCCACGACGCCCTCGACGGCGCGTACCAGGCGAGCGGCCACGGGGACCAGGGAGGCGTCGCGGATCCGGCCGACGAGCGTCACGACCCCGTCGCGCACTTCCGCCCGGATGGCCGAGGCAGGCGGCGGGAAGAGGTAGGCCACGATCTCGCGCCGGACCTCCTCGGCGATGTCCTCGTCCTCGCGAAGGAAGACCTTGAGCAGGTCGGCGCGACTGACGATGCCCTCCAGCACGCCGAGATCGTCCACCACGGGCAGCCGTTTGACCTCCGCCCGCGCCATGATCCGCGCGGCCTCGGCGAGGGTGGCGTTCGCCCGGACGGTGACCGCGGGGGAGGACATCAGCTCCTCCGCGGTGAGCGCGCCGGTCTTGGCGAGGGCGGCGGGGCGGCGCAGCCGGGCGTAACCCTCCCCCGGGGTGTCCCGGAACTCCTCCGTGGGCAGCAGATCGGCCTCGGAGACCACGCCGACCACCCGGTCCTGGCCCTCCAGCACGGGGAGGGCGCTGACCTGCCAGTCCTCCATCATCTGCACGATCTCCTTGAACGAGGCCCGTCGGCCGACGGCGCCGACCGTGTGAGTCATGACATCGCTGACGATGTGTGGGATGCCGGACATGATGACTCCGTGAGGTCCTCGGCTGCGGTTCCACCGCTTCCAGCGTGGGCCGGTGCGGAGGGGTGGAACAGGGGCCGCCCGGCCCCGACAGGGGACATGCGGCCCCTGACCCTGCCACCCTCCCACCGCAACTCTGGAAGCGGACCGTTCAGCCCCCGGAGGTGGAGACCATGTCCCGCACCATTACCGTCGGACTCGACGGCTCGCCCGAGAGCCGTGCCGCCGCCGAATGGGCGGCCCGTGAAGCACTGCAGCGTGGCCTGCCGCTGAAGATCGTCCACGTGTGGGAGCCGGTGCCCGAACCGTTGGCGCAGGCTCCGCTGGTGGGACCGGAGACCCATCAGGACTGGACGGAGAGGATCCCGCGAGAGTCGGCCGAGGGCATCCGGCTGCGCCACCCCGGCGTTGAGGTGATCGCCGATCAGCTCACCGGGAACCCGGCCGACGCCCTGTGCGAGGCGGCGGGCTCCGCCGAACTTCTGGTGCTTGGCTCGCGGCGTTTCGGTGGGATCGGCGGGTTCATGGTCGGTTCCGTCAGCCTGGCCGTGGTCGCGTACGCCGAACGGCCGGTGGTGCTGGTACGGGCAGGGGAACAGGCCTCGGACGAGCACGAGACGGCACCCGGGGACGTACCGTCCGACGCGACACCCTTCCGGCCCGTGGTCCTGGGTCTCGACACCAGTGCCCCGGACGGGACACTGCTGGAGTTCGCCTTCGACGCCGCCGCCCGCCGGGAGACCTCCCTGCGGGTCGTGCACGGCTGGAGTCCGCCGCCCACCTACCTGTACGGCATGTCGGCCGATCTCGAAGCAGGAGGCTCCGTCGCGCGCCACGAGGCCGCCGTCCTGACCGAGGTGCTGCGCCCCTGGCGGCAGAAGTTCCCGGACGTTCAGGTGATCGAGGCGAGCCGGTACGAAAGCGCCGCGCCGGCCCTCGTCAACGCCTCCCGCGACGCCTCCCTGGTCGTCGTCGGCCGACGCATCCGCACCAGTCCCTTCGGTGCCCACATCGGCCATGTCACCCACGCCGTCCTGCACCACGTCACCGCGCCCGTCGCCGTCGTCGCGCACGGCTGAGCCGCTGCTCCGAGGAGAAGAACGATGAAGGCAGTGGTCGTTCGCGCGTTCGGCGTGGTCGTCGAAAACCGTGCCGACCCGCCGGTCGGGCCCGAGCCGCCGTGCGGCTCGGGCGGGGGACGGTGAGGATGATGGATCTTCCGATCGTCGTCGGTGTCGATGGCTCCGAGCCGAGCCTGAGAGCCGTGGACTGGGCCGCCGACGAGGCCGCCCTGCGTGGTGCGCCGCTCCGGCTGGTGTATGCATCCCCCTGGGAGCGCTACGAAGGCGTCTCCCTCGCGCACGCCCTCGGCAAGCCGGACGAGCAGGTGCTGGCCGAGGACATCATCGAGGCCGCCGAGCGGCGCGCCCACCGTAGGCAGCCAGGGGTGAAGGTCACCGCCGACGTGCTGCCCGAGGAGCCGGAGTACGCGCTGCTGCGGGAGAGTCGCACGGCCCTCGTAATGGTCCTGGGATGCCGTGGCCGCAGCGGCATGACCGAGGCGCTCCTCGGTTCCGTCAGTGTCACAGTGGCCGGTCACTCCCACTGCCCGGTGATCGTGCTGCGCGGCAGCCACGACAACCAGGCCCGCGCAGGGGCACACGGCCGCATCGTCCTGGGTGTGGGCGAGAGGCCGACGGGCTCGGCAGCCGTGCGGTTCGCGGTCGAGGAGGCACTGCTCCGCGGTGTTCCGCTGGAGGCCGTTCGGGCCTGGCAGCGCCCCGCACACGCGACCACGGGACATCCGCTGATCTTCGGTGAACCGGCCCACCTGTGGGAACGGCAGGCGACGGAGGTGCTGGAGGAGGCGCTGCGAGACGTCCCGGCCGGCCTGCGGGTGCAACGGCGTGCGCTCGAGGGCCGCGCCCGCGACGCCCTGCTGGTCGTGTCCCACGAGGCCGACCTGCTGGTCGTCGGCGCCCGCCGCCGCCCGGGCCACTTCGGCCTTCAACTCGGCCGCGTCGCCCACGGCGTGCTGCACCACGCCGCGTGCCCGGTGACCGTCGTACCAGAGCCTGCCTGATCATGCCCTGCGGCCTCCCGGCCGGCCCGCGTCGCATGCGCAGCTCGGTGGCCGGTGTCGGGGCCTCGCCGTGCAGGCGTGCGGCGCCGCCCAGCATCCACAGGGTGATGCCGTCCACCTGGGCACCGCCTCGGCCCGACAGCGGCCCACGGCAGGCGCCCGACAGCGGCCCACGGCAGGCGAGAGCAGGCCGCGACGATGACACGGACACCGCCACCGCCGTGACCCGGGTGTGGCTATGGCGCCGACGGCGCACTCCGCTCCGGCGGCACGGCGACGTCGTTGAGGTTTGGACCGTGCTCGCGGCTTGGATCCTCGCCGTTCTCGGCCGTTCTCGGTGGAGTCTTTGCAGGCGTGGCGGATACGGACGGCTCGCCGCACAAGGGCCGGGCTGAGGTGTTCCCCGGCGCCCGGCCGGAACCCGTACAGCCGGCTCATGCGGCGGCGTCCGGCCGAATGGGGCGCGGAGTGGAAGCAGGTCGGACCCGAATGGCGAAACCTCAGCCGCGACAGGGCTGAACGCGGTCGCTCCTGCCGACTCGTCATCCGGACCGAACGCCGCAACCGGGTGGCGCGCCTTTCGGGCAGGAGCCCGGGCCTGGTGGTTCATTCCGTGTCTGCAGCGGCGAGCCGGCAGTCCACACCCACCACGCCTTCGACGCCCCGCACCATGCGAACGGCCAGCTGAATCCGGGCGGTGTCCTGGACCCGGCCGGTCAGTGTCGCGACTCCTTCGGTGACCGTGACGTGCACGGGCTCGACCGGCGCCGGGAAGAGGACGTCGACGATGTCGCGCCGGATCTCGTCGGCGAGGTCGTTGTCCGGGCGCAGGAACACCTTGAGCAGGTCCCCGCGGCTGACCACGCCCTCCAGCAGCCCCTCGGAGTTCACGACGGGCAGCCGCTTGACGCGTCGCAGCGCCATGATGCGGGCCGCCTCGGCAAGTGTGGCGTCGGCATGGACGGTGACGGCCGGGGTGCTCATCAACTCCTCCGCGGTCACCGCCCCGGCCTTGGCCAGGTCGGACAGTCGGTTCAGTTGGGTGAACCGGTCCGGATCGCTGTCCCGGAACTCCTCTTTGGGCAGCAGATCGGCCTCGGACACGAGCCCGATCACCCGTCCGTCGCCCTCCAGCACGGGCAGCGCGCTGATCCGCCACTGCTCCATGCGCTCGACGATGTCCTTGAACAGGGTCTTGCGGCCCACCGCCACGACTTCGCGCGTCATCACGTCACTCACACGGTGCGGACTGCCCGGCGTGCTTTTCTCCTCGGAACGCCGGTGAGGCCCGGAAACGGCGGTCATGTCAGCCCCCCGCTGCCGTACGGTGCGTAGAGATCGAGCAGCCGGATTCGAGAGGCGTGCAGCCGCTGGGCGACCACCCGTCCGACCCAGGCCGCGATCGTCCGGCCGAACTCGGCGTCCTCGGCGCAGATCGACCGGACCGCCTCGGCGTCGAACTCCCAGGCCCGCATCGGGCTCATCGCTTCGGCACCCAGGTGCCAGATGTACGGCGGGAAGTGCCAGGACCAGCCAACCAGTTCACCATGACCGAGCGATTCGATGACGGCTGGACGGCGGCCCGGCACGTGCAGGTCGAGGGCGACGGTCCCGGTGCGCACGATCCAGAAGCGGTCGGCGTGCCGGCCCTCCTCGAACAGGCGGGTCCCGGCCTCGAAGGAGACCTCGCGGGCAAGCCGCATCAGCCGTTCACGGTGCTCGGCGGGGAGCACCGCGTTCATGGTGGTGGCGGAGGTCATCGCACCGTCTCCCTTCGTGGTTCCTGACCCCAGCGTGCGCGCGTCACCGGCCTTTCACCACGGGCCGCCCGGACCCGCCCAGGGACCTTCGGCCCACCCACGGGCCTGGTGCAGGGGTTGGCCGCCGCCTCGCGCGAAAAGGCCACACGGGCCCCGTGACGGGGCGTTTCGGCCCATGGGCGCCGCATGTTCCGTCCCGCAGGCTGGAGGCACCCGCAGTGGGAGCAGGTCGCGGCGGGTGACTATGCCGACGAGCCGGTCCTCCTCGTCGACCACCGGCAGTCGTTCGATGCCGTGTCGCGCCATCAGCCGGGCGGCCTCCGGCAGGGCCGCCTCCGCCGGGACCGTCACGGCCGGCGCCGACATCAGCCCGCCGGCCGTGCGCGCCCGGCTCCTGGCTGCACTCCGGCGGGCACCCCGGCTCAGTCTGTGCAGCCGGGCGGCGAAACGACGGCCGGACTGTGATGGGTGTGCCTGCCGCTGCATCAGGTCGGTCTCGGAGATCACCCCGATGACCTTGTCGTCCTCGTCGATCACCGGCAGCCCGCTGATGCGGTACTCGCGGAGGAGGCGAACCACCTCTTGAACGGGGTGCCGTAGCGGACGGTGACGACGTCACCGGTCATAACCTCGCCGACCTTGGTGGGTTTCATCGCGACCTCCTTCAGCGGTGGCCCCCGTCAGCGCAGCCTGCGCAGATACGGATCGTGGGGGTGGCGCGGCACGAGCCGGACGCGGACGTCGAGGGTGGTGACGCCGTGCGGCCCGGCCAGGACGGGATTGAGGTCGGCCTCCGCCAGTTCGGGCAGGTCGGAGGCCATCCGGGACAGCCGGTGCACCAGCTGTTCCAGGTCGCCGATGTCGGCGGCTGGGCTGCCGGCGTAGCCGAACAGCAGCGGGGAGCACCGGGGCGAGGTGAGCAGGTCGTGCACGTCGAGGTCGGTGAGCGGGGCGAGCCTGGCCGCGTGGTCTGCGAGCAACTCCGTCGCCGTACCGCCGAGACCGAACACCACGAGCGGCCCGAAGACCTCGTCCTGGACGACTCCGGCGAACAGTTCGGTGCCGCGTTCGGCGAGCGGCTGCACCACTACCCCGGTCATCCGGTCGCCGAACCGGGTGGCCAGATCGCGGTGCGCGGCCCTGAGCTGGGAGGCGTTCTGAAGGTCGAGGTGGAGGGCGTGCTGTTCGCTCTTGTGCAGCAGACCGGGCCAGTACGCCTTCAGGACGACCCGTCCGTCCGGTCCGGCGAGCCGTTCGGCCGCGGCGACCGCCTCGTCCTCGTCCCGGGCCCAGGCCCAGCGGATCTGCGGGATGCCGTAGCAGCCGAGGAGCATGGCCGTTGCCTGCGGATCGAGCCAGCCCCCTTCCGGGTTCCCCTCCAGGAAGGCGGCGGTCAGGTTCTTCGCGCGCTCGGTCTCCACTCCCGGCAACTCAGGTACGGCGCCCGGAAGCCGGGCGAGCCAGTCGGCGCGGGTGGCTGCGTGGGCCAGGGCACGGGCGGCGTCCTCGGCGTCGGAGTACGCGGGCAGGGTGTCCCCGTCGGCGGTCGGCAGCAGTTCGACGCGGGCCGCCTGCGCAGGCAGCACCGCGACAACCGGGCGGGCGAGCGGTCCAGGAGGCGCGGTCAGGGCGTGCACCAGATCCTCCCCGGTGGCCGCGGCGACCGCTGTGGGGACCAGGCTCACCAGCACGGCGTCGACGGCCCCGTGCCGGGCCACATGGCCGATGCACGCCCGCAGCTGCTCCTCACCGACGGCCGCCGTGACGTCCACCGGGTTGTTCGCGCCGGCGCCCTCGGGCAGCAGGGCGAGCAGTTCGTCCACCAGGTCGGCGGCGAGCGGCGGGACGACGAGTCCGGCGTCCACGCACGCGTCGGCGGCCAGTATGCCGGCCCCGCCCGCGTTGCTGACGACGGCGACCTTCGTACCGTGGGGCAGCGGCTGGGCATGCAAGAGGGCGGCGGTGTCGAGGAGTTCACCGATGGTGCGGGTGGCGGTGATGCCTGCCTGGGTGAACAGGGCCTGCCGGGTCACCGTCGGGGCGGCCGCGGCCGCAGTGTGCGAGGCGGCGGCACGCCGTCCGGCCTCCGACCGCCCGGCGTCCACGGTCAGCACCGGCATGGTCCGGGCCACCCGGCGGGCGGTGCGGGAGAAGGCGCGGGGATTGCCGAAGGACTCCAGGTGCAGCAGCGCCAGGTCGGTGCGCCCGTCGCTCTCCCACCACTGGAGCATGTCGTTGCCGCTGACGTCGTACTTGTCGCCGAGCGAGACGAACGTCGTCACCCCGATGCCGAGCCGGGCCAGCCCGTCCAGCAGCGCAATGCCGACACCGCCGGACTGCACGGCGACCCCGGCCGTGCCGGGCCCGGGGTGCCGGGCGGCGAAGGTGGCGTCCAGGTGGACGTCCTCCTCGGTGTTGGCCAGGCCCAGGCAGTTCGGGCCGACGAGCCGCATGCCGTGGCGTCGGCACGCGTCCGTCAGAGCGCCGCTCTGGTGCGTGTCCAGGCCCGCGGACACCACGAGCAGGGCGCGCACGCCGACTCGGCCGCACTGCTCGGCCACCTCGGCAACGGCTGCGGCCGGGACGGCGATCACGGCCAGGTCCGGCACTTGCGGCAGGTCGGCGACGGACGGGCAGGCATGCACCCCGGCGACTGCGGTCACCTCGGGGTGCACGGTGTACAACCGCCCGGTGTAGGAACCGCTGTGAATGTTCCGCAGTATCGCGCGCCCGACCGACCCCGGTGTGCGGCCCGCGCCGATCACCGCGACGGTGCCGGGGCGCAGCATCGGCCGCAGACTGGCGATGTCGGCCAGCCGGCCGCGCGACTCCACGGCGCTCAAGTACGTCTCGTCCTCGGTGAGTCCGACCGTGCAGTGCACCTCGGGTCCGTCGAAGTGGCGGGTGACACGCAACCCGAGATCGTGGAAGACCCTGAGCACATCATGGTTCTCGGACAGGGCGTCGGCGCTGAACGCGGTGACGCCCGCCGTACGCGCGGCGTCCGCGAGGTGTTCCAGCAGGAGAGTGGCCACACCCCGGTGGTGCCAGCCGTCGGCGACCGCCACCGAGATGTCCGCCGTGCTGCCGCCCGGCAGCACCTCGTACTCGGCCAGCCCCACGAGCCGCCCGTCGCACTCGGCGGCCAGCGCGCGGTATCCGCGGCGTTCGCCTCCGGCCACCCGCTCGGCGGCGAGCCGGGCGGAGGCCGTACTGACCGAGAAGAACCGCAACCGCAGGTTCTGCGGTGACATCTCCTCGTACAGCCGCCGCACTTCCTCACGGTCGGCCGGACCCGCCTGCCGTATGCGAACGGTGGTTCCGTCGGCCAGCAGGGCATGAACCGGGACCTCCTGGATACCGGTCATCACGAACTCTCCCTCCGGATGACACCTTCAGCATCCGGCGGCGGGTCCCGGCCGCACAGGGGCTGACCGGGCACTGTGCGGGCCGAGTGGCCCTCCCGTGCGGTGTGCTCCGGCAAGCCCCGCAGGACTTCACTGGGCCAGCGAGAAGTAGCTCTCCTCCTCCTGCGTGAAGTGCAGGCGGAGGACGGTGTGCAGTCCGTACAGGCAGGAGCGCAGGTCGTCGAGCTGGCCGGGGGACAGGGCGCCCTGGGCGTGAGCCAGCCGCAGGTGGGTGGCGATGCGTCGGGAGAGGCGTTCGATCTCGGTGTGGGCCCGGCTCATGGTGGCCGTGGCCTCCGGGCCGCCGAGAGCGGGGGCGAGGGCGGGGTAGAGCTGGTGCTCCTCGGCGTACTCGTGGGGGAGCAGCCGTTCGGTGAGCAGCCGGTGCGCCTCCTCGACGGCCGCCAGGGCCTGCGGGCCGGGACTGTCGGAGAGGTGGTCGGCTGCACCGTGCACCGCCTCGAGCACGTCCTGGAGGTCGTCGTGTTCCGATGCGAAGCGGTGGATGAGCGCCTCGGCAGCGGGCGTCAGTGTCGGCCGCGCGGCCTGGTCCACGCGCAGTGCGCGCAGGGCATTGAGGATGACCGCCACGTCGATGGCCTCCTGGAGCAGGGCGCCCAGGGCGGGCGCCAGCAGGCCGAAGGCGGCCGCGGCCATCGCGGCCAGGGACATCACCATTCCGCCCAGGGCACTCTGCACGGCGATCCGCCGGGCCCGTACGGCGATGAAGACGGCGTCGGCGAGCCGGTCCACGCGGTCGGTGGTCAGCACGATGTCGGCGGCCTCCGACGAGGCGGTGGACCCGCGCGCCCCCATCGCCACACCGATGTCCGCGGCGGCGAGCGCGGGGGCGTCGTTCACGCCGTCGCCCACCATGACGGTGACCGCGCGTTCGCGTTCGGCCTGTACGACGGCGACCTTGCCGGCCGGGTCGAGCCCGGCGCGGACGTCGTCCAGGCCGAGGATGGCGCCCACCTCGCGGGCCGGCTCCGTGCGGTCGCCCGTCAGCATCAGCAGCCGTTCGATGCCCGCGGCCCGCAGGTGGCGCAGGGTGCGTGGGGCGTCGTGGCGCAGGGGATCCCGGAGGAGCACCGCACCCGCCGGACATCCGTCGACGGTCAGCCAGGCCACGGCAGCACCGTCGAGAAGCGCCCGGTTGTCCACCGCCCTCGTCCAGGACGGGCAGGCGTCGGACGTGTCGAAGCGGCCGACACACACCCGGTGCCCGTCCACGGCGCCCGAAGCACCTCGGCCGGGCTCCTCGGTGACATCGGACGGGACGGACAGCACCAGCTTCCGTTCGTGCGCGGTGTCGACGATCGCCTCGGCGAGGACATGGGGCGAATACTGGTCCAGCGACGCGGCCAGCCTCAGCACCTCCGCCGGCTGCCACCCCGGTGCGGCCACCACGTCGAGGACGCGCGGGCGGCCGCGGGTGAGGGTGCCCGTCTTGTCGAGCAGCAGGGTGCGGGCCCGCCCCAGATTCTCCAGGGCGCCGCCGTCGCGCATCACGACTCCCAGGCGTGAGGCGCGGGAGATCCCGGAGACAATGGCCACCGGTGCGGCCAGCAGTAGCGGACACGGGGTGGCCACCACCAGCACCGCGACCGCTCGTACCGGCGAGCCACTGAGCAGCCAGGCCAGCCCCGCCACCGCCAGGCTGAGCGGAAGGAACCAAGCCGCGTAGCGGTCGGCCAGCCGTACCACGGGCGCGGACTCCGCCCCGGCCTGCCTGGCCAGTCGCACGATTCCGGCGTACGTGCTGTCCTGCTCGGTCGCCGTGGCCCGCAGTTCGAATGCGCCGCCGGCGTTGACCACCCCGCTGCGGACCGTGCCGCCCGCCGCTCGTTCGACGTTCAGGGACTCACCGGTGAGTACGGACTCGTCGAGGTTGGCCATGGCGCCCTCCACCCGCCCGTCGACCGGGACGACCTCGCCCGGACCCACGACGAGCAGGTCACCTACGGCGACTTCGGCCAGCGGCACCGTGGCGACTCCAGCCGGTGTCCGGCGGCGCGCAGAGCGGGGCGCGTGCTCCAGCAGCGAACGCAGGTCGTGCGAGGCCCGCCGCTGGGCTGCCGCCTCCAGGGTGCGGCCGGTGGCCAGCATCAGCGCGATCAGCGCACCGGCCAGGTATTCGTGGACGGCGAGGGTGCCACCGAGAGCGAGAACCGCGATCAGGTCGACGCCCGCACGGCCGTGGCGGAGTGCGGCGAGTACCCAGCCCACCGCCGGTGGGATCGCGGCCAGCGTGCCCAGGCCCCACAGCAGGTCGGCGAGACCCTCCTCACCGGCGAGCCAGGCGGCACCGCCTGCGGCCAGGGCCGCCGCCGTCACGGCCAGAAGGGCGGGCTCCAGCCGTAGCGAGGCGACCGCCCTGGTCGAAGAGCGAAGCCGTGTGGGGAAGGCGGAGCGGTTCATGGTCACCTCTGTCCATCCGGGCATCCCTGCCCGAGGTCTGGCCCCCCGTCCATCACATCTCGGTGGGCTTGGCTTGGTCAGGGGACGAACGGCTCTGCGGCCAGGGCCGTACAGACGCTGTTCGCGCCACCGCGCGTCGGGGCGATGAGCGGCGTGTCCTGCTGTCCAGCCCGCACATGCGACTCCATGATGCTGCGGTCGTCCTCATCAGGGCACTCTCGCCTGCAATCGGGCGTTCTCCTGTACCGCGCCGTGGCGAGGACGGGAGGGAGCAGTGACCTTACCGAGGCTCGGCGGCCCGGGCCGTCCCTCGAACGGCTCCTTGCCGAACGCTTCGCCCGAGGCGAGATCGACGAGGACGGGTACTACCGCCGCTTGACCGTCCTTGGGGAAACCGCTGGCGGCGTCCCCGGTCCGGTGGGTGCTGATCGGAATGGGGCAGCCGTGGACGAGAGGCTTTCTGTGAGCGCCATGATGAACGGAGCGCCGTACGCAATCACGGGGCGCCGTACGCAATAGGCAATCAGTGAGGACGAGACGTTGCTGATGGCCTGGGAGGAGGTCGAGCGGTATCTCCCGTTCGGCAGGGCGCCCATACCCACAAGCGCGCCGGGCACCTTGTGGCGCGACCGGACGACCCGGTCGCCTGACGGGAGTGCATCGCAACCATGGCGGACCCCAACACGCGGACTTGACAGGGAAACGCGGCGTGGAAGCCGGGCATGATCGGCCGCTGCAGCGCTGCAGCGCTGCAGCGCTGCCGGGGGGCAGGGTCGGCCGCCAGTGGCGGACCTGTCATGATCGGCGCCATGGACGCGCGGATCCTGCCGGCTCAACCGACCGACCTCCACGAGGTTCTCGACGACCACTCCCGTTACTGGGGGGAGCGGGACCTGCGGTCCCTGCATCTGACGGCGCTCGTGCAGTTTCGGCTCGACCTGTCTGATGGCACGCGCCGAGGACGGTGTCCGCGGGTACCTCATCGGCTTCGTCACGCCTGCCCGCACGGGGTACGTGCATCTGATCGCCACGCGGGACGATGCCCGAGGGGCGGGTCTCGGGCGCCGTCTCTACGCCGCGTTCGCACAGGCCGCACGAAGCCAGGGTGCCGAGCGGCTGAAGGCGATCACCTCAGTGGCCAATTCCGGCTCCGTCGCCTTCCACCGCAGCCTCGGGTTCGACGCGCGAGTGGAAGAGGACTACAACGGTCCGGGCCGTCCCATGGTCGTCTTCCGGCGACCCCTGCCCGCCGAGGGGGAGATCTGGTGAGATGTCGGGCGTCCAGGAGCGCTGGCGCCCCCGGCGGCCGCCCCGTGCAGTCAGCCCGTCTTCCGCCCCCACCTCGCGTCCACCCGGGCCCACTCATCGGCCCACTGGCCCATGCGGCGGTGGTCCAGCCGCGCCCGCACCAGCTTGGCACCGCCGATGACCACGCCGACGGTGGCCGTGCCGGCCCAGATGCCGCCCAGGACCGACTGGAACGCCGCGTCGGCCCGCGAGGTGGGCCGTGACGTCAGCGCGCCGTGCCCGTCCGTCCACACCGTGACGTGACTGCCGGCGGTCGCGGCGGCCGGGACTCTGGCCCGTCCCGTGTGCGTCGAGCCGTCCGGGTCGGTCCACTGCACCGTCCCCCACACCAGGGCGCCGCTCGTCGGCCGGCCGGTTCCGCGGGTCGCCTCCCAGGTCAGTACCGCCGACACCTGCCGGCTCTGCGCGCGCACCCGGTCGGCGCTCTGCTGCATCGTGCCCGCCGTCAGCACCCCGGCCAGCAGGCCGCCCGCCAGGGCGAGGACCCAGGCGACGAGCAGGATCCACGCCTCCACGACGTCGCTGGTCCGCCGCAGCGGATTGCGCCGCCATCGCCACAACCGCACTCCTGGACGACGTGTCACCCTCGACACCCCCTCGTGAGCACCGACGGCCCCTCCTGCCAGTGTGCTCCCAAAAGCGATCAGAGGCTCCCGCTGATGCCGGGATTGGGCTGGCCGTTCCCGGCGGCGGGGTGCGGCCCAACGGCCGGAGGGCTCGTCCGTCCTCGGACGAGCCCCTGGGACCGCGGGCCTTCGGGTCAGTCGGGACCGGCGTCGGGCGCAGGGATCCGGCCCGGCTCCTGCTCGCCCGGCACTTCCTCGCGCAGGAACGGAGTGATCAGCAGGCGGTACACCAGAGCGCCGAGCGGGCCGCCGATGAACGGTCCGACGATCGGCACCCAGAAGTAGAGATTGCCGTACTGGTCGCGCCAGGCGTGCGAGTATCCGGTGATGAAGCTCGCGATGCGCGGACCGAGGTCACGGGCCGGGTTGATGGCGTAGCCGGCGTCCGCGCCGAAGGCCATACCGATCACCACGACGATGAAGCCGATGATCAGCGGGGCCAGGTTGGCTCCGGGCGGGGTGTTGAGCAGGTCCGTGACGGCGAAGATCAGCATGACCAGGAGCGCGGTGCCGATGATCTGGTCCCGCAACGCGCCCCACTCGCTGATCGGCAGGGATCCGTTGCCGGGCAGAGTCGAGAAGACGATCTGCGTCTTGATGGTGTGACCGGGGTCGGCCTTGGCGAGGGCCTCGGTGAAGTTCCAGCGCACCAGCAGCGCGGCGACGAAGGCGCCGAAGGTCTGTGCCAGGGCGTAGGGCAGGACCTTGGCCCAGGAGAAGCCCTTGAAGAAGGCCAGCGACACGGTCACCGCGGGATTCAGATGAGCGCCGCTGATGCGGGCGGCGACGTAGACGCCGAAGGTGACTCCGAAGCCCCACGCCCAGGCGATGCTGTCGTGATTTCCGAGCCCCGCGCCCAGGACCTGCGCGACCACACCGCAGCCGAACAGGATGAGCACCATGGTGCCCAGGAACTCGGCCGAGAGCTCGCCGAGCAGTACCCGTCTGGACGTCCCGTTTGCCATGGGGCACCGCCTTCCGCTCGAACGAGGATGGGCGCTTTTGGCTGCGAGCGTAACGATTTGATGCTGAACGTCCAGAGGGTAAACGTCAAACGGAACGACTTCCCCGCATGGTGAACCCGCTCCGCCATGGCGGTGGCTGCTTCGGGTCATGCGGCGCCTGTGTCGACCCCGGGCGCGAGCGCCGACCTGACGCGGCGTGGCGTCGCGTGCGGGTCCCGCACCGCTGTCCCGCCCAGTGCTTCGTCGTTGCTCTTGCCGCCCGCCGATGATCGGTCCGTCGTGCCGGATGGCCGGAACGGGGCGGTGCCGGATACGGATCGGTTAAGGCTTGCTCACGTAGCGGTTGCCTCACGGTGAGCGCGCCATGATGGGGCCATGACGCTGACCGCGCGCGCTCTCGCCCAACTGGCCACCTGGCCCGACCTGACGGAGGCCGTGCCCAGCTGCGGCACGGGGCAGGCGCTCAGCTCCGCCCACGGGGAGATCGCCCACTTCCACTCCGACCGGGATGTCGACCTCCACCTCACCGATCGGGCCATCCGGCGCCTGGCGAACGATCTGAGACGCTTCGCAGCGGTCCGTATGGTGGCGGGCTCGCAGTGGGTGACACTCCGCCTCGACGCCTCGGCCGACGTCGATCTCCTCATGACGCTGGTGAGCGTCGCCCTCCAGGCGCATCAGACCGCACCCGGCGCCGGCCGGACACCGTCCTCCAGCTGCAATGACGGTCGCGGGGTGGGTTTTCTGCGGGTCTGACGGATCGGGCGGGTCATGGCCGTCTGACGTCGGTCGGATCCGGCGGATCGGGTGGACGCGCCGTCAGACGGCCATGACCCGGATGCCCGCATCCTCGAACCGCAGCACGGTCTCCGGCCCCGCCGCCGTGTCCGTGACCAGGGTGTCGACCGACTCCGCCGCGCAGATGCGCGCGAAGGCGCGTCGGCCCAGCTTGCTGGAGTCGGCGGCGACAACGACCCGTTCGGCGCGCTCGCACAGCAGGCGGTTGACGGCGGCCTCCGCCTCGTCGTGGGCCGCGGCGCCGTGTGGGACGTCGAAGGCGACCACGCCGAGCACCGCCACGTCGATCGTGATCTGACTCAGAACCCCGTCCGCCAGCGGCCCGATGAGCTCGTACGACTGCGGGCGCGCGACCCCGCCGGTCACCACGATCTTGAACTGGGGCCGCACGGCCAGCTCGTTGGCGATGTTGAGCGCGTTGGTCACCACGGTGAGGGCGGGTGAACCGGAGGCGAGGTCGCCGCGCACGGCAAGGGCGCGGGCCACCTCGGTGGTGGTCGTACCGCCGGTCAGGCCCACCGCCTCGCCGGGCGCGACGAGATCCGCGACCGCCTTGGCGATGCGCTGCTTCTCGGAGGCGCGGCGAGCGGTCTTGTAACGCAGGGGGAGTTCGTAGGAGACGCCGTGCACGACCGCGCCGCCCCGGGTGCGCACCAGCATCTGCTGCTCGGCCAGCTGGTCGAAGTCGCGGCGGATGGTCGCGGCCGACACCCGCAGCTCGGCGGCCGCTTCCTCGACATCCAGCCGGCCGCGCTCGACCAGCAGTTCCAGCAGCGCCTTCCAGCGGGCGTCGCGCGACATGCGCAGCCTCCGTTCCTCCGTCTCCCGCGACCCTAACGCACCCAGCACGCCCTGAAATGCTTGATTGTGCGTGAAACTCAGCGCTATCTTGCAGGAACAATCACAGCGGAGGGCATGCCATGACCCATGTCGAGGACGAGCTGATCAGCCAGCCGGAGTGCTGGGCGAGGGCCGTGGCCGAGGCCCCCGGGCACCGGCGGACCCTGCCGGGGCGCGGTGAGAGGGTCGCGATCGTCGGCTGCGGCACCTCGTACTTCATGGCGCAGGCGGCTGCCGCGCTGCGCGAGGGAGCCGGAGGCGGCGAAACCGACGCGTTCGCCGCCTCCGAGTTCCCGCACGGCCGCTCGTACGACCGCGTCATCGCCCTCACCCGCTCCGGCACGACCACCGAAGTCCTCGGTCTGCTGGAGCAGTTGAAGGGACGAACCCGTACGACCGCCGTGACCGCGGACCCGGACACGCCGGTCATGTCGGCCGCCGACGACGTCGTCGTACTCGACTTCGCGGACGAACGCTCCGTGGTGCAGACCCGGTTCGCGACCACCGCGCTCACCCTGCTGCGCGCCCACCTCGGGCTGCACACCGACGCCGTCGTCGCCGACGCCCGGACCGCGCTGTCCGCTCCGCTGCCCGAAGGGCTCCTCGACCGCACGCAGTTCACCTTTCTCGGGCGCGGCTGGACCGTGGGCCTGGCCAATGAGGCCGCACTGAAGATGCGGGAGGCCTCACTGTCGTGGACCGAGGCCTATCCGGCGACGGAGTACCGGCACGGCCCCATCAGCATCACCACCCACTCCACGGCCACCTGGATGCTCGGCCCGGCACCGGAGGGCCTCGCCGACCAGGTGCGTGCCACCGGCGGGATGTGGATCGAGGGCGGGCTCGACCCGCTCGCCGACCTGGTCCGTGCCCAGCGGCTCGCGGTAGCGGTCGCCGCGGCCCGCGGCCTCGACCCGGACCGGCCGCGCCACCTGACCCGCTCGGTGATCCTCACCCCCTGACGTCCTGCTCTCCGCCCGACGCCCCCGAAAGGACAGGCCGTGCCGCTTGCAGCCACCGGCGAGCTGGTCGCCCGCGCCGCCGCCGCGCGCTCCGCCGTCGCCGCGTTCAACATCATCACGCTGGAGCACGTCGAGGCCGTCATCGCCGGCGCCGAGTCGGCGGGCGCCCCGGTCGTCCTCCAGGTCAGCGAGAACGCGGTCAAGTTCCGCTACGGCCGGCTGCTGCCGCTCGCCCGCGCGGCCGCCGCCGCGGCCGAACGCGCCGCGGTCCCCGTCGCGCTCCACCTCGACCACGTGCAGAGCGACGATCTGCTGCGCCAGGCGCCGGGCGCGGGCTTCAGCTCCGTGATGTACGACGCCTCCCGCCTGCCGTACGCCGGGAACCTCGCCGCCACCAGGGCCGCCGCCGAATGGGCGCACGCCCAGGAACTGTGGATCGAGGCCGAGTTGGGCGAGGTCGGCGGCAAGAACGGCCGGCCTCCCCTCGATGCCCACGCACCCGGCGCCCGCACCGACCCCGTGGAGGCGCACGCCTTCGTCACCGACTCCGGGGTGGACGCCCTGGCCGTCGCCATCGGCAACACGCACGCCATGACCGAGCGCACCGCCGCCCTCGACCACGACCTCCTCAAGCGCCTCGCCACCACGCTGGACGTCCCGCTCGTCCTGCACGGCTCCTCGGGCGTTGCGGACGGCGAGCTGACGGCGGCCGTCGCCGCCGGCATCGCCAAGGTCAACGTCGGCACCGCCCTCAACATCGCCATGACCGGCGCGATCCGCGCCTTCCTCGCCGCCCACCCGGAGGCGGTCGACTCACGCAAGTACCTCAGCGTGGGCCGCGAGGCGATGGTCGGGGAGGTGCGACGGCTCATCGGCGTGCTGGCCGGGCGGCATGTGCCGACTACTTCTTGACGGCCCTCAGCACCACGAACTTGGGGTCGGAGGCCACCAGCTGACTGTTGCCGAACAGGCGGCGCAGCTTGACGTGGTAGCCCAGGTGGCGGTTGCCGATCACCCATAGCTCGCCGCCCGGCCGCAGTGCTCGCCGGGCCCCCGCGAACATGCGCCACGCCGTGGTGTCCGTCGTCGCCTGGTGCGAGTGGAACGGCGGGTTGTTGAGCACCAGGTCCACGCTGCCGGCCGGCACTGCGGCCAGCCCGTCACCGACGCGGAACTCGGCGTGCCCCGGCACGTCGTTCGCCTTGTACGTGGCCTCCGCCGAGGCCACGGCCTGGAACGACTCGTCCACGAACAGCACCTCGGCCTCCGGGTGGGCCAGCGCCATGGCGGTGCCGACGACACCGTTGCCGCAGCCCAGGTCCACCACCCGCCGGGCGGCCCGGCTCTCCGGCAGGTGCTGCAGGAAGAAGCGGGTGCCGATGTCCAGCCGGTCGGCGCAGAAGACGCCGGCGTGGTTGACGACGGTCCGGCCGGAGACGGCGCCGATGCCGTCGGGCAGGGCGTAGGTGTACGGCCACGGATTGGCGGGCCGCGGGAGCGACACGTCCGGGGTGGAGAAGATCAGCCGGGCCTTGCGCTGCGCCAGGGAGGTCCGGGTCGGGCCGAGGACGCGCTCGAACAGCTGGAGCGTCGAGGTGTGGATCTCCTTGACCATGCCGGTGCCGACGACGACCGTGCCCTCGTGTACCGCGGGTGCCAGGCGCAGCAGCAGGTTCTCCAGCAGGGCGAGGCTCTTCGGCACCCGCACGAGAAACACGTCGACCCGGTCGGGCGGCGGGTCCTGGGTGGTGAGGAGCCGGACCGTGCCGGTCTCGACGCCGTTGCGGGCGAGATTGGCGCGGGTCGCCTCCTGGGCCAGGTACGAGTCGGTGATCTGCACCGGCCGGTGCCGCGCCAGCGCCGTGACCAGCGCGCCCCAGCGGTCCCCGGCGACCACGACCGTTCCGGACAGGGCGGCGCCCTGCTCCTCCCGTTCCGCGAGATGTCGCAGGAGAAACTCGTCGGAGGCGTCCCAGGCGCGCAGCCGGTCACGCGGGTCCTCGGGAAAACGGGCCAGCTCGAGCTCGCCCCAGGGCGTCGTCATACGGTCGTTCATCGTCCGTCAAGGCTAGCGGAGCCCCAGCTCAGGCCCGGTCGGCCGGCCCCGGCAGCCACCTCGGCGACCTGGCCCGGACACCTCGGCGTCTCCGCCCGGGGGTGCGGCGCCGGCCCCAGCCGTGCGCGGGCCCTGTCCGGTGTCCGCCCAGGCCGTGCGCGGTTCGTGAATGCCGTGCACCGGTCCTGTCCGGCGTCGCCCCGCTCGTGACCGGGCCGTCGTACCCCCTTCGCGGGAGTGTCGTACCCCTCTCAGGGGGAGTGTCGTACCGCCGTCCGGGAGTAGCGGGAGTATGGGGGACATGGACGCCGAGCTCTTCCCCCGGACCCGCGCCGAGGTGGCGCCGGGGGCCGTCCACGTGCCGGACTGGCTGGATGCGCACCGGCAGCGCGAGCTGCTCGCGGCCTGCCGGGAATGGGCCCGGCCGCCGGCCGGCCTGCGCACCGTGCGCACGCCGGGCGGCGGGACGATGACCGCCCGGCAGGTGTGTCTGGGCTGGCACTGGTACCCCTGCGCCTACGCCCGCACGGTCGTCGACGGTGACGGCGCCCCGGTGAAGCCGTTCCCGGCCTGGCTGGACGAGCTGGGCCGGCGCGCGGTGGCGGACGCGCTGGGGCCGGGGGCGGCGATGACGGCGCCGTACGACATCGCACTGATCAACTTCTACGACGCCGACGCCCGCATGGGCATGCACCGCGACGGCGACGAGAGATCCGGGGCACCGGTGGTGTCGCTGAGCCTCGGTGATACGTGCGTGTTCCGCTTCGGCAACACCGAGACCCGCGCGAAGCCCTACACGGACGTCGAGCTGCACAGCGGCGACCTGTTCGTGTTCGGTGGCCCGTCGCGGTCGGCGTACCACGGTGTGCCGCGGGTCCACCCGGGCACGGCACCACCCGAGTTGGGGCTGGCCGGACGGCTGAACATCACCCTCCGGGTGAGCGGTTTCTGAGCCGCGGCGGCGGTCACGGGACCTGCGGATCATGGGAGACTCGCCCTCATGAGCGGCAAGGCGGACCCCCGGACGGCGGGGGAAGGGACCACCTCCAGGACGCGGCTGGACCGGGGGCGCGGTGCGCTAGGACCGGCCCTGGAGCTCGTGCACACCGGGCGTGCCCCGACCCGGGCCGTGCTCACCGCCGAACTCGGGGTGACCCGGGCGACCGCCGGCGCGGTGGCCGCCGAACTGGAGGCGCTGGGCCTGATCCGGGTGGACGCCCGGCCGGGCGCCGCCGGTGGCTCGCAGGGCCGGCCGTCGCACCGGCTCGCGGTCGCCGAGGACGGTCCGGTGGCGCTCGCCGCTCAGGTGCACACCGACGGGTTCCGCGTGGCCCTGGTGGGCCTCGGCGGCCGGATCGTGGCGACCGCACCCAACTGTGAGACCGTCGACGCCGACCCGGCCAAGGTGCTCGGCTCCGCCGTCGAGGCGGGCGCCGAACTGCTGCGGACCACCGGGCTGCGCTGCGTGGGCGCCGGGCTGGCCGTGCCGTCGGCGGTCGCCGAGCCGGAGGGCCTCGCGCTGAACCCGCTCCATCTGGCCTGGCCCGTGGGAGCGCCCGTCCGGCGGATCTTCACGGAGTGCCTGCACGCGGCCGGCATCGCCGGACCGGCGTTCGCGGCCAACGACGTCAACCTCGCCGCGCTCGCCGAGCACCGCCACGGAGCGGGGCGCGGCGCCCGCGACCTGCTGTGCGTGGCCACCGGGCACCGGGGCGTGGGCGGCGCGCTGGTGCTGGACGGGCGGCTGCACACGGGGAGTTCGGGGCTGGCGCTGGAGGTCGGGCACCTCACCGTCAACCCCGAGGGCCGTTCGTGCTACTGCGGCAGCCGGGGCTGCCTCGACGTCGAGGCCGACCCGATGGCCTTCCTGACCGCCGCGGGCCGTGAGACGGGCCCCGAGGTGTCGCTGCTGCAGCAGGCCAACGACCTCATCCGCAACCACTACGACGATCCGGCCGTCCGCACGGCCACCGAGACCCTCATCGACCGCCTCGGGCTGGGCCTGGCCGGCCTCGTCAACATCCTCAACCCGGACCGGATCATCCTCGGCGGACTCCACCGCACCCTGCTCGACGCCGACCCGGACCGCCTGCGTGCGGTCGTCGCGGACCGCAGCCTGTGGGGGCAGAGCGGCGGTGTCCCCATCCTCCCGTGCACCCTCGATCACAACAGCCTCGTCGGTGCCGCCGAGTTGGCCTGGCAGCCCGTCCTGGACGACCCACTGGCGGCCCTGAGCTGACCGCCGGTGATGCTGCAGCGTACGACGTCACGCGGGCGGCAGGTGCCGTCCGGCGGCAGGCGTCCGGGACGGTTCCGGCCGGCCCTCGCCGGCGAGGTACTGCGCCCGCCCCTCGCCGAGCGACCAGTCGGCCGGCCCGTTCTCGGTGACGGTGACGAACACGTTGCGCGGCTCGGTGCCCGCATAGGCGTGGGCGAGTTCGGCGATCCGCCGGTACAGCGCCTGCTTCCGGCCGGGAGGTCGCCCGCTGCGCATGGTGATCGCGACGTACACGATGCCCTCGTCGCGGTGCACGCCCAGGTAGTCGCCGTAGCGGAGGCCGCCGCGGGTGCCGTCGTGGCGGGTCAGGATCTGGAAGCGGTCGTCGGGTGGGATGCCGAGTGTCTCGACCAGTGCGTCATGCACGGCGCGGCCGAGCGCGTCGAGCCGGTCGCCGTCGGCGTCCATCGCGTCGATACGGACCAGGGGCATGAGTGTTCCGGTTCCTTTCAGGCGGCCGCCGCCCGGCGGGGCCGGGGCACGAGCTCGCCGCCGCAGTTGGGACAGATGTGTCGCATGCTCTCGCTGCACGCCACGCAGAAGGTGCACTCGTACGAGCAGATACGGGCCGGCGCGTCGTGCGGCAGCGCCGCGGACTCGCACCGTTCGCAGCGGTCACGCATCTCCAGGGCCATGGTCGTCGCCTCTCCTCACATCCGCGGACTGTTTCCCTCCATCCTCCGGCCGGTCAGCGAGGCCGAAAGCGCCGCCCGGGTCGACGACCGGCACGATCGGGCCACCGGGCGGCCGGTCCCTCAGGCCCGGTCGACGGCGAAGGCGCGTCCGGGATTCTCCGTGAGGATGCGGTCCACCAGCTCCGCACCCAGGACGGCCGCAAGCCGCGGCCGTACCCGGCGCAGCAGGTACGGCATACCGGGACCGCCGTCGACCGACCGGGCGCCTGCGACGACGGTGTCCCCGCCGAGCAGCAGCCGGTGCCCGAACCCGGCCTCTGCCAGGGCGCGTACGGCCTCGGGCATGCGCCAGTCGGTGGCGTGGTGGGCCCGTGACGGGCCGTCGAACGCCAGATAGCAGCCGGACTGTGCCGCCTGGCGCTGCACCACGGAGTCGGGGGAGCGGTTGAGATGCCCGAGGATCACCCGGTGGGGCGGCACGCCCAACTCGCCGCACAGCAGCTCCAGTACGTCGAGGGCGCCGGTGCCCAGCTCCAGATGGACGGCGACGGGCGCGCCGGTGGCGTGGTGGGCCTCGGCCGCCGCCGTCATCGTCCAGCGGGCGTGCGCGTCGAGGGCGTGGAAACCGCCCGCCACCTTGATGAATCCGGCGCGGACGCCCGACGTGCCGATTCCCTCGGTCAGTTCGGTGACGAAGACGTCGGCGAGCCCGCCGCGCAGCCCGTCGAGCAACTCCCCTTCGTAGTGCACGGCTTGGTGCAGGCCCGTCGCGCAGACCACGTGCACCCCGGCGGCCCGGGACAGCAGCGGCAGGTCGGCGGCCCGCCGGCCCAGGCCGTACGGCGTCCACTGGACCACGCCGGTCCCGCCCGCCGCACTGAACGCGGCCAGTTCGGCCCGCGCCGCCGCCGCGTCGTCCAGCTCCTGGCCGGGCAGCTGGGGGCTGCGGAAGAAGAGGTGGTCGTGGGCGTCCGTCACACCCAGCTCCTCGGGGCGTACGTCACCCAGGACCGTACGGACGAAGCTCACCACTGCCGTCCTCGTGGCAGTTCCTTTCGCCCCGGCGCGGACATGTGCAGGACCTGGAACGCCTCGCCTTCGGCGTTGGGCGCGCCGTCGGGCCAGAGCGAGAAGTGCACCAGTTCCCAGCGGTGGGTGTCCACGGCCGCCGCCGCGAGCACCGCGCCCTCCTGACGGGCCAGCCGTCGGGTCTCGCGCACCGCGTCCTCCATGACCTCGGACAGCACGACCCCGTCGGGGAGGGGCTGCCGGTGCCGCACGGCGACGGCCGCCGGCGAGTCCGGGGTGCCTCCCTCCTCGTACGCCAGGCCCGTCCACTGCCGGACCTCGGGCCGCCCGAAGTCGTCGGCGAGCCCCTGGAAGGGCCCGCCCCACAGGAAGGAGTTCATGCTCTCCACGGTGTTCCACAAGTAGAACGGCGCGTACTGGTTGACCGGCGAGCCGTGCACCCCGCGCTCCCGCATCAGGTACGTCTTGAAGCCGAGGCCGTCCCGGTCGTCCAGCAGGTGCCCGACGCGGGCCACCCGGCGACGGACGTCGTCCATGTCGTAGTCGGCGGGGAGGGTGAGCTCGTACTGCATGGCGTGCATCGTGACGGGGTCCTCCGACTCGTTCAGTTCCGGGTGTTCGGTGGGGCAAGAAGGGAGAGCAGCCCTCTGACGCCGGTGTCGAAGGCCGCGGGGGAGCCGGAGGCGCGGGCCAGGACGTACCCGCCCTGCACGGTCGCCAGGATCGTCGCCGCGATCTCCTCGCCGTCGAGCGCGGACGCGAACTGGCCCTGCTCCTTGCCCTCGTCGACGATCCGGGCGAGCCGCTCCCGGATCCAGTCCAGGGTCTCGTCCACCGGAGCGCGCAGTTCGGCGCTGGCGACGACGTCCGGATCCATCGTCAGCCGTCCGACCGGGCAGCCGCGCAGCACATCGCGTTCGCGCCGCAGATAGGCCTCGATGCGCTCGTACGGCGTGCCGGGACCGTCCAGTACTCCCGCGGCCGTAGCCCGCATCTCCTGGGCCGTGCGCCGGATCGCGGCCAGCGCCAGATCGGGCTTGCCCTTGAAGTGGTGGTACATGCTGCCCTGTCCGGCACCGGCGCGCTCCAGGATGGCCTTGGGGCTGGTGCCCACGTAGCCGCGCTCCCACAGCAGCTCACGGGTGGACTCGATCAGTCGTTCCGGGGTGCTCATGAGAGCACTGTACATACTAGTAGGTACAGAAGTCGAGGCCCCAGTAGGAGCAGCAGCACCCCATGGCGTACTCCCTGGGAGGTATGCGCACTGCCGCTGGCCGTACGACGACCCGGACCCCGTCTCGGCGCCACTCTCGAGTGGTCACTGGAGAACCCCCGCGCATCCCCATCGAAGGAGCTGAACCGAGATGCACACCCTGGCGAACTGGGACGGCGGCCCCGGGCCGTGGATCCTCTTCTTCCCACTGTTCTGGGCCGCCGCCGCCGTCGCCGGCGTCGTCACCGTCGTGCGCCGCACCGCCCGGCACGGCCGCGGACCCTGGCGCGGCATGGACGGCCGGCCCTGGCACGGCACGGACGGCCGGCCCGCGGGCGACTCGCCCCTGGCCGTCCTCGGCCGCCGCTTCGCCTCCGGCGAGATCGACGAGGACGAGTACTGGCGCCGGCTGTCGGTGCTGGAGGAGCACTTCGGCCGCACGGGCAAGGGCGGTGCCGCATGACGTCCCGCCCGTCGCACCCAACGACCCCCGAGGCCTGCCCGGAGCCCACTGCCCTGGAGGCTCCCCCTCGCGCCGCCCCCGCGACGACCACCACCCGGACGGCCGCGCGGGTCGTCGACGCCGTGAAGACCTACGGCGCCGGTGACACCGCCGTGCGGGCCCTGGACGGGGTGAGTGTGGCCTTCGCCGCCGGGCGTTTCACCGCGATCATGGGGCCCTCGGGCTCCGGCAAGTCCACCCTGATGCACTGCGCGGCCGGACTCGACACGCTCACGTCGGGCACCGCCCACATCGGTGACACGGAACTGAGCGCCCTCGACGACCGCCGCTCGACCCTGCTGCGCCGCGACCGGGTCGGCTTCGTCTTCCAGGCCTTCAACCTCGTGCCCACGCTGACCGTCGCCGAGAACATCACGCTGCCGCTGGACCTCGCGGGCCGTTCCGGCGACCGCGAGTGGATCGACGCACTCGTCGACATCGTCGGACTGCGCGACCGCCTGCACCATCGGCCCGCCGAACTCTCCGGCGGCCAGCAGCAACGCGTCGCCGTGGCCCGGGCGTTCGCCGGCCGGCCGGACGTCGTCTTCGCCGACGAGCCCACCGGCAACCTCGACTCCCGTTCCGGCGAGGAGGTGCTCGGCCTGCTCGGCCGCGCGGTGCGCCGGATGGACCGCACGGTCGTCATGGTCACCCACGACCCGGTCGCCGCCGCCCATGCCGACGAGGTGCTCTTCCTCGCCGACGGACGCCTGGTCGACCGTATGGAGTCACCGACCGCGGACCGGGTCCTGGACCGCATGAAAGCGTTCGAGGTGAGGTCGTGAACGCCTCGGTCCGCCTCAGCCGGTCCTCCCTGCGCGCCCACAAACGGCGCTTCGCCGGTACCTTCCTCGCCGTGTTCCTCGGCGTCGCCTTCCTCGCCGGGACGCTGGTCATGGGCGACACACTGCGCGCGAGCTTCGACTCGATGTTCGGCGAGGCGACCAGCGGCACGGACGCCGTGGTGCGCAGCGCCGACGCCATCACCGCCCCCGGCGAGAGCCAGGGAGTACGCCAACCGGTGGACACCTCCCTGGTGCGTACCGTCGAGCAGGTTCCCGGCGTGGCGGCCGCTGCCCCGAACATCCAGGGCGCGGGCCAACTCGTGGGCCACGACGGCAAACCCATCGGCGGCCAGGGGCCGCCGACCCTCGCCGGGAACTGGATCACCGACCCCGGACTCAACCCGTACCGCCTGGCCGAAGGCCGCGCCCCGGCCAGGTCCGGGGAGGTCGTCGTCAACCGCGGCACCGCGAAGCGGGGCGGCCTGAAGATCGGCGACACGACGACGCTGCGCACCCCCGGCCCCGTCCGGGTGACGATCGTGGGCCTCGCCACCTTCGGCGGCGAGGACGGCATGGCGCAGGTGACCTTCACGGGCATGACCCGGGCGGACGCCGAGAAGTACCTGACCGCACGGCCCGGCCGGGCCGCGAGCATCCAGGTGCGGGCCGGGCCCGGTATCAGCCAGAAGGAACTGGTGCGACGGCTGACGCCGGTGCTGCCCCACGGCGTCGAGGCCATCACCGGCCAGGAGTCGGCGCAGGAGAACACCGACATGATCTCCAGTCAGTTCCTCACCCTCTTCACCACCTTCCTGCTGGTGTTCTCGGGCGTCGCCCTCCTGGTCGCGACCTTCTCCATCCACAACACCTTCGCCATCGTCGTTGCCCAGCGCACCCGCGAGAACGCCCTGCTGAGGGCCCTCGGTGCCTCCCGGCGCCAGGTCACGCTGTCCACGCTGATCGAAGCGGGCGCCGTCGCGCTGACGGCGTCCGCCGCCGGACTGGCGGGCGGCATCGGCATCGCCGCCGGACTGCAGGCACTGTTCCCGGCCATCGGCTTCCCGTTCCCCGGGGGCGGCCTGGTCGTCAGGCCCCTGTCGATGGTGCTGCCGCCGGCGGTCGGCGTCGTGGTCTGCCTCGGCTCCGCGCTGACTCCCGCCGTACGGGCCGGCCGCACTGCCCCGCTGGCCGCCCTGCGTGAAACGGCCGTCGACACCTCCGGCGCCGGGCGGCCGCGCGCCGTCGTCGGCGCCACTCTCGCCGCGGTCGCCGTAGCGGTGACTCTCACCGGTGTCCTGGTCTCCCCGTCGGTATGGCTGGCCGGACTCGGCGCCGTACTGGCCCTGGTCGCCTTCGTGGTGCTCGGTCCGGTCGCCTCCATTGCCGTCGTACGACTTCTCGGCAGCCCCCTTGCCCGGCTGCGCGGTGTCACCGGCGGCCTCGCCCGGCGCAACGCGCTGCGCAGTCCGAAGCGCACCGCCGCCACGGCCGGCGCCCTGATGATCGGCGTCGCGGTGGTGTCGCTGTTCACCGTCTTCGGCGCTTCGCTCAAGGCCACCATGGACCAGACGGTGTCCCGTTCCTTCGCGGGCGACCTCGCCGTCAGCACCCCGTCCTTCGGCGCGGGTGGCAGTGGACTGAGCCCCGCCCTCGCCGGGGCCCTGCGGAAGCTGCCCGAGGTGGACACCGCCGTCGGGCTCGGCCGCGGTGTGGCCCAAGTGGACGGCAGCGGGAGGGCGTTGACCGTCACCGACCCGGCCGCGCTCGCCCGTACCTTCGACCTGGGCACGGTGCAGGGATCCCTGCGCGACCTCGGCACCGACGGGATCGCCGTCACCAGGAAGGAAGCCGACCGGCAAGGACTCACCACGGGGAAGAGGGTGCGGCTCACCTTCACCGACGGCAGGAAGGAGACCTTCACCGTCCGCGCGGTGTACGGCCAGTCGGAACTCGCCGGTGACTACGTCATCACCCGTGCCGCCTGGGCACCGCACCGCACCCAGGACTCGGACACGCTCGTCGCGGTGTCGCTCAGGCCGGGCGTGGACACGGACGCCGGCAAGGCCGCGGTGCGGAAGGTCGCCGCCCGCTACGGCAATCCGCAGGTGCAGACCCGCGACGAGTACGCGCAGTCCTCGGCCGGCGGCATCGACATGATGCTGACCCTGGTCTACGCCCTGCTCGCCCTCGCGGTGCTCATCGCGCTGCTCGGCATCGCCAACACGCTGACGCTGGCCGTCCACGAACGCACCAGGGAACTGGGCCTGCTCAGGGCCGTCGGCCAGACCCGGCCCCAGTTGCGGGCCATGGTCCGCTGGGAGTCGGTGCTGGTCGCCGCGTTCGGCACAGCGGGCGGACTCGCCCTCGGTGCCTTCCTGGGGTGGGTGCTCGTGAAGGCGTCCGACGGCGTGAGCGACACCGCCTTCGCCTTCGCGGTGCCACCGGCGCGGCTCGCGGTGGTGGCTCTGGTCGGGATCGTGGCCGGAGCCCTCGCGGCCTGGCGCCCGGCCCGGCGCGCCGCCCGCCTGGACGTACTGCGGGCCATCGCGGCCGAGTGAGCGCTCGGGGTGCGGCTGCGGAGCAGAGGCGATGCGCGGACGCCGCGCTACCACCGGCGGGCCGTTGCGTGGGCCCCCTCACCGCCCGGTCAGCCGGGAACGGCGGACCGGGCGGGAGCGTGGGCGGACCTGCCGCCGTCGAGCGCGGGCTCGACCTCGGGAAAGCGGCGTGCGGGCTGCTCCCCGGCCACAAGGCGCGGTACGCGCGCGGGAACCGGTGCGGCCACCGCGACCCCGGAGGTGGGCAGGGCGAACCAGACGACCTTTCCCTTGTCGCCGTCCGGCCGTACCCCCCAGCTCTCGCTCATCGCGGCCACCATCGCCAGCCCACGGCCGCCCGTGGCGAGCGGTGCGATGCCGTCGATGTCCTCCACCACGGGAAGGCGCGGGTCGTGGTCGCGCACCGAGACCATGAGCCGGTCGAGCAGCAGTTCGATCTCCACGGTGCACAGCTTGTCGGGCTCCGCGTGCTGGTGGACGTTGGTCAACAGCTCCGTCACACCGAGCGCGGCCCGGTCTATCAGAGGGTCCAGATGCCAGTAGCGCAAGTGCGCAGATACGATTCTGCGGACCTGGCCGATCCGCGACGGCAGGGCTTGGAGCTCCACCGTGCAGTGCCTGCTTGGGTGACTGATCACGGCTGCGACTCCCCGACGTTGAGGTCCGGAAGAACACGAAGTTTCGGATCCAGCAGGACGCCTGCGTGACACGGCCGCCTGCTGTCGTGGCCGGCGGGCTGGTTCGCAGCGTTATCGCCGGTAAACCCAGAGTGACGTGAGACCAGCGTGACGCAAGGGGTTGGGTCCCGCAAGTCGCGGTACGTCAACCGCCCCGTCCGGCCGCCCTGCGGACGGCCTCGATGAACCGGCGTGCCGCGGGCGGCCCGGGCTCGCCGGGAGCGGGGTCGTGATCACCCAGGGTCAGCAGATACCGCTTGCCGTTGAGGTCGGCCAGCGCCCGGTCGTCCGGGGCGAACCAGGGCCTCGACGCGCGTACCGCCTGCACCGGCGCGCTGTCGATCTCGCTGCCGTAGCTGGTGAGCAACTCCAGCCTGCCGTCGCTGATCCGGACCTGCCCGGCCCTGGTGAGCGAGCGCAGCCGCTTGTCGATCCGTACGCCCGTGGCCGTGAACTCCGGTTCCGCCATCCTTCCCCGCCCCCTCGTGCGTGTCACTGGGTTCTGGTCCTGCCTGGTCGACGAGTCGGCCCGTCTCGTTCGTGAACCAGTGTGCGGCCCCGTTCGGGACCTTGGTCCCGTCCCGGTGCAGTCTGCACGCCTCCGGCGTGAAGCACCAGTACACACAACGCGCACGCGACCGGCGCCAGGAGCACTCCGCGAATGCGCCCCCAGGTTCGCGCCCCCGGCGGCCGCCTGCCCGGTGGTGGCGCTCCGAACCCCGCACCCCGAGCCCCGCCCCAGGGGTGTCTTTGACCCGCTCAAAGGAGCGTTTATGCAGGTGAGAAGCGTGCTGAAGGTGTCTATCATCGGTGGCGTCCGGCCGCGCGACACGCCGTCGGCGCACAGCGGAAGGAGTCCCGACGTGAGCACGACCCAGCAGCGCAGGACCGGCGAAACCCTCGACGTGGACCGCAGCGACGCCGGCTACCGCGACTGGCTGAAAGAGGCGGTCCGCAAGGTCCAGGCCGACGCCAACCGCTCGGCCGACACCCACCTGCTGCGCTTCCCGCTGCCCGAGCAGTGGGGCATCGACCTGTACCTGAAGGACGAGTCGACCCACCCGACCGGAAGCCTCAAGCACCGGCTGGCGCGATCGCTTTTCCTCTATGGTCTGTGCAATGGCTGGATCCGGCCGGGCCGCCCGGTGATCGAGGCGTCCAGCGGCTCGACGGCCGTCTCCGAGGCGTACTTCGCCAAGCTGATCGGGGTGCCCTTCATCGCGGTCATGCCGCGCACGACGAGCGCCGAGAAGTGCCGCCTGATCGAGTTCCACGGCGGGCAGTGCCACTTCGTGGACGACTCACGGAAGATGTACGAGGAGTCGGGCCGCCTCGCGGTCGAGACCGGCGGCCACTACATGGACCAGTTCACCTACGCCGAGCGGGCCACGGACTGGCGCGGCAACAACAACATCGCCGAATCCATCTTCCGCCAGCTGGAGTTGGAGCGTTTCCCGGAACCGGCGTGGATCGTCGCCACCGCGGGCACCGGCGGCACCTCCGCGACCCTCGCGCGCTACGTCCACTACATGCAGTACGACACCCGCATCTGCGTCGCCGATCCGGACAACTCCTGTTTCTTCGAGGGGTGGACCACCGGTGATCCCGGCGTCACCTGCGACTGCGGCTCGCGCATCGAGGGGATCGGCCGACCGCGCATGGAACCGAGCTTCGTGCCCGGCGCCGTCGACCGGATGATGAAGGTGCCGGACGCGGCGAGCGTCGCCGCCGTCCGCGCGCTGGAGGGAGCCATCGGCCGCAAGGCGGGGGGCTCGACCGGCACCGGTCTGTGGAGTGCGCTGAAGATCGTCGCCGAGATGGTCGCCCAGGGGCGCCGGGGAAGTGTGGTGACGCTGCTGTGCGACCCCGGGGACCGGTACCTCGACAAGTACTACTCGGACGCGTGGCTGGCCGAGCAGGGCCTGGACATCGCGCCCTACACGGCGGCGATCGAGTCGTTCCTGCTTTCGGGCGAGTGGCCGCTCTGACGCGGTCGGTCGCGGGCGCACCGCATGAGACCGATCGGTCGGGTCGCGGGCGCACCGCATGAGACCGATCGGGCGGGCGCAGGCGCGCCGCCGTGCCGTCAGGCGCTCGCCAGATGCCGGTCCAAGGACGTCACGGCGTTCCGGAAGGCGTGCCCCAGGCCCGCGCGGGCCAGGGAGAGGACGAGCCGGAAGGGTGCCGTCCCGTCCGCCGCGAAGGTCCACTGCACACGGGTCCCCGTACCGGCCGGGGTGAGCCGCCACTCCTCGGCCAGCGCACGGGCGCCCGGCGCGTTGGTGGCGTCCACACGGTAGGCGTAGACCTCGGGCGCCTGTGCCGCGAGGACCGTCTCCTCGAACCGCGTTCCGCTTCTGAGCCGGATCTCGCGCCCGGCACCCCCGTCGGTGGGGCGTGCGAGTGTCACCGCGGAGAACCAACGTGTCCAGCCCGGCACGTCCTCGGCGAGGGCGTGGAAGACCCGCTGTGGCGCAGCGGAGATCTCCCGGGCGAAGATCAGGCGTACGGGCGCGGCCCGGACGAAGTCGATTCCCACCGGGCGCAGACGGCGAGCCATGGACGAACCCCCTTGTGGCGGTCCCGCGGGGCGAGTGACCGAGCACCGTCACCCTAACTGACGGCCCCTCAGATGTCTGCCCCGTCACCGGGCTCGCCCGCGACCACCAGCCGCAGATGCTCCGAGACGTCCGAGCGTGCCCCGGCCGGCAGCCCCGCGTCCGTCACCAGCGTGTCGACCTGCTCCAGCGTCGCGAACGAACTCAGGCCGACCACGCCCCACTTGGTGTGGTCGGCGACCACGACGACCCGCCGCGCCGACTGCACCAGCCGCCGGTTGGTCTCGGCCTCCGCGAGGTTCGGTGTCGACAGGCCGGCCTCGACCGATATCCCGTGCACGCCGAGGAACAGCATGTCGAAGTGGAGCGCGGCGATCGCCTGGTCGGCCACCGGACCCACCAGCGAGTCGGACGGAGTGCGCACACCACCGGTCAGCACCACGGTCGCCGCACCCTGCCGCTGGCCGGAGGTGCGCTGCGCCGTGTTGAAGACGTCCGCCACCCGCACCGAGTTGGTGACCACCGTCAGGTCCGGCACGTCCAGCAGGTGCTGGGCCAGCGCATACGTCGTCGTACCGCCCGAGAGCGCGATCGCCGTGCCCGGCGCGACCAGCTCGGCCGCCACGCGCGCGATGTCCTCCTTGGCGGTGAGCTCCAGTCCCGACTTGGCCTCGAAGCCCGGCTCGTGGGAGCTCGCCTCGACGACCGGCACCGCGCCGCCGTGCACCTTCTCCAGAACGCCCTGGCGGGCCAGCGCGTCCAGGTCACGGCGGACCGTCATGTCCGACACGCCGAGCTTCCGGGTCAGCTCGTTCACCCGGACGCCACCGCGCCGCCGCACCTCGTCCAGGATCAGGGCGCGCCGCTGCTCCGCGAGGAGGTTCTGATTCTCACTCACGTGTGCTCCGGTTCCTTTCGCCTCAAGCCGTCCGACACGCCCTGCGCACCCGCTCCGACGGGGGGTCCGCCCCGTCCCGATGTGTGGGCGTCCCATCCTTTCACGCCTCGCCGCCCGCCGCGCCATCACCTGCCTGGCCGTGCACATGCCACTAGGGGGTGTCGTTTGGATCACCGCGGGTCCGCGACGCCTGGCACGGCACCTCGCCGCGTTGTCGCATGACCCGCGTACGCCCAGTACGCGGGTCATGCTCCGCCTTGCGATGCACCGCATCATGCGCCGCGGCCTGATCCGCGCCGATCCAAACGACACCCCCCTGGATCCTGTCCGTCGTCGCCGTCACCCGGATCGGGGAGATTCCGTGACACCGGCTGTGCGGCACGCCCCCTGCCGAGATCCTGGTGCCCGCACGGACCCGCACACGGTACGGACCGACGGCGCATCACGGGGGATGAACGAACAGTGGAGCGTGCGCAGCAACGACCTGGAACAAGTGGGCGCGAGGTCGCCGGGCCGCCACCCGCACCGACCGGTATCGCCCTGGAGCTCCTGGTCCACGGGGTCGGCGGCACCACGCCCGAGAAGATGCTGGACGATCCACGCACGGTGCGGATCACCGGGGACGACACGGCGGCCGTCTTCCGGCGCGCCGACGACGTCGACGCGGAGGCCCGGCCCGGGGACCACCCCGGCGGACCGGTGCCCGAGGCGTACGTCTGGTGCAATCTCACCTCCGGCAACGGCGCACGCGCCCTGTGGCTGTTGCTGCTGCCGTTCATGGTCGTCAACCTCGCCCACTGGATGCGCCCCGCCGCACCTGACCGTACCCGCACGGTGCGCCTGTACGGGCTGCTCGTGCGGCTCGTTGGCCTGACCCTGACGGTGCTGCTCGTGGCCGCCGCGTGCGAGGTCGCCCTCGACCTCGGGGCCTGGCAGTGCGCGGGTACACCCGCGTGTGCGGCACGGCACTCCTGGCCGGTCTTCCTGCCGGCCCCAGGTGACGGCTGGTGGACGGCGCCGGGCCGGCGGCTCGCCGTGGCGGCCCTGGTGCCCGCCGCGCTCACCGCCCTGCTCTGGTACCTCTCCCACCGCACCTGGAGCGCCTACGAGTCTGCGGAGCCGATGTCCCGCACAGCCGAGCCCGAGGAGGAGACCGGCCGTACAGCGCTCGGCCGGCCCGGCTTCTGGTACGGCCGCCGTCTGGTGGCCCGGCTGCGGGCCGCCCACACCGCCGCGGGCCTGCTGACGGTCGCCGCGGCGGTCGCCACGCCCGCCGCGCACTTCGACCGCCGCCCCGGCGGGCCCGCGGCCCTCGACACCCTCGGGTGGCTCCTGCTCGCCGGCCTCGCCGCAGGGGCGGCCGGCGTGGTGTGGGTGGTGTGCCGCCGGGGCCGCAGCGAGCACCGGCTCGACCGCCGGCTGGACCGCCATCTCGTCCGGCGGCTGCCGCTCGGCGCCCTGCTCCTGCTCCTGCTGGCCGTGCTGTACGCGGGCTGGTCGCGGCCTGGATGGCACGCGGTGGGGCGGCTGCCGGGGGACGCGACCTTCGGCGGCATCGCCCTGGTGCAGGGTGCGCTGGTCGTCGCGCTGGGCGTCACCGCGCACCTCCTGCACCGCACCTCTCCCGACCCGCGCGCCGCGCTGCGGGGCCTTGGCGGACCCGCGGTCGCGCTGCTGGCCTGCGCACTCGGCGCCGTGATGTCCGGCGGGGTCGCGCAACGCGTGGCCGACTGGCTGGGCGGCCCCGGGGTGGCCGTCACCGGCCCGCCGGTCCTGCTCACCTGGCAGGCGTCCACGATCCCGCCGCTTCTGGTCGTGCTGCTGGTGCTGTGCGGCCGGCTCGCCGGGCGCACCGGGCGCCTGGCCCGTGCCGAGCGCGTCGCGGTGGAGCTGGACCATCCGGGCGAGCCGAAGGATCCCGAGCGCACCCGGCGCATCGCGCGCACTCGCGCGATGGCCACGCTCACCGACGACGGCCCCCTCGTCGTCGGTGTCACCTCCGCCGCCACGTTCGCGCTGGGCGCCGCCGCGCTCGTGGGGGCCCTGGGCAGCGGCCGGACCCCGGCCGGCGCGGCCGAGGCAGCGCCGCCCGTCGTCCGCGGCGCGGCCGAGACCGCGCAGACGTTCGGATCCTGGCTGATCGGACTGGGCTTCCTGCTCTTCGTCACCTGGGGCCGACGTGCGTACAAGGACGCCTCCGCCCGGCGCACGATCGGCATCCTGTGGGACGTGGGCACCTTCTGGCCGCGCGCCGCCCACCCGTTCGCCCCGCCCTGCTACGCCGAGCGCGCGGTGCCCGACCTCACCTGGCGCATGGCGACATGGACCCGTGCCACGGGCGGACAACTGGTTCTCTCCGGACACTCACAGGGCAGCGTGTTGGCGGCCGCCGCGGCCTGGCAGCTCACCCCGCCGGTGCGCAGGCGCGTGGCACTCCTGACGTACGGGTCCCCGCTCGAACGCCTCTACGGTCGCTGGTTCCCGGCCCACTTCGGCCCCGCCGCCCTCATCGCGCTGCACCACGACGTGGACTGCTGGCGCAATCTGTACCGGCTCACCGACCCCATCGGCGGGCCGGTCCGGCTGCCCGGTGACGATGGCCCGGACGTGGACCGGGCTCCGCTCAAGGACCCGCTCGCGTACGGCCGCACCGCGCGGCATCCGCTGCCCGCCCCGATTCTGGGCCATTCCGACTACCAGGCGGACCCGGTCTTCGTCGAGGAGCGGCAGCGCCTGCTGGCCCGGCTGCGCCCCGGCCTGCCGACGCCGCGCCACCGCGGAGGACAGCCCGCCGGGGCCGCCGACGCCACGGCACGGGGCTGACCCGGTCCCCGCACCGTGAGCCCCGGCACGCCCAGCGATGTCTCAGGGCAGCTCGGGCAGGTCCCCGGCGAACAGCAGCGTCAGATCGTCCGTACTCGGGTCGCCGAGCTGTGCGACCCGGCCGGCGTGGCGCTCCACCATCGCCTCGAAGGTCTGCCGCGCGGTGCGGCCGTTGCCGAACGCGGGACCCTTCGGGATCGCGGCGAAGTACTGCAGCAGGGCATCCGCGGTGCCCGGAGCCAGCCGGTACTCGTGCTCCTCGGCCTGCTGTTCCACGATCCGCAGCAGCTCCTCGGCGCCGTAGTCACTGAAGGTGATGGTCCGTGAGAAGCGCGAGGCCACGCCCGGGTTGACGGAGAGAAAGCGCTCCATCTCCGCGGTGTAGCCCGCCACGATCACCACCACCGCGTCCCGTTGGTCCTCCATCAGCTTCACCAGGGTGTCGATGGCCTCCTTGCCGAAGTCACGACCCGCGTCCTCCGGCGACAGGGCGTATGCCTCGTCGATGAACAGCACTCCGCCGCGCGCCCGCTCGAACGCCTCCTGGGTGCGGATCGCGGTGGAGCCGATGTGCTCGCCGACCAGGTCGACACGGGAGACCTCGACCAGGTGGCCCTTCTCCAGCACCCCGAGCGAAGCGAGGATCTCGCCGTAGAGGCGGGCCACCGTCGTCTTGCCGGTGCCGGGGGAGCCGGTGAAGACCAGGTGGCGCTTGACCGAGGCCGCCTTCAGCCCGGCCTGCTGCCGGCGCCGGCCCACCTCGATCATGTCGGTGAGGGCCCGCACCTCTCGCTTGACGCTCTCCAGGCCCACCAGCGCGTCGAGTTCACCGAGGACGTCCTTCGCGGTCCGCGAGAACGGCGCCGGCTCCAGGTCCGCCACCAGCGGCTCCTGTTCCGTGGTGCGCTGCCCGGGGATTGCGCCCAGCAGACCGGGTGACGGGTCGGCCGTCTGCACGACCGTCTCCCGCGCCGGGGGCGGGCGCAGGCTCCCGCTCTCGTCGCTGGCACAGTCCTCCACCACGGGACCCGCCCCGGCCCCGGTGTCCGGCCCGCCGTCGGCGAACTCGTACCCGCCGCGCGCACACCGCTCCGTGCGGCACCTCTTCAGCGTCGTACGACAGCCGTCGATCACGTGGAAGCCGTAGCCGCCGCTGCCCGTCACCCGGCAGCCCAGGAAGCTGCCACGGCCTCCCGCCGACACGTAGAAGCCGGCCTCGGCGGGGGAGGCGACGGTGCAGCGCTCGATGGTCGGATCGGCGCCCTTGGTGACGATCACGCCGGTCTGCGTGCCGTCCACGGTGCAGTTGTTGAGGGTGCCGCCGCTGCCGTGGTCGCGGAACCAGGCGCCCGTGGCCGCGTCCTTGATCCGGCAGTCGTCGAGCTGTGCGGTGGCGCCGTCGCTCACCGACACGGCGGTGTTGCGCACCTGGGACAGGTCGCTGTCGACGACGTCCGCGCGGGAGCCGCGGTCGAGGACGAACAGCGCGTCCGGCACGTCGTGCACCCGGCAGGAGTCGAGCACCGCGGTCGCCCCGTCGCTGATCCACACCGCGGGGTAGTCACCGGTACTGTCGAAGATCTCGCACTGGTTGGCGTCCACGCGCGTGCCCGGGTCCCACACCGACAGGCCGTTGCGCCCGAACTGACGCACCGTCGTCCGGGTCAGCGTCAGCACCGAACGCGACCGCAGGTCGACCGCGTTCTCCGGGATGTCGTGGAGGCGGCAGTCGGCGAGGGTCACCACCGCGTCGGTGTCGAGGGTGACACCGTCGGCGGTGGTGCGGTGCACGTCGCAGTCGGTGAGGTGCGCCGTGGCCCGGGCGGTGACCTGGACGCCGCTGCCCCGGACCTCGTAGATCTCGCAACCCACCGCCTCCAGGGCCGAGTTGTCGCCGGTCGCCGTGAGGCCGGCACCCGAGGCGTGGTGGATGCGGCAGCTCTCCAGCCGTGGGTGGGCGCCGCCGCGGACCGCCACCCCCGACTGGCCGGCCGCGACGACCTCGCACTCCTCGAACACCCCGCCGCCGCCGTCGAGTACGGCGATGCCGATGCCCGCCGGGTTGTCGACCGTGCAGCGCCGCACGGTGGGCCGGGCGCCGCCGCGCACCTCGATGCCCGCCGCGGAACGCGTGACGATGCGTACGTCCCGCAGCTCCGGTGTCCCCTCCTCGACGAGGAGGGCGGGCGCGGCCGCGTCCTGGCCCTCCAGATGCAGGTCCTGGACCACCGCGGAGGCACGTACGGTCAACGGCACTCCGTCGACGGGCGCGATGCGCACCGAGCCGGGGGATCCCTCGGGGCCGCGCAGGGTCACCGCACGCTGCACGACGAGGTTCTCGCGGTAGGTGCCGGGGGCGACGGTGAGGACGTCACCGTCCGCGGCGGCCTCCAGGGCGGCGGCGAGCGATGTGTACTCACCCGTGCGGCGCCGCCACCGCGATGTGCCGGTGTGCGTCACCTGGACCGTGCCCTGTGCCATGGCGTTGCTGTGCCCCCACCTCGTCGTACCGATGGCTCGTTCGCCTTCGGGGCGCTGCAGCCGCTGCCCCTGCGACTCGCTCGCGCGCGGGTTGATGCCGATTGCGTCGGCCGGTCAACCGTAGCGTGCGCGGGGAGGGTCGGTTGACCAGAGCGGGAAGGCCGTCAGCTGCCGGTCCCCGTACGGCCCCAGTCCGGGCCCGCGCGGTCCCAGGCCTGGTCCCAACGCGCGTACCGGCGGCGGACCAGGTGCCGGACGATCAGCCGGCGTATGCACTCCACGAGACCGGCCGCCAGTACGGCCGCGCCGAAACCGGCGAGCACGGCGTGGGTGGTTGCCGTCGCGGAGTCCAGGGAGCGGGTCACCGTGCGGCCGTGCCGGTCCGTCCAGAGCGCGAAGTGGTCGCCCGGGTGGGGCGCTTTGAGACCCGTGGTGACCGGGCCGTGCCGCCGGGTGCCGTCAGGGGCCGTCCAGTCGGCGACGACGCGGCTGCGTATGCCGCGGCCCGAGGAGGTTTCCGGATCCGGCTCCACCACTGTCCGGTCGAGACTTCTCACCACGACGGCCGGCACCAGGTGACGGGCGGTGCGCTGGTCGCGCACCGATTGCTGCAGGGCGTCCTGGGCGGCGGAGCCGGCGAGGGCGCCGACCACGGGCGCGGCGACCAGGACGAGCAGCAGGGCCACCAGGGCCACCCACGACTCGACCAGATCGGTCGTGCGGCACAGCGGATTGCCCCGCCAGCGCCATAGTCCGCCGATTGCTCGCACCGTCGCGCACCCCCCTTCCCGCTCCGTGACAACCCCCGGTGGAGCCGTTCACGCGCGGACCCGGTCGAAGAGAGAGTGAAAATCACCTGCGGCCGGGACGCCTCATGAACTCCTCACACCCTCCAACGGCCGGGCCCGGACCGGGGTTCCCCCGAGGGTGCCTTGGCTCATTCGAGAATCGTCACGGGATCACCGACGCGGATCGTGCCGGTCGACTCGGGCACCAGGTTCTGCCCGAAGACCAGTTCGCTGCCGAAGCGGCGGTGGCGGCCGAGCGTGCGCAGGGGTTCCTTGCCGCGCTTCGCGGACGTCTGGTCGGTCGTGGTCACCACGCAGCGGCCGGAGGTCTTGGCGACCCGGAAGGCGACTTCGCCGATCGCGATGCGCGACCAGTCGTCCTCGGCCCAGGCGGGCGTGCCGGCCACGACCACGTTCGGCCGGAAACGGTTCATGGGCAGCGGGCCCTCCTCGGCATGGTCGCCCTCGGCGATCAGCGAGTTGAGGGAGTCGAGCGAGGAAAGCGTGGTGAGCAGCAGCGGAAAGCCGTCGGCGAAGCTCACCGTTTCGCCCGGCAGTGAGTAGTCCGGGTCGACGGGCCGGCGCGTGGCGGGGTCGTCCATGTGGAGGAGGCGTACGTCGGCGCCGAGGTAGCCGCTGCACCAGGCGTGCGCGGTGGCGTCGGCCGGGACGGCCTCGACCTTGTCGCCGAAGATGTCCAGCGTCACCGTCCCCCCGGGCTGCGGCACGGGCACCGTGAGGGGGTCACGCCCGGGTGCGGACAGGCGAACTCCGCCGCCGGGCCCGGGCTCGGCGGCGGCCAACGCGAGGCGTGGCTGCTGGCGTTGCGTGACGACCTTTCCCCCGTCGTCGATCAGCACCCAGCGTCGGTCCCCGGCCAGCCCCCAGGGCTCCACGACGGCCTGCCGGGGCGCGAGGCCCCGGAAGGCCTTGACCGGGTAGAGATGTAGTGACCGCAGCTCCGCATTGCCCATGACCTCATCCTGCCAGGCGGCACGGACGGTCAGTGGGAGATCAGTAGCCGCGGTACTGCTGGTTGTTGTACGGGTCCTGGTACGGGGCGACGGCGGGGCGGGGGGCCGCGGGGCGCATCGTCTCGTAGCCGGTGCCGTTCCCCATGGGGCGCGGCGGCTGGGGCTGCTGCAGGCCGGGGTACCCGCGCGGAGCGGTGGCCTGCTGCGGGATGTACGCGGCGGGCGCCTGCTGGAGCGGGGCCGGCTGCGGCATCTGCGGGTAGCCGTAGGCGGGCTGGGAGGGGGCCGCCGGAAGGGCGGCGAGCGCCGACGGAAGCGCGGGGAGGTGGCTTCCCGTGTCGTACGGCGCGGGGACCCGGATCGGGGCGATCTGCGGGGTACCCCGCTCGGCCACGAGCGAGTCGTAGATCGGGGTGTCCGGGAAGGAGGCGGAGTAGTAGCCGCCACCATAAGTGGAGCGGGGGGAGGTCATGGCACATAAGTTAAGCCCACGATGTGCTGGTTGGGGAGACCGATAAGAGGGTTGTTTTCCGCGTCCGCGGTGACTCGGGATCCCCAATGTGAGCGAAATTGGCAAAAAAGGACGCCAAACGACGTTCAGATCGTGTAAAGGCCAAGCTCCCGGGGGGTTACCGGCGGTTGGACGGAAGGGTTCCGGAGCTCCTCGTGGGAGTTCGCCGCCTCCGGCAATAGGTTGGGCGCGTAGAAAGTGGCGAGCCGACGGATCGCCGGGTCCGGGCCCGGCGTCCCATGCGATGGGGGCGGACATGTCAATGTCGAAGGGATCGAACACGCCGGTGCCGACCACGGCCCTGCGCGTCGAGACGGGCTGGCGGCCCGGACCGGGCGTGCCCGACGCGGATGCCTCGGCGCTGCTGCTGGTGGGCGGAAAGGTTCGCTCCGACGGCGACTTCGTCTTCTACAACCAGCCGGTGCACCCCTCGGGCGCGGTGCGGCACGAGGGCAAGCGGAACGTCGGCGGCAGGGTGACCGACACGCTCCTCGTCGACCTCGCGCAGGTGGAACCCGCCGTCGAGACCGTGGTGGTCGCCGCCTCGGCGGACGGCGGAACGTTCGGCCAGGTGCCCGACCTGTACATCGAGGTCCAGGACGCCGCTCGGGGCACGGTGGCCGCCCGCTTCGACAGCACCGGCGCCACCGTGGAGACCGCGTTCGTGCTCGGCGAGTTCTACCGCCGTCAGGGCGCCTGGAAGTTCCGCGCGGTGGGCCAGGGCTACAGCAGCGGACTGGAGGGCCTGGCCACGGACTTCGGCATCACCGTGGACGAGCCGCAGCACGCGGCACCGCAACCGGCACCCGTCCCCGCCCCGGTCCCGGTCACCGCGCCCCCGCCGGCCGGTCCGCCCGTGCCCCTGCCGCCACCCGTCGCGCCTGCCGTCGGCCTGCCCCGGACCATCGCATCCGTGCCCCCGGCACCACTGGCATCCCCGGTCCGCCTGACCAAGGTGACGCTCACCAAGGCGGCCCCGTCGGTGTCGCTGACCAAACAGGGCGGTACCGAAGGTGCCATGCGGGTGAACCTCAACTGGCAGATGCGTAAACAGTTCACGGGATGGAGTGGCAAGCGGGGGCGGGCGGTCGCCGCCCACGCGGATCTCGACCTCGACCTGTGCGCCCTGTACGAACTGGCCGACGGACGCAAGGGCGTCGTCCAGGCACTCGGGAACGCCTTCGGTTCGCTGCACCGGCCGCCGTACATCCATCTCGACGGCGACGACCGGACGGGAGCGGTGGCAAGCGGCGAGAACCTCACGATCAACCTCGACCACCAGCGCGACTTCCGGCGGATCCTGGTCTTCGTGACCATCTACGAAGGGGCCCGCTCCTTCGCCGACCTGCACGCCACGGTCACCCTCCAGCCGCAGTACGGAGCCCCGGTCGACTTCTCCCTCGACGAGTGCACGGTTCCCTCGACGGTGTGCGCGCTCGCTCTGATCACCAACACCGGGAGCGACCTTCTCGTCCAGCGGGAGGCCCGCTACCTGGTGCCCGAGCGGGGCGTGAGTCCGCAGCGGACGGTGGACCACGCCTACGGGTGGGGCATGAACTGGACGCCCGGCCGCAAGTGAGGCGTCAGCTCTCCTCGGGCACCGTGTCCGGGCGCGGGTAGGTGCGGCCCTTCCAGGCCGCGCCGCGGCCCCGGTAGTGCCGCACCGCGGAGTCGACGGTCATCAGCAGGTACAGGAAGGCGGTGAAGGGCAGCAGCGGAGCGAGCCACAGCGGCTGGCGGTAGTAGCGAAGCATCGGGACGTACGTCGCCGTCATCACGAGCCACGCGAGACCACCGGTGAGCGCGGCGGCCGCACTGCCCGCCGCCAGGCCCGCCACCAGGGTCACGGGCGGCGCCAGGTACACCAGCGCCAGCCCGGCGACGGTGCCGGCCAGCAGCAGCGGGTTGTGGCGGAGCTGCGCGTAGGCGCTGCGCGAGACCATCCGCCACAGGTCGTGCAGCCGCGGGTAGGGGCGCACGCTGTCCACTCGCTCGGCCAGTCCCAGCCAGATGTGGCCACCGCCGCGCTTGACGGCCCGGGCGAGCGCCACGTCGTCGATGACGGCGTGCCGGATCGCGTCCGGGATCCGTGCCCGCTCGGCCGTCTCGGCGCGCAGCAGGACACAGCCGCCCGCGGCGGCCGCTGTCCGCGTGCTCCTGCGGCCGATCCGGCGGAAGGGATACAACTGCGCGAAGAAGTAGACGAAGGCCGGTACGACCAGCCGCTCCCAGAGGCTCTCGACCCGCAGCCGGGCCATCTGCGACAGGACGTCGAAGTCCCCGGCGCGCGCCGCCGCCACGAGACGGCGCAGACTGTCCGGGGCGTGCGCGATGTCCGCGTCCGTCAGCAGCAGGTACTCGGGCGCACGCGCGCGTGCCAGGCCGATGCCGTGGCGCACCGCCCACAGCTTGCCCGTCCAGCCCGCCGGTGGCTCGCCCGGCGAACCGACGGTCAGCGGCAGCCCACCGTGGCGCCGCGCCAGTTCGCGGGCCAGCTCCCCGGTGCCGTCGGAGCTCGCGTCGTCGACCAGGACGACCTCCGCCCGCCCCGGATAGTCCTGCGCGAGCAGCGACGGCAGGCTCCGGGGCAGCACGGCGGCCTCGTCCCGCGCCGGTACCACGACGCACACCGACGGCCAGTCATCAGGGTCCGGATCCTCGCCGGGCGGCAGCCTGACGTCCGTACGCCAGAAGAAGCCCTGGCCGAGCAGCAGCCACAGCCACGCGGCGAGTGATGCGACGGCGGTCCACACGATGGCGCTCACGCGCGCAGTCTGCCCCACCGGGGCGGGGCCGCGGGGACCATCGTCTATCGTGGCCGGGTGAAGATCGCGCTCATGGACTCCGGAATCGGCCTCCTTCCCGCCGCCGCCGCGGTACGCCGGCTGCGGCCCGACGCGGATCTCGTGCTCTCCTGGGACCCCGACGGCATGCCATGGGGACCGCGCACACCGGAGGACATCACCGAGCGGGCCCTGGCTGTGGCCGGGGCCGCCGCCGCCCACGGACCGGACGTCCTGATCGTCGCCTGCAACACCGCGTCCGTGCACTCCCTGCCCGAGCTGCGAGCACGTTTCGAACCGGACCTGCCGATCATCGGCACCGTACCGGCGATCAAACCGGCCGCCGCGGGGGGCGGACCGGTCGCGATCTGGGCGACACCCGCCACCACCGGCAGCACCTACCAGCGCGGTCTGATCGAGCAGTTCGCCGACGGGGTGGCGGTCACCGAGGTGCCCTGTCCCGGGCTCGCGGACGCCGTGCACCACGCGGACGAGGCGGCCGTCGACGCGGCGATCGCCGCCGCCGCCGCGCGCACCCCCGACGAGGTGACGACCGTCGTCCTGGGCTGCACCAACTACGAACTGGTCGCCGAGCGCATCCGCGCCGCCGTCCAGAAGCCCGGTCTCCCGCCGCTCATCCTGCACGGATCCGCCGGGGCAGTGGCCGCACAGGCACTGCGCAGGATCGGTGCGGAGCCCGCCCCGGAGGCCGTCGCCGACACCACCCTCACGGTGCTGCTGAGCGGGCGCGAGGCAGAGCTGCCCGAGACGGCCCTGGCCTACGCGGAGGGCCGTCTGCTCCAGGCGGCGCTTCCCGCCCGCTGAGTCCCGGTCACCAACCGCACGCGGGCCGTCCGCGAAGTGTCCCGCCGGGACAGTCACTCTCCGCAGCATGCTACCCGCGCAGCGAAACGTGAGTAACCTCATTGATATGAGGGACCACCCCCGCAGCGAGAACGGCAGCCATTCCGAGGTGTGGACCGGACGTGCCACCAACCGGATCCAGTGGCTGCTGGCCCCGGTCGGTGCCGCCTGCATGGCGCTGGGGATCGAGCTCGCCGTCGACTCCGCCTGGACCTCCGGCATCGCTCCGCTGGTGATGTCGGTGGTGGGCTGCATCGCGGCGGGACTGCTGGTCCTGTTCGGCACCCTCGCTTTCGTGCATGTCGCCCTGAAGGTGGACCGGGAGTCCCTCGAGGTGCGCTGCGGCCACATCGGCCTGCCGCGCCGCCGCATCCCGCTCGCCCATGTCGCGGGCGCCGAGTTCGCGCCGCACGTCACTCCACGCCAGTGGGGCGGCTGGGGCTATCGCTGGCGTCCCGAGAAGGGCACCGCGGTCGTCGTGCGCCGCGGCGAGGGCATCGTGCTGCGTCTGTGGGACGGCCACACGTTCACGATCACCATTGACAATGCCGAGGCGGCGGTGCGGGTGATCAGGGACCGGCTGCGCCCGCCGACGCCCGGCCCGGCCTGAGCGCCCGGCTGCCGCCTCTCAGGGCGTCAGCGGGCTTCACCGCGTCCCCGCCTCCATGCCCGCTGGCCCCGCCGCCTCGGCCAAAGGCCGCGCCGTGGCCATGCCCGCCAGCAGGCCCGCGCCCACCGACACCGCCGTGAAGCTCAGCGCGTCGCCCACCGCGGCGATCGCCGCCACCGCCGTGAGAGCCGCGCCCGCGGTGAGCGCCACCGGGGTCGGCCGCTCGGTGCGCCACAGCGTGTACAGCACCCAGCCGTACGCCGCCGCCAGCAGGACCACGCCGGCCAGTCCCTGCTCGGCCGCCTGCTGCAACAGCGCCGAGTGCGGCTTTCCGTCGGGATGCAGCGACTGCGCGACCGTCGGGCTGAACTCCCCGAAGCGGCCCGGTCCCACGCCCAGCCCCGCGTCCCGGTGGGCGAGGTGCAGCGCGTCCTGCCACAGCTTCACCCGGTACGGGGTCAGCTGCCCCGCCAGGGACCCGGCGAGGCCGTCGGGCAGGGCGCGCGCGGCGACCGCCCAGCTCGCCCCGGTCACCGTGGCGGCGGCCAGGGCCAGCCCCGCGATGCCGAGGCCGCGGTGACGCATCCGCCCGCAGGCGAGCGAGCACAGCAGCACCGCGGCGCTGCAGACCACCCCGGCGACCGAGCCGAGTGCGGCCGCGGTCACCGTGATCACGACGGCCAGCGCCCGCAGCGCGAGTCGCAGGGCGGGAGCGGACGCGGTCCAGGCGGCGCAGCAGGCGGCGCCGGCGGAGAGGGCCAGCAGGGCGGCGGTGCCACCGGCGTGCCCCAGGGGTGCGGCGAACTGCGGGCCCGGGACGAGCCCCGGCACGGCGACGGCAAGCCCCACTCCGGCCAGTGCCCCGGCGCAGGGGGCGGCTGTCGGCAGCAGCGCACCGCAGATGCGGCCCGAGGCGTATCCGGCGGCCACGGCCAGCACGGCGAGCAGCACACCCTCGGGACGGCCCTCGTGCAGCGCGCCGGTGATCAGCGACCAGGCGGCGCAGCCTCCGAGCACCGCCACGCCCACCGCGTCAGAAACGTTTCGCCTGTCGTTCACGGCTCGCTCGTCGCCGACCCGCCCGGCGTCGTCCGCTTGTCTTGCGCCGTCCGCCCCGTCCGCAGACGCCATTTCCCCGGACATCTCCTTGGACCGCACCCGTCGCCCCCCGAACCCCGCTCGCCCCCGACCTGTGAACGGCCCCCGGCCGCCAGGCCGGGAGCGCCGCACGGCGAAGGCTCCGGCACACCGTAACGGCTGATGCCCGTTTTGTGGACGCCTTGCGCAGGAACGGTGCGGTCCGGACGCAGAAGGCGGCCGCTTGCCCCCCCTGCGGACCGCGCTGTCGGCCCCGAGGTCACGCGCCGTACACTCCCCGGGTGACCGTCACCGCAACTTCCGTCGACGAGTCGGACCGCCTGCGAACGCAGCCCGCGCCGGCGCCCTGGAGCGCGAAGCTCGTACGGCTCGTGCCCGCCGTTGCCGCGGCGCTGTCCGGAGTGCTCCTCTATGTCAGCTTCCCGCCGCGCACCCTGTGGTGGCTGGCGTTGCCGGCCTTCGCGGTCTTCGGCTGGGTGCTGCGTGGCCGCGCCTGGAAGGCGGCCCTCGGCCTCGGCTACCTGTTCGGCCTCGGCTTCCTGCTGCCGCTGCTGGTGTGGACCGGCGTGGAGGTCGGCGCGGGCCCCTGGCTCGCGCTCGTCGCCGTGGAGGCGGTCTTCGTCGCGCTGGTGGGTGTGGGCATCGCGGCGGTGTCGAAGCTGCCCGCCTGGCCGCTGTGGGCGGCGGCGGTGTGGATCGCCGGTGAGGCGGTACGCGCGCGTGTGCCGTTCCGCGGCTTCCCCTGGGGCAAGATCGCCTTCGGCCAGGCGGACGGCGTGTTCCTGCCGCTGGCCGCCGTGGGTGGCACCCCGGTGCTGGGCTTCGCGGTGGTGCTGTGCGGCTTCGGCCTGTACGAAATCGTGCGCCTGGCCGCCGAAGGGCGGCGCACGCGCGCGGTGCGGCGGTCCACCGCGGCTGCCGCCCTGCTGAGCGTGGCCGTTCCGGTGGCGGGCGCCCTGGCCGCCCGGCCCCTGGTGAGCGACAAGGCGGAAGACGGCACGGCGACCGTCGCGGTCATCCAGGGCAATGTGCCGCGCTCGGGCCTGGAGTTCAACGCCCAGCGCCGCGCCGTCCTCGACTACCACGCGCGCGAGACGGCACGCCTGGCCGAGGCGGTGAAGGCGGGCAAGGTCCCCAGGCCCGATTTCGTGCTCTGGCCGGAGAACTCCTCCGACATCGACCCCTTCACCAATGTCGACGCGCGCCTGGTCATCGACCGGGCCGCCAAGGAGGTCGGCGTGCCGATCTCTGTCGGCAGTGTGGTGGAACGGGACGGCAAACTGTTCAACGAGCAGATTCTGTGGGACCCGGTCAAGGGCCCCGCGCAGGCGTACGACAAGCGCCAGATCCAGCCGTTCGGCGAGTATCTCCCGCTGCGCTCGCTGCTCGGCGCGATCAACAAGAACTGGACGTCGATGGTCCGGCAGGACTTCAGCCGGGGCACCAAGCCGGTCGTCTTCAGCGTCGGCGGCACCAAGATCGGCCTCGCCACCTGCTACGAGGCCGCCTTCGACTGGGCCGTCCGCGACGAGGTCACCGCCGGCGCGCGGATGATCTCGGTGCCGAGCAACAACGCGACCTTCGACCGCAGCGAGATGACCTACCAGCAGCTCGCCATGTCCCGCGTCCGGGCGGTCGAGCACAGCCGGACCGTCACGGTGCCGGTGACCAGCGGCGTCAGCGCGATCATCATGCCGGACGGGCGGATCACCCGGAAGACCGGCATGTTCGTGGCCGACTTCCTGGTCCAGAAGGTGCCGCTGCGCTCCTCCGCGACGCCCGCCACGCAGCTGGGCATCCTGCCGGAGATCGCCCTCGTCCTGGTCGCCGCGGGCGGCCTCGGCTGGGCGATCGGGGCCGGTGCGCGCGGCCGGCGCGCCGGTGACGCGTAGCCGCACGCCGGCCACCTGCCCCAGACGGAGAAAGGCCAGGGAGCCGGGAACGGCCCGTTAGGGTCGTGGCATGCCAACTCCTGACTTCATCCGTGAGATCCGTTCCGCCGCCGGCCACCAGCTGCTGTGGCTTCCCGGCGTCAGTGCCGTCGTTTTCGACGACGCGGGCAGAGTCCTGCTGGGGCAGCGGGCGGACAACCGGAAGTGGACCGTGATCACGGGCATCCCCGACCCCGGCGAGCAGCCCGCCGACTGCGCCGTGCGGGAGGTGTACGAGGAGACGGCCGTGCGCTGCGTTGCCGAGCGCGTCGTCCTGGTCAGGTCGGGCAAGCAGGTCACCTATCCCAACGGCGACATGTGCCAGTTCATGGACATCACCTTCCGCTGCCGGGCCGTCGGCGGCGAGGCGCGGGTCAACGACGACGAGTCCGTGCAGGTCGGTTGGTACGAGGTGGATGCGCTGCCGCCGATGGACGCCGGCCAGCAGTTCCGCATCAAGCAGGCACTGTCCGACGAACCCACATGGTTCGAGTCCACGAGTCTTGACTGAAGTATGGGGTGTGACCACATGTGGTGTGTCAGGAGCGGTGTCTAGGGTCGGGGACATGACCTCGTCCAGCGCTCCCCCCTTCCCCCACGCCGCCGCGCTCGACCTCGGCGGCCGCTCCGCCCTCGTCACCGGCGCCGCGAGCGGCATCGGCCGCGCCTGCGCGCTGCGCCTGGCCGCCGCCGGGGCGAAGGTCAGAGCCGTCGACCGGGACGCGGCGGGCCTGGACGCGCTGGCCGAGCAGTCCGGCGGTCTCGCGGGCGCCGTCGAACCGCACGTCCTCGACCTCACCGACCTGGACGCCGCCGAACACGTGGCCGCCGGTACCGACGTGCTGGTCAACAACGCCGGATTGCAACTGGTGCGACCCATCGAGGAGTTCCCGCCCGACGTCTTCCACACCGTCCTGACGGTGATGCTGGAGGCCCCGTTCCGGCTCATCCGCGGTGCCCTGCCCCACATGTACGGACAGGGGTGGGGCAGGGTCGTCAACATCTCCTCCGTTCACGGACTGCGCGCCTCCGCCTACAAGTCGGCGTACGTGGCGGCCAAACACGGTCTCGAAGGGCTGTCCAAGACGACCGCACTCGAAGGCGCTCCGCACGGCGTCACCTCCAACTGCGTGAACCCCGCGTACGTACGCACACCTCTGGTCGAGAAGCAGCTCGCCGACCAGGCCAGGGCGCACGGCATCTCCGAGGAACGCGTGCTGTCCGAGGTCCTCCTCCAGGACAGTGCCGTCAAACGCCTGATCGAACCGGAGGAGGTCGCCGAGGCCGTGGCCTATCTCTGCAGCCCGCAGGCGTCCTTCGTCACGGGCACCTCGCTGGTACTGGACGGCGGCTGGAGCGCGCACTGACCGGTCGTGCGCCCGCCCGCCGCCGAGTTGTCCACAGGGCTCACCGGAGGGCCGGATGATGGGGAATCCTGTGAGCATGTCCAGCGATCACGTGCAGTCCGCCAGGCGTCCCGTCACCGGCGCCGGGGCGTCGGCCGGCCCGGCCCTGCCGGACGGCAGCGCCAACGTGCCGGGCGGTACCGCCATCGTGCCGACCGGCAGCGCCACCGTGCCGACCGGCAGCGCGGCCGTGCCCGAAGGCAGTGCCGAGACGCCCTTCCTCGAACTGCTGGCCCGGGGCGCGCCGGCCGACGCGTACGAACAGCCGGTGCTGCTCGCCCGTGCCGCCCACCGGCCGGCCGAGCGGATCGCCGCCCTCGAACACGCCAAGCTCCTCGCCCTGCGTGTCCGCGCGGAGCTGGAGGGCCGCCGTCGTCGTGAGGCGGAGCTGTCCGCCCTGTTCGAGACCGCCCACGACCTGGCGGGCCTCAGGGACCTGGACGCGGTGCTGCCGGCCATTGTGCAGCGCGCCCGTTCCCTGCTTGGTACGGACGTCGCCTACCTCACCCTCAATGACCCGATCCGGGGCGACACGTACATGCGCGTCACCGAGGGCTCGGTCGCGGCGCGCTTCCAGCAGCTGCGCCTGGGCATGGGGGAGGGGCTCGGCGGCCTGGTCGCGCAGACGGCCCGTCCGTACGTCACCGACGACTACTTCAAGGACGCCCGCTTCCAGCACACCGGCACCATCGACGCGGGCGTGAGCGACGAAGGCCTGATCGCCATCCTCGGCGTTCCCCTGATGCTGGGCCCGCACGTCATCGGAGTCCTGTTCGCGGCGGACCGGCGGGCGCGGGTCTTCGAACGGGAGCAGATCGCGCTGCTCGGCTCCTTCGCGGCCCTCGCCGCGGCCGCCATCGACAGTGCCAATCTCCTCACCGAGACCCGCTCGGCCCTCGCCGACCTGGAGCGGGCCCACGAGATCATCCGTGACCGCAGCGCGGTCATCGAACGCGCCTCGGACGTCCACGACCGGCTCACCGAACTGGTCCTGCGCGGCGGCGGGGTGCACGACGTGGCGGACGCGGTCTCCGAAGTCCTCGACGGCACGGTCGAGTTCACCGAGGCCACCGCCGCACCCACCGACGCCCTGCAGGCATCCCGGGCGGACGGGCACGCCGTGCGGCACGGGGACGACTGGATCGCCGCGGTCGCCGCCGGCGGTGAACTGCTCGGCGCGCTCGTCCTGCGCGGCCACCCCCGCCTCGACCCCGTCGACCAGCGCACCCTGGAGCGCGCCGCGATGGTCACCTCGTTGCTGCTGCTCGCCAGGCGATCGGCCGCCGAGGCCGAACAGCGCGTCCGCGGCGAGCTGCTGGACGACCTCCTGGACGCCCGCGACCGCGATCCCCGCCTCCTGCGCGAGCGTGCCGCCCGGCTGCACGCCGACCTCGACGCCACCCATGTCGTCCTCGCCGCCCGTCTCGACGCCCCGGTGGCCGACGCCGACGAGGAGGCCGACGCCCGCCGCCGTCTGTGGTCGGCGGCCTCCCATCTGGCCGCCACCCGGCACGGCCTGGCCGCCGCCCGCGACGGCGGTACGGTCCTGCTGCTGCCCCTCCAAGGGGCCGGCACCGCGACGGAGCTGGCCCGCCGCACCGCCCATCACCTGGGTACCGCGGTGCACGAGGCGGTCACCGTCGGCGCCTCGGCGCCCGTGGAGGAGCTCGCCGCCCGCCCCGACACCGTCGCCGCCGCCTACGCCGAGGCACGCCGCTGCCTGGAGGCCCTGCGCCTGCTCGGCCGCACCGCCGACGGCGCGGCCGCCGAGGACTTCGGCTTCCTCGGCCTGCTCCTCGCGGGCGACCGGGACATCGCCGGCTTCGTCGACCGCACCGTGGGCCAGGTCGTCGCCTACGACGAGCGGCGCGGCACCGACCTGGTGCGCACCCTGGACGCCTACTTCGCCTGCGGCATGAGCCCGGCTCGCACGAAGGACGAACTGCACGTCCACGTGAACACCGTCGCCCAGCGACTGGAACGCGTCGGCCGCCTGCTCGGCGACGACTGGCAGACACCCGCCCGCGCCCTGGAGATCCAACTCGCCCTGCGCCTGCACCGCTTGTCGTCACCGTCACCGGCACAGGGCTGACCCCCGCACGCGCGTGCATGCGGGGGCCGAAGCGAGGAGGACGGAGGTCAGACGGTACGGGCGTCCGCCGCCGACGGGGCGGTGGCCGGCTCGCCGGCACCGGCTCCCGCCACCTCGGCGAGGTCGCGGTGCCGGGTCTCCTTGGCCGCGCCCACGGCGATCACCGTCAGCACGGCCGCGGCGATCACGTACAGGGCGATCGGGGTGGAGCTGTCGTAGCCGGCGAGCAGGGCGGTGGCGATCAGTGGCGCCGGGGCACCCGCGGCGACCGAGGCGAACTGCGCGCCGATGGAGGCGCCGGAGTAGCGCATCCGGGTCGCGAACATCTCGGCGAAGAACGCGGCCTGCGGGGCGTACATGGCGCCGTGCAGCACCAGACCGACGGTCACCGCGAGTACGAGGTTGCCGAAGCCGCCGGTGTCGGTGAGCGAGAAGAACGGGAACATCCACGCACCGACCCCGACCGCGCCCAGCAGATAGACGGGGCGGCGCCCGATCCGGTCCGAGAGGGCACCCCAGGCCGGGATGACCGCGAAGTGCACGGCGGAGCCGATCAGCACGGCGTTGAGCGCGGTCTGCTTGGAGACTCCGGCCGAGGTGGTGGCGTAGACCAGGATGAAGGCGGTGATGACGTAGTAGCTGATGTTCTCCGCCATACGCGCGCCCATCGCCACGAGGATGTCCCGCCAGTGGTGCCGCAGTACGGACACGAGCGGCAGCTTCTCGGGTTCGGCCGCGGCCGCCCGCTCGGCCTTGCGGGCCTCGGCCTGCGCCAACGCCTCTTGGAACACCGGGGATTCATCGACAGACAGACGAATCCACAAACCGACGACGACCAGCACACCGGACAGCAGGAACGGGATCCGCCATCCCCAACTGCCGAAGGCGTCGTCGGAGAGCACGGCGGTCAGCAGCGAGAGCACTCCGGTGGCCAGCAACTGCCCGGCCGGCGCCCCGGTCTGCGGCCACGAGGCCCAGAACCCGCGCCGCCGCGCGTCCCCGTGCTCGGAGACCAGCAGTACCGCTCCGCCCCACTCACCGCCCAGTGCGAAGCCCTGCACCAGGCGCAGCGTGGTGAGCAGCACCGGGGCCGCGGTCCCGACGACGGCATGCGTGGGCAGCAGCCCGATGCCGAAGGTGGCACCACCCATCATGAGCAGGCTCAGCACCAGCAGCTTCTTGCGCCCGAGCCGGTCCCCGTAGTGCCCGAACACCAGGGCGCCCAACGGCCGGGCGGCGAACCCGACCGCATACGTCAGGAACGACAGCAGCGTCCCGACCAGCGGGTCGGAGTCGGGGAAGAACAACTTGTTGAACACGAGCGCGGCGGCCGACCCGTAGAGGAAGAAGTCGTACCACTCGATGGTGGTTCCGATGAGGCTGGCGGCGACGATGCGGGGGAGGCTGGACGGGGCTGGTGGAGCGGTTGCGGGGGAGGACATCGGCACCACTTCCTGGCGTGTGACGGGGACGTTTGCGTGTCGCCACACCGTAGGAACCCGCAGGTCAGAGGCGTATGTGGTGGGACACCATAGTTGAGGTAGTGGGAGTGCGTGCGGCCACCATGGAAGCGGTGTCGGAGCCTCTGTGACGGCTTCGACGAGGCCGTGAAGGGCGCTGTCCGAGTTGCGTTGTTCGGGCAAGGTTTGGAGGCCCCGTGCTGACTCCTGCGCCGACTTGGTGGCCGCGACCGCGGTTGGCAGTCGGTCGCAGCGGTGGCGGCACCGGCCTGTGCGGCCGCCCGGCTCAGCCCTCCGCCGCGGGTGCGGGATCAGCGTCGACGCGGGCGGGCACGGACCGATAGGCCTTGGCCATCCGGAGCAGGAAGGCCCTCTCGCCCGCGAGATCCGTGCTGCCCGCCGACGCGCAGTTCGACGTGTGCGGCGTCGGGGCGAGGCCCCGGAGCTTCGCCTCCCGGGCGCTCTTGACGACGGCGGCCAGGGCGGCGGCGTCCGGGACCGCCTCGGGCCCCGGCGGACTCCCGGTCAACGGTGTCGCGGGAGGAGGAGAGCCATGGTCCGTGAGCGCCAGAATGGCGTCTCTCGTCTCGATGATCCTGCGGTAGGCGAGCACGTGATACGGAATCCGGGGCCACACGACCTCCCAGACGCGGTGCCGCGGTGTGGCCAGGGCGACGTGCGGAACGGCGGTGACCAGGTCGTTCCACATCGGCCACAGACGCCAGGCGGTCGCGATGCCCGACATGGCCCGCCGGAACACCGAGTACGTGGGCACCAGGACGGCCAGGGCGCGTAGCACGCCGTGCAGATCCATGAGCAGGGGAAGCCAGGGCAGGGGCCATCGTGCGCCTGTGGTGACCCGGAGGAGGTACCCCAGCCAGTAGACGCCGACCAGAGCCGTACCGAGGCCGAACAGGCGCAGACTCAGGGTCAGGGAGCGGCTCGCGGAGGTCGCGCTGTATCGCAGGCACATCAGGACGCAGAGGGCGTTGGCCCCCAGATGCGTGCCCATGAGAACGAGCCAGTAGAGGAGGGAAGGGCTCGGCGACCCGCTGGCAGGGACGGCGATCCTCAGGTGCGGCTCAGCCGTGAGGTCCAGTGTGAACAGGACGGCCAGTACGGAACCGGTGGCAAGGACGAGGACCGTCTTCACCCGGCGGACATCTGTGGTGGCCTGAGCCACGAAGTAGAGCACGGCTCCCGCGGACAGCACACCGAGGGCGTTCCTGGCCCCGGCGACGACGTTGGCCTCACTGCGGCGGGCGGCCTCGTGCAGGACGGACGGCAGGTCGAGCGTCATGGCCGCGGCCGCGGTGGCCACGGCCAGCAGCACGCCGCGCTGGGCTGCCGAGCGCAGGCCGGACGGGGCGCGAAGCAGCACCGCCGTCCACAGCAGCAGCACGCTGGGCAGCTGCAACCCGGCGCCGAGTGCGGCGGCGTCGTGGGTCATGCCGTGCCGTGCGGCGAGGCCACCCCCATGGCCGCCTCCAGCCGGCCGAGGACTCCGCCCACGCGCCGGTGGGAGGGCTCGCTCATACGGGTTCCGAGGAGGCTGGCGAACAACTCCGCCTCCTGTTCCTGGTCGGTTGCGTAGTTCGTGCGGCGCAGGAGCCGTTGCACCGCGCTCATGTCGAGGTCGGGCAGGAACGCGCCCCATCCGGTCTCGCCGTCCAGGTCCGGCGTTCGGTGGTCGAAGAGCAGATGCCCGATCTCGTGGAGGACGATGTGCTCCTGGTGGAGGAGCGCGGTGCGCTGTTCGTAGAAGATGTGGTCCTCGGCGTCGGTGGCCAGCCACATACCGCAGGTACCGGCAGTGGCTGCCTCAGGCGGCAGGGGATGAAGACGTAGCGGTCTTCCACGCTGCGCTGCGAGATGGCGGCACAGGACCTCGATGGACAGGGCGTGGGGGAGTTCGAGCCGGTCGATCACCGCTTGGCAGCGACGGCGCAGCTTGAGGGATCCGTTCGACATGAGCGTCCGCAGCGGGGGCCTTTCTTCACGTGGGGGGCCAGAGATCGAGGAGGACAGGAGGTGCGTGGGGACCAGGGTCTTCACGCCTCGGAGCGGTCCGGCCGGTCGTCGGCGTCGTGGTGGTCGGCGTCATGGGTCCGGGGGTCCGGCGGCTCCTCCTCCCCTTCGCCGACGCGCTCCAGCTTCTCCACGCGGCGGGCTTCGTTGACGATGGTCAGGAGTGCGTCCAGGCTCGCGGACGACAGGCCCTCGGCCCGTAGGGCGAGGCTGCGCACCCTCGTGTCGCGGAGTGCGACGGCGAGTGCCAGCTGTGTGTTGACCCGGCGTGACACCTCGTCGTTGATGAAGTACTCAAGCGGGACGCCGAAGAACTCGGCGAGTACCGCGAGCTGTTCCAGCGTCACATTGCGTTTTCTGCCGGTGGCAAGCTCCCACAGATAGGTCGCTGAGATCGACCCTCCGGTCCTCTCCCGGATCAGCCGGGCGAGCCGTGCGTATCCCGGGCGTTTGCGCTCGTCGGGGTAGAAGGTCGTGATCAGACTGCCGAGCCGTTCGTCGAGGTCGTGCAACAGAGGCCGACTCGTGTCGCGGGGATCTGACCCACCCCTGTCCATAATCCACCTTTCGCCCGTCCGCTCCAGTGGTCAGCGCCACCTCGGATCAGTGTGGACCGTCTCAGGACGCGGAGTGAGCGCAATCCGGCCAATATCGGCAGAGTTGATTACGCGAACATTTCGTCGGCGACGGGCGCGACTGCCCTCGCGTCGACGGCTAGTGGGGGCGGTGACCTGGAAACAGGCAGCCAGAGGCGCAGGGTGGAGCCGTATACGGGCCTCGCGAGGTGCCGGGCGGTGGTGGCCGGAGTAAGTTCATCCGCTGCAGCGGACAGATTGACGCTCCGCTGTCCTCTGCCTAGCGTCATGTGCGTGAACTCGAGTGCATTAGCGAACGATGCAGGGCAGGCCGCGGACGAGGAACAAGCCAACCCGGACGGTCGCCCTCCGGCGGCGACCCTGCCGCTCGACACACTGCGGTTCTCCGACTCGCCGCGGACCGGGGGCGTGGACACGGCACATGTGCAGAAACTCGCCCGGGTCACCGGGCCGTTGCCCCCCATCGTCGTGCACCGGTCGACACTGCGCGTCGTCGACGGAGTCCACCGCGTCCACGCAGCCAGGCTTCGCGGGGAGGGCCACATCAACGTCTGCTATTTCGACGGAGCCGCGGACGACGTGTTCGTCGAGGCGGTGCGGCTGAACTCCTCGCGTGGGCTGCCCCTGACCCAGGCCGATCGCGCCGCTGCCGTCCTGCGGATACTGAGTACACATCCCCAGTGGTCGGACCGACTGATCGCCTCGGCGGCGGGAGTGACCGCGGGCACCGTGGCGGCCGTACGAAAGCGTTCAACTGTCCGGGGCGAGCAGTTGAACACGCGCGAGGGCAAGGACGGCAGGCTGCGGCCGGTGGACCCCGCCGAGGGGCGCAGGCGCGCCGGACTGTTGCTGGCCGAGCGGCCCGATGCCTCGCTCCGGCAGATCGCCGCGGACGCCGGTGTCGCCCTCGCCACCGCTCGCGACGTACGGGAGCGAATGCGCCGCGGTGAGGATCCTGTCCCGCGCAGGTTCCGTGGGCCCGGGGCCGCCACCGACATGGGCGGTCCTGCGCGGAGGACGTCGATGGAGACGGAGCCCGGGGACGGCGATATGTGTCTCCTGGTGGCAAGGCTCCGCAAGGACCCGTCCCTGCGGCTGACGGAGGCGGGCAGGGCACTGCTCCACATGTTGAGCGTTCCGCTCGTCCTCCAGGGCGACAAGACACAGCAGTTCGTGGAAGCCGTGCCCGGGCACCGCGCGTCCTCGGTCGTACAGGCGGCTCGTGGGTGTGCCCAGCGGTGGCTGGAATTCGCGGAGCAACTGGAGCGCCGCACCTGACGAGCCGGGCGGCCGCGTCAGCCCACGGCGGCCAGGTCGTGCGAGATCGCGCGGGCGCAGGTCCGGACGGCGCAGACCGCATGGGTGTGTGCCCCTGCGTCCCGGCGCACGCGTGCGGTGACTCCCGTGCCGCTCACGGCGGCATCAGCGACACCGAGCCGGTCGCGCATCGGGGCGGCGAACGTGACCATGCCGTTCGGCACCGGGCCGGGGGCGCAGGCCCAGCCGCGTTACCTGACGGCGTGCAGGACCTCGCGAGGAGTCGCCGGCCTGCCGGGTGCCCGGCCCCGTGGGCGTCCAGCACAGCGCCCGACGAGGTCCCCCCGGCGGGCTCCACCGATCCGGTCCCGAGAACCTGTCGCGTGGGGTGAGCAGCCGCAGCGCGGCAGCGGCACGAGGCGGGGACTGGACGAGACCTGAGGTGCAGCCACCTCCACTGGTCTGGCCGGCGCTGCGGGCGTGAGTGCCTCATGCCTCAAACCTCCTGAGGAGGGGATTCAACGGCCGTTCGACCAAAGAGTTCTCCAGGAACGTCTTATCTCGGTAATGTCTGTCTGGAGTGACGCAAGAGGGCTGTTGTGCATTGTTGAAACCACTTGTTCACCCGAGTTCGTAGGTGCAGCATTCGACGGGTACGCGAAAAATCGAGAGCCTGAGCGCGATCGTCAGCCCTGGACCCGGCCGCACATCTCAATTGTCGGGTGCATCACACGCTGGCACTCGTGGCGGCGAATACTTCCACAGTCGATCTTCTCAGTTGCAGCTCCCTGCCCGATTCGCACCGAGTGTTCGAACGCTGCTGCCGCCGGCGGGGCTTGCAGGGAGTCGCGATGTCCAATTCGCCCGCCGCCAACATGCCGTCGAAATGAAACCAAAGGGCACGGGAGGTCGTTGACCCAATCTCTTAGGTGTGCACTCCGTGACGGCTCGGCTCGGCGCGGCGCGGCGCGGCTCGATGGAGAAGGGGGAACCATGGACGCCTCGAACCACATGGAAATCGGAGATCAGTTTGGCCCGACAGCAGGGGCCGAGGACCAGGGAAAAGTGCGATCTGTGCCGATACGATCACTCGTCGTGGGCGACTCGCTGCGGCAGAACGGAGTCAACAACGACCACGCCCGCCTGCTGGCCGAATCCGAGGGCAAGCTCCCGCCCATTCTGGTGCACCGTCAGACCATGCGCGTGATCGACGGGGTGCACCGGCTCTTGGCGGCCGAACTCACGGGCCGTGAGACGATCGCCGTCCGGTTCTTCGACGGCGATGAGGACGAGGCGTTCGTACAGGCAGTTCAGGCGAACGTCGGGCACGGACTGCCGCTGACCCTCGCGGACCGCACGGCAGCCGCCACACGCATCGTGCGCACCCATCCCGACTGGTCGGATCGCAGGATCGCTGCTCTCGCAGGTCTGTCGCCCAAAACGGTGGGCGCCGTTCGGGCGCGGTCGTCTGAGGAAATTCCTCAGACGACGTTGAGGATCGGCCGCGACGGCAGGGTCAGGCGTCTGCCCGGGCGAAAGGCGAGTCCCGCAATACCTGACGTTCCCGAGGAAAGCACGTCCGCGAGTGTGAGTTCGCCGGTTTCGGTGACGGAGACCGGAAGCCCGTCCGACCCTCGCCCCCGACACGTTCCGCCCGTGGCGGAGCCGACTTTCCGGTCCAGCCCGCACGCCGTGCCGCGTCGTGGCGGAGCCGCCGCGGACCGCGTGGCGAGGTACCAGGCCCTCTGCCAGGACCCCTCTTTCCGGCTGACCGAGACCGGTCGTTTCCTGCTTCGGTTGTTGGAACTCCATATTGTTCGGGCGCGGGAATGGGACCGATTGATTGCCAACGTGCCGCCGCACCAGGCTGATTCAGTGGCGGACCTGGCACGGGAGTGCGCCAAGGCGTGGCTTGACTTCGCAGACAGGGCCGCGCACCCAGGGCTTCCGCGCAGTCGCAGTGCGTCCGGTTCGTGATGGTCTGCCGACTCCGGTAGTGCCCCGGGAACGCGGCAGGTGCGGCTCCCGAGATCATGAAGTTCTCTCCGTCCCGTGATCCCAGTGGAAGACCGTGCCCGATGAAGTGCTGGGCCTGCTCGCGCGGTTGGCAGCGGTGCCCGATCCGAGTGATCCGCGCGGAGTACGCCACGGGATGGCCGTCGCGCTCGCGCTCACCGCGTGAGCGGCCGAGGGTGGCGTCCCGGACCAAGCCGTGGGCAGCTGGTTCGCCGGCTGCCGCCCCGGGGTCGCCGGCGGACTGCGGGCACCGACAGCGGCGGGGACGCCTCGCCACCACGCCCCCGACGCGCGCCGTCCGTTCGCACTCCCGGGACTGGCCTCGTTGCCGGCCTCATGCGCTTCCTGTCTCATGCGCCTTCTGTGTCATGCGCGCCGACGGTCCTCTGCGTCCGTCGGCGCGGCTCGGCGCCTGCGGCAAAGCGCGGGATGCCTGGCGCGGGGAATTCTTATCAATTCATCGGGCTTTCCCTGAGTGCGCATCGGCAGTCGCTGGCATGGATCGCTGGGCCATGTTTTCATGGCAGGTGTAGACCTTGACCATGAGAAACCATCCTGAGTACCGTCTGCGTTCTATTGTCAGACCCGGATTTCAGAGATCGGATCCCGCCGGGTTCGGGTCGCAACTGTGATTACTGGACAGACGCCAGTTGTTTGGTCCCGGAGCTGGCGGCCTGACCAGGAGCATGAGTATCCCGGTAAGCTCACGGAAAGGCTGGTCATGTCCAAGATTTTTCGCAGGATACCCATCGTCGGCGGCCTTCTCAGGAAGCTGTCGATGCGCAGGAAAAAGAAGGGCAACGGCGACGCCACGATGTATCCGCTGTACTGATCTCGGCCATTACATTGGCGCCTCCAAAGGGACGGTGAGATGCCTGACTTGGTACTGGGGATTTCCTCCTACTATCACGACAGCGCCGCGGCTCTGGTCGAGGACGGCACACCCGTGGCGGCCGCGCAGGAGGAGCGATTCAGCCGACGTCGTCATGACTCCTCGTTTCCCGCTCAGGCCGTTCGGTACTGCCTCCAGGAGAGTGGAGCCAAACTCGATGATGTGTCAGCTGTCGTCTACTACGAAGATTCGCGGCTGAAGTTCCGGAGAGTCCTGACGACCTTCGCCGCAGCCGTCCCGTACGGCTTCGTTCCGTTCCGGGAAGCGCTGCCCGAGTGGCTCTCGTGGAAGCGACGTGCGGACGACACGGTGCGGCAGGAGCTGGCCGGGCTCGGCCTCGGACCGGTTCCCCCCGTCTCCCGCCGACGCCATCACGAATCGCATGCAGCGTCCGCGTTCTTCCCCAGTCCGTACGAGTCCTCCGCGGTTCTGTGCATCGACGGTGTGGGGGAGTGGGCGACCACCACGCTCTGGCACGGCCGGCACTCGAGACTCCGGCAGCTGGCTGAAATCAGGTTCCCGCACTCGTTGGGCTTGCTGTACTCGGCCTTTACGTATTTCTGCGGCTTCAAAGTGGACTCGGGCGAGTACAAGTTGATGGGGCTGGCGCCGTATGGCAGGCCACGCTTCGCCGATGTGATCCGCAGAGAACTCATCGACATCAAGCCGGACGGCTCCTTCCGGTTGAACATGCGCTACTTCGCCTACCTGCACGGTCACGTGATGACCGGCCGCCGCTTCGAAACGCTCTTCGGAGGGCCCCGGCGCAGTCCGGAAGGCCCGCTCACGGACCGGGAGTTCGATCTGGCCGCATCTGTGCAGCAGGTCACCGAAGAGGTCGTCCTCCTGCTGGCACGGACAGTGCGCAGGCTCACGGGGGAGCGGCGGCTGTGCCTGGCCGGCGGAGTCGCACTGAACTGCGTCGCCAACGGGAAGCTCGCAGAGCAGAAGGTCTTCGACGAGATCTGGGTGCAGCCGGCCGCGGGAGACGCGGGGGGTGCGTTGGGCGCGGCCCTCTCGGTCGCGATGGAGCGCGGTGCCCCTCGCGCGCACCTGGCCACCGGACGCGACGGGATGGCGGGTGCTCTCCTCGGGCCCGCCTATGACGATGAGGCGATCCAGGCCTACCTCGACGACCAGGGGCTGCCGTACTCCCGACCCGAGCCCGACGTCCTGGTCCGGGAGGTTGTGGCGGCGCTCGACGGCGGAAAGGTCGTCGGGTGGTTCCAAGGGCGGATGGAGTTCGGCCCCCGCGCTTTGGGCAACCGGTCGATCCTGGGCGATCCGCGCGATTCCGAGATGCAGTCGACGATGAACCTCAAGATCAAGTTCCGGGAGTCCTTCCGTCCCTTCGCGCCGTCGGTCCTCGCGCCGGATGCACGCGAATACTTCCTGCTCAATCAGGAGAGTCCCTACATGCTGCTGGTCGCCGACATCGCGCACAGCAAGCGAGTGGAGGGCCCGGTACCCGAGGAGATCTCAGGTCTGGAGCTGCTGAAGATCCAGCGATCCCTCCTGCCCGCCGTCACCCATGTCGACATGTCGGCGAGGATCCAGACGGTCACCGAAGAGGACAATCCCGCCTACTACCGCCTCCTGGCTGCTTTCAAGGAACGCACCGGATGTCCGGTGCTGGTCAACACGTCGTTCAATGTGCGTGGCGAACCGATCGTGAACACGCCGGCCGATGCCGTCACATGTTTCATGCGGACGGACATCGACATGCTCGCCATCGGAGGCTTCCTCCTGCGCAAGGAGGACCAGCCCGCATGGCGCGAGGACGGCGACTGGCGCACCGACATTCCACTCGACTGACCTCGACAGCCGCCGATCAGGCTCCCGGAGATGCCCACATGTGCAGAGCCGCCCTGTTCCTCTTCTACTACCTCGTGCTGACGCCGGTCGGCCTGCTGTGCCGGGCGGTACGTGATCCCTTGCACCGGGATGTCCGGCCGCAAACGGGCAGTTACCTGATCCGCCGATGAGGCGCCGCGTGCATCCGACGGCATGGCGCGCAGTGCACGCGACATCCTTGCCCACCGCATCTCCCGACGAACGCACCGACAGCGCGGCGAAATGGCCATGGCACGCCGTACGACGGAACACCTGGTGCTGGACGCAAGCGCGGCCGGACTGCACCCCTGTGCGACGGTGTCGGCCGATCGGGTCGGCTACACCGACCAGCGCGTGCTGATCACCGGCACGGGCAACTCCGCGATGCGGGAGATGCCTTTGAGCACTGACGAGCCGGCATCGTCTCGCCCGCGCTGTTCACGGTGCCGGGCATCGTCGCGCTCGTCACCGCGGTGATGACGGCGCCGTCCCTCGGACGGCTCGATCACCGTGACGGGAGGCCTCAGACGGATGACTTCGCCGGTCCCGACCTCACGGCAGAGACAGCCGCGCGCAGGTGACACCGGGAGCCCAGGAGCGCTCGACCACGCACATAGGGCATATCAGAAAGGCACATGTGCAATGTCTCCGCTGACCCGATCGCACGACGGTCATGACCGCCGCGGACGCTTGGACCACGATGCCACCGTCTGATGCGGTGCCGACCGCTGCCGAACTCGCACTGACCCTCGTCCTGTACCGCTGGTTGGTCTCGCCGGTGACTGCTTGGTGCGCCATACGGTTGGGCGCCGGACGCTATCCCGCCGAGGCGCTCAACGGGGCGTACCCGGAGGCGGCGTTCCAGCCACGGAAAGCGCTCCCGGCGGGCGCCGTCGTCGCCGCCCTCAGTGCGGTGGCGTCAGTCGTCGGAGGCGCACCGAGTGGGGGCCTGGCGCTGGTGCCGACCGTTGCGCTGGCCCTCGTCCTGTGGAAGTACCTGACCCTGGACTACGACGCGGCCATGGGCATCGGTTGGCAACGTGCCGACAGGCTGGTGGTTTTCATCGCCGGCGTGGCCGCGCTGCGTTGGCCGAGCCTGGCCCTGGTCGCAGTGGTACTGGTGTGTGGCCGTCTGGGCGGCTGGACACATCACTCGAACGTCTGCATCCGTCTTGTGAAAGCCGCCTTCTGCCACTCGCTCGTCGTCGGCGTGATGCACGCGCTGCGGGTACCGTCCACAGCCCCGCGCAATACGACGTTGGCGGTGCTCCTGGGCAGCGTGTACCTGAGCCATTACGTCACGGCTGCCTGGAGCAAGGCGACATTGGGGCGTTTTCCCTGGTCGTGGATGCTGGACAACAGGACCGACCTTCTGGTGGCCACCTCCTACTCCTGGGGGTGGGCGCGTTTCGTGCCGGCCCGGACAGCCGCACGGATTGTCGGCGTGCTGCGTCCCGCTGCGGCATCGCTCAATTCGGCAACCATGTTCATCGAGTTGGCGGGGCTGCTGGCCTTCGCGAATCTCTGGTTCTTCATCTTCGCCGTCGTCGGTGCCATCACGTTCAATTGCGTTGTCGCGCTGACATCGGGCCTGCTGTTCTGGGAGAACATCGTGACCGGCGCCGTGCTGGCCGCCGCGGCCCTCTCTGTTTCGCACACCGGCGATCCGATCCATTTCGGCGTGTGGGCTTGGCTGCTCAGTGTGGCCCTCATGGCCATGGTGCTGGCAGGATGGGCCTGGCGCCCGAACATTCTGGGATGGTGGGACACGCCGTTTTCCGCCAGAATCCTGTGGTCAGTGGAAACCAGCGATGGCGAGACCTACGGACTTTACAACGACTTCATGAGCCCACATGATCGTGAGTACGCTCGCGCCGCCGGGAGCGCGCTGATCCCCGAACCATTGGTTACTTTCCCCCTCGGGGGCGTCGAAGACTCCGACATACGGGATGCCCTCATCCGGGCGCGCCCATACGGCGACGATATCGAGCGGGCCAAGACCCTGTTCGGAACGAGGGGCTGGGACGAGCACCGTGCGACTCGGCACATAAACTACATCCGGAACCTGCTGGCCGCAGTGAACTGCGGGAAACCCAAAAGCCCGTTGCCCAGAGCGCTGCACTGGCTGAAGGCGCCAGGAGGGCACCTCTATTACTGGGGTGATCTGCCGCGTTACCGGAGATCGAGAGGCCAAGTTTCAAGAGTCAAGGCGTGGTACCGGGAAGAACTATATGCGAGCGATCAGGGCAAATGGGTTCGCTTGCGCGACGAATTGCTCGTCGACGTCGAAATTCCCGGTACCAGTACGAACTGAGTCCAGCATGCGTATCGGAGGAGAATCATGCATGTCGTACTCGTGGGGCCGCGGGCAGAGATCGTACGTGGACTGCGTGCCGACGGACACGAGATCACCCTGCTGTACGAGCCGGGCCACCGGGAGCGAGTGGCGGTCCTCGCCGATCAGGTGGAACGCATCTGTGCGGTGGACTCGTACCGCAAGGTTGAGTCGCTGTGGTCTGCTGTCCACCATCTGGAGCCGATGAACCCGATTGGTGCGGTGGTCACGACGACCGAGTGGGCCGTCGTCGCCGCGGCGGTCCTGGGACAGCTGGCCGGCGCCCGGTCCCTCACCCCGGCCCAGGCGCTCGCCTGCCGGGACAAGGGGGTGCAGAAGAAGAAGTGGAATGCGGCGGGGATACCCACGGCATCATGGCGCGTCCTGTGCAACAGCCTCGCGTCGGAAGCCGAAGCAGAGAGCTGGCTGGCCGAAAGCGACCTCCGGTTCCCGCTCGTCGTGAAGCCGCTTGCCGAGGGCGCGAGCAAGTCGGTGAAGGTCGTACGGGAACTGGACGAGTTCGTGACGGCGGCCGATTCCATTGACGGGGGCCGAGCCATGGTCGAACAGTTCGTCGAAGGTCGCGAGTGGCATTTCGATGGAATTGTGGAGAACGGAAAGCTGTCGGCCTTCATGGTCTCCAGATACAGTGAACCGCTACTGTGCACGAAATATGGCAAACCCATTCGCTCGATAGCCCTGACTCCGGCACTCAATCCTGACGTCTACGATTCGGCCGCCGACCTCACCTTGCGTGCGCTCCATGCACTCGGGCTGACCACGGGCGTGTTCCACCTCGAAGCGTTCGGCGAACCGGGAACGTTTGTGGCCAGCGAACTCGCCTGCCGCCCGGGCGGCGGGATCGTGGGCGAGATGACGCAACGCGTGATAGGTGTGGACATCTATGAGGCGAGCGCGCGCGTCATCACCGGGGATCCCATACCGCGATGGGCGGAAGAAACTGAGCTGACCCATGGATGGACCATACTTCCCACGGCTCCCGGCAAGCTGAACAACGTCGAAGCCGAAGAAATCATGAAAATTCCGGGAGTGGACAAAGTGATCATGCGGCTCGAACGGGGGAGCGCAATGCGGAACATGGCGGAGGCTTCAACCCTGGGCGTCGGCTGTGCGGCGGTGAAAGGACGATCCGTGGCCGAGTGCCAGCGTGCGATCGACGCCGTGGTGGCCGCCGTGGAAAGAATCCATGAGAATGCCCCGTTAGAGGCGGCGCAGACATGAATTCCCCACTGGAAGCTGCTGCCGCACCCGCGATTCGCTATGACCCACTCGACCCCGACACACTCACGTCCCCTTACGCCCTGTACGCCCGTCTGCGGGAGCAGACTCCCGTCTTCTGGCACGAGCAGTTGGCGTCATGGGTTCTGACCCGCTATCGCGACTGCCGTGACGTTCTGCGGGACCACGGACTCTTCGCCCGGGACAGGCGCCGGGTGGGCGAGGACGTACCGGAGTTCCGGCAGAGTGTGCAGTCCCTGGACCCACCGGCCCAGACCTCGTTGCGGGGCCTGTTCATCAACTCCCTGCGGGCACAGGATCTCGACGGCATCGGCCGAAGGGCCCGCCGACAGATCGCGGACATCTTCGACCGCATGTCCGGCCGGGCGGAGTTCAACTGGATGGCCGAGGTCGCCGCACCGGTCTCGCTGACGCTCACCGCAGAACTCCTGGGCGTGGAAGAGCCGGAGCTGGGTCCCTATGTCCAGATATCGGACGCGCTCGCGCGACGGATGGACTACGGCCTGCTGCCCAGCGTGATCGAGACCGGGGACCAGGCTCGGAAGAAGTTCAACGCCTTGGTCGACTCCTGGTTCGAGACCAACGACCGGCCGGGCACACTGCACGACGTACGGAAGAACGCGGCGAAGGCGCGGGTCCCGGAGCACTACATCCGGAACACCACCAGTGTCACGTTCAATGCGAGCTTCGGCACGGTGTATGCCACCGCGGGCAATGTGGCACTCACACTTCTTCAGCACCCCGAAGCGCTGGAGCAGTTGCGTGACGAGCGCCTGCTCGACACCGGCGTGGATGAGCTGATCCGCTTCGACGGGCCGGCGCAGGGCACGAGCCGCGTGGCGACCAGGCGGACCACGATCGGCGACACGGTGATCGAGCCCGGCCAGACGGTGCTGACGCTGATGGCAGCCGCCAACCGGGACCCGGAGCAGTTTCCGCGCCCGGACGAACTCGTCCTGGACCGGTCTCCCAACCCGCATCTGGGATTCGGCTGGGGGCCGCACGCCTGCCTCGGGACGATATTCGGCCAGCTGGCGGTGAAGCAGCTGGTGATCGGTCTCCTCGACGCCGCCGCGCCGCTCAGGCCGGCCGGCGCACCGGTACGCCGACGTACGGCAACGGTGCGGAGCCTGGACACCCTGCCGGTGACCTTCCGTCAGTGACGGCACACCACTCAGTCTTCATGGGCGCGGACCCGCAGGCCTGTGACGGTCTGCGAGTCGTTGCCTTCCCCGTCCTCCATTGAGCTGCGGGAGGGACGGCGTGCCCGTGATCAACCAGCCGACCGACAAAGGAGGAGGTGCCCCATGAGCTACGACCACTGAGAATGAGCCGGCGGACGGGCCCGGCAGGAGCCGGGCCCGTCCGTGTCAGGGAATTACGGGCAGCATCTCGAACGCTCGTCGTGCGTGCAGTCTCGTCCCGGACGAATTCTCAGGGAAGGTGAGGGACCCCCTCTTCGTGAGTGGACATGCCATCAACTGCTCTGCAAGCATGGGCAATTGCTGTTGTAGTCTCTGATGTCTCTTCGCCGGGTTCCGTACGTGTCAAGCAGGATGAGGGAATGAGTCTGAAAACCGAAGCCACAGCTGACGATCCGGACCAGGGGGTGGGTGTCGCCAGTCCCTTCCATCTGCCGGCATTCCGATGGTTCTTCACAGGACGGCTTGTCTCGTTACTCGGTAGTGCGATGACTCCGGTGGCACTGTCCCTCGCGGTACTCAACGCGTCGAACAGTGCCGGCGACATGGGTGCAGTGCTCACTGCCAATACCATCCCACTCATAGTGTTCACGCTGGCCGGCGGTGTGGTCGGCGACCGGTTCTCGCGGCGACTGGTACTCCTGCTGTCGAACCTCGGTGCCGGCCTGACGCAGGCCGTTGTCGCATTCCTGTTGATCTCCGGGTACTACCATCTCGGTTCGCTGATCCTACTGGAAGCCGTCAATGGAACGATGGCAGCCTTTACGAACCCGGCTCTGCGCGGAATCGTCCCGGACATAGTCCCCAAGCCGCAGATTCAGCGCGCGAATTCGGTTCTGGGATCGGCCAAGAATGCTGCAAAGGTACTGGGGCCGACAGTCGCGGCCGCCATTGTGGTGACCACGAACGGCGGTTGGGCCATTGCCGTCGACGCCGCCACCTATTTCGTCGCCGCGCTCTGTATGTTCCGCCTCACCGTGACGGGTAAGACGCCGCCTCGTAAGGCCAGCGCCTTCGTTGCCCTGCGAGAGGGCTGGACGGAATTCAGGTCCAGGACCTGGGTCTGGACGATCGTCGCTTCGTTCGGCGTCGCGAACTACATTCAGGTCGGCATCTGGACGGTCCTTGGACCGCTGATCGCGAAGGAGCGGATCGGCGAGACGTCCTGGGGCATGGTGCTCAGCGTCAGGGCGGTCGGCGTACTGCTCATCGCGGTGGTGATGTACCGGATCACCCTGAGGCGTCTGCTGCCCGTGGCACAGCTGTGTGCGAGCCTGGTGGGCCTTCCCCTGATCGCTCTGGGGCTCGTGGCGAATGCGTACTGGCTCGCTGCCACCGCGTTCATCGCGGGGCTGAGTTTCGGACTGTACAGCATCGCCTGGGAAACCACGCTCCAAGAGAACATCCCGCAGAACATGCTTTCCCGGATCTCGTCGTACGACAATCTCGGGTCCTTCATCGCCGTCCCGGCGGGGCAGCTCTCAGCTGCCCCCATGGCGAGTGCTTTCGGGGCTTCCCGTGTCGCGCTGGTCGGCGGATTCCTGTGGATCGCCCTCACGCTTTGTCCCCTCGCCATCCCCTCCGTACGTGGCCTACGGCACGCGACGTAAGGCAGCCACGCCGAACCCTTTCGTTCTCTTCAACAGGCCGACACGTCTGACAGCTTTGCTGTCCTCACACCCCGGAGGCTACCGTTTCACGCGCTCTGCTGACCGCCGTCGAACCTTTCGGTCGAAATTATCTGAACTCCGCGTGGGAGGCATGTCGACTCGTAGCTGAATCCCCGCCGGATAATCTGGAGTTGGAAGTGGTCCAACTGCCCTGTGCATTCGGGGATTCCATAGCCGAACTGCGCAAGGAAATCCTCCGGGTCAAGCCAGAGTTGGTCGTCTCGACGGGCCAGGGGGGCAGTCGTCCGGACATCACCGTCGAGCGCGTCGCGATCAATCTCAACGATGCCGAGGGCGCGGACAACAAGGGCAATCAACCCATCGACGAGGCGATCGTCCCTGACGGGCCCGCAGCCTACTTCTCTTCGTTGCCGGTCAAGGCTTGTACCAAGGCCCTGCTGAAAGCAGGAATACCTGCATCGGTTTCCCACACGGCCGGCACCTTTCTGTGCAACCACATCGCCTTCGGCCTCGCCCATCTCATCGCTACCGAGTTCCCGGACATCCGGGGCGGGTTCGTGCACATACCGTTCACCCCGGCCCAGGCGGCCGACCGGGACCGGCGCCCGTCCATGGCCAGTGCCACCGCCGCCGAGGCCCTGCGCGTCGTACTGGCCACTGCCATGAGCACCTCCACGGATCACTCCGTGACATCCCGGTCGACGCGATTGAGTCCCAAGTCCTGGCTGTCCCGGCGGTCGCAGAAGTAGTCCGGCGGCCGCACTCCTCGCGTGGCACCCCGTACTCACCTTCGTGAGCAGGAGGGATATCCCCGTGCGAATACTTGTCCTCGGTGATTCATGCAGTGCGGGTATCGGTGCTCCACAGGTGGTTTACCCATCCGTACTGCATACGATGTTTAAAGGGGTCCACCGGGTCGAGAACCATGCCGTTCCGGGTTTCACGAGCGCTGATGCGGCACGGTACTTCCGGCGGAAAATGTCACGTCGGGGCTGGGACGTGGTCATCGTGTACCTCGGAAATTCCGATGGTGCCCAGTCGCGTTACAAGGGGGCGTACCGCAGCTGGCGTGACCGCGATCGGTTTCTGCCACGCTCCCCGCGCGAACGGCCGGTCGTCCGCATCCGGCAGAGGAACCTGGGGGAGTTCGACGACAGGGATGAACGCCTCACCGTGGCGACCTCGCCGGAGGACTTCCAGAGGAATGTGGAGTCGATCGCGCGGGAGGCGCGCCGTCGCGGGACCCGCGTCGTGCTGATCAACCCGATCGCCAACACGGGGTTTCCGGCAGCCATGATGGGGAGCAATGCCCCCTACTACAAGATTGTGGGGCTGCCGGCGCGGCTGGCCGACGGACTCACCGGTCACACCATGCCGCTCCATACGTTGATCGATGCCCTGCGTCTGCATGAGAACGGAGCCTTGGCGGAAGCCGCCGAAAAATACCGCCAGTTGGCCTGTGGGGAGGGCCGCGTCCCGGCGATCGCACTGAATAACCTTGCCGTTCTGTTACATCAGCAGAACGACGATGAAGAACCCGTGGCCATACTGAAGAAGCTGGCCGAGACCGAGGGCGCGTCCGGCGCGGTCGCCGCATACAACCTGAGCCGGGTGCTGGAGACAAGAGGACAGCAGGACCAGGCGCACAGCTATGCGGCGCGCGCTGCGGAGCGCGACATCAATCTCTATCGCATAAAGAATGAGTACCGGCGGCGGATAGCAGCTGCTTCGGCGCGGTCGAACGTCGAGGTCGTCGACCTGGCCGAGCTGCTGAGTCCCGCCGACTTCGTGGACTACTGCCACCCGACCGCTGAGGCGCACGAGACCATCGCCGAGGCCCTTGCCGCACGGCTGGCCCTGACCGATGGCACGGTGGAGAGCGATGCCGGGTACGTATGCGTCTACCCCAGCCCGGATGCGTACTTCGACGTGACCCCGACCCTGGCGGACCACTTCTCCCTGGACTTCGACGTGGCCCAGCCGGCTGTGCGGCAGGTGGCAGCAGAACTGCTGAAGAGCGCCCGGGAATTGGGTCCCGACGATTTCCTCACCGGCGAGCCGGAGTGGCCCGAACCAAGGTCGGATCTCCAGGCCAACATCATCAACACCTTCCGGTACGCGGCCGGGCATCCCGCGATCACGTCACTGGACGACCTCGCACAATGGCTGCCCGAGTACGGCTGGGAGATCGGAAGGTTCCCGGAATACTATCTCTGCCGGATCCTGCACGATTACGCGACGGCGGCGGAAACGCACCCCTGTGCCGAGGGGACAGCCATCGAGACTGTCTGCCGGCACCTCAGTTCTGCGGTGCAACGAGAGCGCGTGTTGCCAGGAATCCCCCGGGCAGCGAGCAGTAGGCTGCGGATCGACACCTTGTACTCCCGCCGCATCCTCAAGAAGGCGCAACGGCAACTCGCCTGCAGCGCTGCGCTGTTCGAGGATTCCCGCGCCCACCGGATCGCGACGGTGCGCAACTGGTACCTACGCGAAGCGTTCCGGTTCGGTGCGCATTCCCGGTGCAGCATGCTCTACCCGGCGTGGACCCTGGAGAAGCTCATCGAGGGGGTCTGCGTTGCTCTTACTATTTCGGCGCACCAGAATGAGCTGGAGACCGAGCAGTTGGCCCTGTCGCTGCTGGAGAAGCTGCTGCGGCTGCGCGCAGTACACGAGAAATACACCGTTCGGCACGCGCGGTCCTGGGACCTGTTCGAGTCCGAGGATTACCGCACGGAACTCCTCGCGCTACGGCCCGTGTTCGACATCCAGTAGCTGACCGACTTGGCATGGGGATGCGCTGCGGCGCCGGTCCCGTGGCCTACTCGCGCTTTCAACGCTGTGGGCAAGAGACAAGAAGGGAATCCGATGACCCGGGAAATGCACCTCAATGCGTTTTTGACCAGCGTTGGACATCACCAGTCGGCTTGGCGGCTTCCGGAGAGCGACCCGCTGGCCAACACCGATGTCGAGCACTTCCGACACCTGGCCCGGGTGGCGGAGCGCGGCAAACTGGACTCCCTGTTCCTTGCCGACCATCCCGGACTGTGGGGGGACATCAGCCGCCAGCCGGCCGCCGCCCTGGAACCGACCGTACTGCTGACCGTGCTGGCCGGTGCGACCGAGCACATCGGCCTGATCGCCACAGCCTCCACGACCTATAACGAACCCTTCAACCTGGCTCGACGGTTCGCCTCCGTCGACCATGTCAGCGGTGGCCGGGTCGGCTGGAACATCGTGACGACGGCCACCCTGATAGCAGCCCGCAACTTCGGGCTGGACGAGCTCCCCGGGCACAGGGACCGGTATGCCCGCGCCGACGAGTTCGTGGAGCTGTCCCGAAAGCTGTGGGACAGCTGGGAGGACAACGCGATACTCGGCGACAAAGAGGCGGGAGTCTGGGGTGACAACAGTCGGCTCCACGCCCCGGCACACGTCGGAACGTACTTCAATGTCGCCGGGGCACTGGACGTCGCGCGCAGTCCGCAGGGCTACCCGCTCCTGGTCCAGGCCGGGTCGTCCGAAGACGGCCGGGACTTCGCGGCCCGCCATGCGGACGCCGTGTTCACCGTGCAACAGTCCCTGGACGAGGCCCAAGCTTTTTACGCCGACTTGAAGAAGCGGGCTGCCCATTTCGGCCGCGATCCGGAGACCGTCAAGATCCTGCCCGGCATCGTGCCGACGATCGGCTCGACGCAGGCCGAAGCCGAGGAGGCCGACGCCCAGCTCGCACGCCTGATCAAGCCTGAGTACGCCATCAAGCAGTTGGTCAACATCCTGCAGGTGCCCGCCGACGAGCTGCACCTGGACGAGGAGCTGCCCGCCAGCATTACCACTGACCGGCGCATCGAGGGAGGACAGGGACGCTATGCGCTGGTCGTCGGCCTTGCCCGCCGTGAGCGACTGACGGTACGCCAGCTCATCGGTCGGCTGGGGGCGGGCCGCGGTCACCACACCTTGGCGGGCACACCTGAGCAGGTGGCGGACGCTATGCAGCACTGGTTCGAGAACGCCGCCGCCGACGGCTTCAACATCATGCCGCCGGTGCTGCCCTCGGGCCTGGAGAGCTTCGTCGACCATGTGGTGCCGATCCTGCAGGCCCGAGGCCTCTTCCGCACCGAGTACTCGGGAAAGACGCTGCGTGACCACTATGGAGTGGTCCGTCCTGCCAACCAGTACGTGGACGGCGAGGCCGGGTAGTTCACCGGACGCGGCATGAACATGCCGACCCTGCCCCATGGCGTGCTGACACGCCGGAACGCTGCGGGCCACGTATGTGACACCGTTTTCCCTCGGTCCGGCTCCGGCCGCAGGTGACAGATATCTGAAGGAAGGCCACACATGAAACAGCAGTCCGTTGATTTTGCGCTGAGCGCTCAGGAAATCGAGCAGTTTCACCGGGACGGGTTTATCGGGCCGTTCGACCTCTACCCCGAGGACGACATGGAGCAGAACCTCCGCCGGATCCGGCCCAAACTGATTGACACCAAGACCTCCATCTACAGCCAGAAGCAGGCCGCCTCGGGCAGCACCAACCTGGCCAACTACGACCGCCACCTGGACGTCGACTTCCTTGCAGAGCACATCACCCGACCCGAGATCGTCCACCGGGTGGCGAGCCTGATCGGTCCCGACGTACTCTGCTGGCGCACCGAGTTCTTTCCCAAGTACCCCGGAGACGAAGGGACGGACTGGCACCAGGCGGACAATTTCTCGAACGTGGCCGGCTCCAAGCACCCGCAGATCGTCTGGCCGGAGGACTCGGATTTCGGCGGCACGATCACTGTCTGGTCGGCCTTCACCGAAGCAAGTCGCGACAACGGATGCCTGCAATTCATTCCCGGTTCGCACAGGACCATGAATTACGACGAATCAAAGGTCATGACGTACGACCCGGACTCCATCAACAACGTGGAGAAGAACGGCATCCGGCGGGGCTTCTTCGGATACGACTACCGGCAGCTGCAAAGGGACCCGGACTGGTCTCCTGATGAGTCAAAGGCGGTCTCCCAGGTCATGCGGCAGGGCCAGTTCATCATCTTCTGGTCGACGTTGATGCACGCCTCCCACCCGCACAACGGCGCGACCGACCGGATGCGTCTGGGCTTCGCCGCCCGCTATGTGCCGACGCAGGTGCAGGTGTACCCGTATTCCGACGCCCTGGAGGAATTCGGTGGGGCCGCCAGCCTCGATCGATACGGCACCGTCCTGGTGTCCGGTGAGGACAGGTTCCGGCACAACAACGTCGTCGACCACACCGTCAACGGCTACCGCTTCCCGGTGCGATAGGAGGAAGGACCATGTCCGAGACAGTGGACGAGCAACATGTCGAACAATGGCTCATCAGTGAATGCCAGGCACTGGGCTTGAACGTCGCCACCGTGCAGGACGACTTCTTCGAGGCCGGCGGTACGTCGCTGAGCGCGATGAAGCTGATCGCGCGGGTCGATGAGGCGTTCGGTGAGGACGCGCTGCCGCCCGACGACCTGTTCGCCGACAGCAGCATCCGAGCCCTTGCCTCACAAATCGAGCGCAACAGGCGCCGGTCGGCGCCGCTCGCCGGTCCCTAGAGACCACCGTGCGGCCTGACGACTCCCTTTGGGTCCTGACGTGCCAACGTCCGTCTCATGACCCGTACATCACGCTGATCTGTTTCCCGTGGGCCGGTGGCAGTCCAGACATCTTCCGGTCATGGGCAGGCGGTCTGGCCGACGGGATCGAGGTACTCGCCGTCCGGCTGCCCGGACGGGGTCCTCGAATCAAGGAACCCCTCTATGAAGACTGGGGGTTGCTGCTCAAGGACGCCTTCACCGCACTGTCGCCCTATCTGGAGCGGCCCCACGCCCTCTACGGTCACAGCTTCGGCGGGCGACTGGCCTATGAACTGGCTCGTCTCGCCGACGCCGCACATCCCCGCCGGACCCGCAGACTGTTCGTCTCCGCCTGCCGTAGCCCGGACGCCCCGCAGGCCCGCCCCTACATGCACGATCTGCCGGACCGCGACTTCCGCGAAGCACTGCTGCGGCTGGGAGGTGTCCCACCGGAACTCCTCGACGACGAGCGGCTGATGAGGCTGATGCTGCCGACGATACGCAGCGAGATCCGGCTCGCCGAGACGTGGGGCGGCCGGTGCGACGTCGGAGTGGAGGTGCCGATCACCGCGATGTACGGACGGGACGACCCGGCCGACGGCCTGGCAGACATGGCCCGTTGGAGTTCGTTCGGCCGTCACGGCTGCGAGCTGATCGGAATGCCGGGTGGGCACTTCTTCCCCCTCACACACCGCCCTCACCTGCTCGATGTCCTCAACTCACGGCTGGGAGCACCTGGTGGACAGGATCAGTTGCGATGAGAAGGCCCTGTCGATCCACCGAAGGATCAACCGGACGGCCCAGCCGTACCCGAGCCACGACAGTCTCAAGGACCTCTTCGAGACGTGCGCCGAACGCCACGCGGACGCGGTGGCCGTCGTACACCGCGACCGGCGTCTGACGTATCGGTCGCTCAACGGGCTCGCCAACGTGGTGGCGGCCCGATTGCTCAAGGCGGGTGCCGAACCAGGCGAGACCATTGGCGTGTGCATCGAGCGTTCTCCCGAGTTGATCGGTGCGTTGCTGGCGGTGCTGAAGTGCGGGGCCGCCTATCTGCCGGTCGACGCCTCCTGGCCCGACGAACGCCTGCGCACCGTCTTCCGCGATGCCGGATGTCGCCTGGTCCTCGGCGACCGGGTCACGGCACTCGCAGACCGTTTGCCGGACCAGCGGGTCATCTCCGCGGACGTGGGACAGGAAACGCTCCTCCCGCACGGGAACCCCGATACGCGTGCCGGTCCGGACGACATCGCGTACATCAACTTCACTTCGGGCTCGACGGGACGTCCCAAGGGGGTGCCGATCCGTCATCGCAGTGTGGCCCGGCTGGTCTTCGGTGCGCGCTACGCCAGTCTCGACGAAGACAGTGTGGTGCTGCAGGCGTCTCCGGTCTCGTTCGACGCGGCGACCTTCGAGATCTGGGGATCGCTGCTCCACGGGGGCACATGTGTCCTGTATCCGGCGTCGTTCATCCGTCTCTCCGAACTCCGGCGGGTGCTGACCGAACAGGGCGTCACGGTGGTCTTCCTGACCACGGCGCTGTTCAACACCGTGGTGGACGAGGCCCCGGACGCCCTGTCCGGCGTGCGGACGATCCTGACCGGGGGTGAGGCGCATTCGATCACTCACATCCGCAAGGCACTGGCCCACTACGGACCGGACCGACTCGTCAGCGTGTACGGCCCGACCGAATGCACTACCTTCGCCACCTGCTATCCGGTCAGCCAACTACCCCCGGCCGGCTCTGCACTGCCCATCGGACAGCCCATTCAGAACACTCGGATGTACGTGGTCGACGACAAGCGGCTGTGCGCCCCCGGTGAGATCGGCGAAGTGTGGCTCGCGGGACCCGGACTCTCCCCCGGATACCTGGACCACGTCGCTGATACGGGTGACCCGTTCGTCGTATGCGATATCGACGGCTCCCGCGAGAGGATCTACCGGACGGGCGACCGGGGCTATCTCCTCGAGGACGGCAACGTGGTGTTCCAGGGGCGGCTCGACCACCAGGTCAAGGTCAACGGCTTCCGGGTCGAGATCGGCGAGATCTTTCACCACCTCGACCAGGATCCGACGGTCAAGCAGAGTTATGTCACGGTGACGGAGACCCTCTCCGGCGGGAAGGTACTGGTGGCCTTCGTCGTGCCCGCGGTGCCCCATTGCACCCCCTCAGCAGTGCGTGAAAGGCTGAGCGTGCGACTGCCCGACTACATGATTCCGTCGGCCGTACACCTGTGCAGCTCACTACCCCTCACGGCTACCGGAAAGGTCGACCGTCGGGCCCTCTTGACCATTCATCACCCATCCGGAGTGTCACCGTCATGAGCCTCAGCAAGCGTGCCCGTCAGTTCCAGGACGTTCTTCACCAGCGCGGTCTCGAACTGACCGTCGTCGAACTCCCGGAGTCGACGCACACGGCCGACGACGCGGCCCTGGCTCTGGGGTGCGAGAAGGCCCAGATCGTCAAATCGCTGGTGTTCCGTGGCGTCGCCACCGGAGAGCCGGTACTCGTTCTGGCCAGCGGTCCCAACCGGGTCAACGAGAAGGCCGTCGCCGCTGCTCTGGGCAGCGACATCGCCAAGGCAGACGCCGACTTCGTCAAGACCGTGACCGGATACGCCATCGGCGGGGTGCCGCCGCTGGGACACAAGGAGAACCTGACGGTGTTCGTCGACGAGGACCTTCTGGCCTTCGCCGAGACATGGGCCGCAGCCGGCACACCGCGGGCCGTCTTCAAGATCCCGATGAAGATCACCGACATCCTGCCTGCGCATACCGTCGTCTCGATCAAGTGAGACACATTGACCTGAGCGATCCCGGCCACGTCGGCTTTCTCGCCGCCGACCACGACGGTTTTCGTGCACACATACGTGGTCTGCTGGACGGCCTGGTGCGCCCGCACGCCGATGACTGGGAGAGCGAGCGGGGCATTTCCCGAAGCGGCTGGCGGAGTCTGGGCGAGGCCGGCCTGCTGTCGTTGGAGCATTCCGGTCCCGGCTTCCTGCGCAGCGCGATCTTCCTGGAGGAACTGGGGGGACTCGGTTACGGTGGCATTCGCGCGTCCGTGGCCGTGCACGCCTATATGGCGGCGTCCTATCTCCACCTGTTCGGCAGCGAGGCCCAGCGGCAACGGTACCTGCCCGGCGTTCGGCAGGGTCGGCTGATCGCGGCCTTGGCCCTCACCGAGTCCGAGGCCGGTTCGGATCTGCGCGAGCTGAGCACCCGGGCGGATCCCACGGAGAACGGCTACCGCGTCACGGGCGAAAAGCTCTACGTGGCGAACGGCTCCCGGGCCGACTTCCTCGTCACGTTGGCAACGACCCGCACGGCGCAGCGCAGCAACGGTCTGACCGGGGCAAGTCTGCTGGTGATCGACGCGGGCACCCCTGGCGTGAGCCGACACCCGGAGCCGATGCTGGGATGGCACAGCGCAGACGTCAGCCGGGTGCGCTTCACGGACGTGGATGTCCCCGCTGACCGGCTCGTCGGCCGACGCGACCGGGCGCTGCAGCACCTCGTACACGCTCTGGACTTCGAACGCCTGGTGGCCGGGATGCTCGCCGTGGGTGGTGTCCGCCACTGCCTCGACCTCCTCCATGCCTTCGTGCGCGAACACCGGGTCAAAGGAGTGCCACTGGGTACCCACCAAGCCGTACGGCACCGCATCGCGGACCTGGAGAGTTCGTACGAACTGGTCCGCCACTACGGCTACCGTGCGGCCTGGCTGCAGGCCAACGGCCGGCTCGACACCCGCACCGCCTCCGTCCTCAAACTCCGGGCGACCGAACTGGCCGTCACAGCGGCGCAGACGTGCCTGCAGTTCCACGGCGCACGGGGGTATGCCGCCGACGCCGTGGCAGCTCGGTTGTACCGGGACGCCATGGCCGGACCGATCGCAGCCGGGGCGAGTGAGCTCCTGCGCGACCTGGTGTACGAAACCACATGACGAACACCGGTCCCCACGCTCAGGGGCTGGGAGTGCATCTCTTTCCGCCACCGCACGCGGCCGGAGGGCCACTTGTTCCGACCGGGACAACTGACGTCCGTACCCCACCAGCTCACTCGGACAGGGGTTAAACGGCCCTGAACAACTGCCGTTTCGGCTCAATAGGCGGAGTCGCCGGACAGGCAGTCCGTGACGGAGCCTTGGTTATCGACGTATCCAGTGGCTCACTTGAAGAACACCCTTGTACCGGCTCTCATGTTCATGGCATGATCTCAAGGAAAGATTCCGCGAATTATCCGTGTCTGCGCGGCCGACTCTCTGCTCGCGGGTAGGTCGGATTCAGGATCGTCCCGTGCAGCGAAATTCATTTCCCGTCCGGCGACTACTTTCCGCAAGGTCGGGACCGGGCTGCGACCCGCAGCGTCCGCTTCGATTCAACGATTTCGACATCGGTGCACGGGCGCAGGCCGCAGGCGCTCTTGTCTGTCCTGCGGCGACGGTATTACCGTAGAGTGGCATGACGGAAGGGGTTTCCGTGATAGATCTGGACATGCTCGTAGCACCTCTCACTGCTGAAGAATTCCTTCGAGGACACTGGCCGCATGTGCCGGGCTGCTTCGCCGGAGACCCCGCACGCCTCACTCCGTTGATGGAGTCGATTCCAGAACTGGCTTCCGCCAGGAGTACGATGGCGGTTTTCGAGGATCGTGTATCGATAATCCGCCCCGACGGGTTTTTCGCCAACGTACCGAACGGCAAGGCAGCATTGCCGTTCTATGACGCGGAGTTCACCTGCCTCCTGCGGAGTGCCGAGCGATTTCTGCCCGGGCTGCAGGTGGCCATCGATCAGATCTCCGGGGAACTGGGCATGCCCAGTGCCGGCTTTCATTGCGACATCTTTGCTTCAACCGGGCAGAATTCCTCGGCTTACGAGGATGCGAGTGGACTTGCGATGCACAGCGATGCCGAGGTGAACCTTGCGCTGCTGCTCACCGGACGTAAGGTGTGGCAATGGGCACCAAACGAACACGTTCGGAATCAGACCACCACGGTCCTCCGAGGTGACCGCCAGATCAACAAGTCCCACTTCACGTTCGCAGACAAATTGCCGTTCCCTACTTCGATGCCCGGCGATTCGTCGGTCGCCGAGGTGACAAGCGGCGGCATGATGTTCATGCCGCGGGGGTGGTGGCACACCACAAAAGCATACGGCGAGTGTCTCCAGGTCAACTTCGCCATGATTGGACCCACGTGGGTTTCCGTTCTTACGGAGGCTCTGTCGGATCGCCTGCTGAGGGACCCCGCCTGGCGTGAATATGCCTATGGGATCGCGGGGGCAGGTGAGCGGCGGTCAAGCGCTGAAGCCGATTTCGGCCGTCTGCTTGGCGAACTGGCTGTGTTCCTGCAGGAGGGCGCCGTCGCGAGGGAGCTGCTGAGCAGTCTGGTGCCGCAACGCGCCGATGATCAGATCCGGGCGAATAGCGCCTGACGGTAGGCGGATGTCACGTCGGGCCGCTCGGAGCTTTCTTCATCCGCACTGTCGCCGATCCGCTGGTCGAAGCCGGCAGCCATCGTGCCGTGGTGTGTGCGGACGATTCCGGCTCGTGCCGGTGCGGCAGCCCTTCATGCCCGTGAACCCTCTGTCCGTCGAACAGAAAGGACATCCATGTGGTGCACCAGACGAGTCTCGGACGGTAGGCGCGATTCCGTGCTTGGCTTGAAAAATGATGTGAGAGGGGGTCGGTGTGGCGGACGCTGATCTGGACTATTTGGTGGTGGGTGCCGGTCCAGCCGGACTTCAGGTAGCCCAACTTCTGCACGCAGGAGGGTATGACTACGAGGTGGTGGAAGAATCGGGGATGCCCGGTGCGTTCTTCGCCAGGTACCCGCGACACCGCCAACTGATCTCGGTTAACAAGCGGTACACGGGAAGCAGCGATCCGGAGTTCAATCTGCGCTCGGACTGGAACTCTCTGCTCTCGGACAGGCCGGAACTCAGATTCACTCGCTACACCGAGAGCTACTTCCCCTTCGCGGGCGACATGCTCCGCTACCTCTCCGATTTCGCTGAAAGGCAAGGCCTCCGAATCCGCTTCAATCGGCGGATCACGAGGGTTGCCCGCGCGGGGGACGGGTTCGAGGCGTGGGACAGCACCGGGGGAACGTATCGAGCACGACGGGTCGTTATCGCCACCGGCGTGAGCAGGCCAAACATACCGGAAATTCCTGGTGTTGAATTGGCGGAGCACTATACGACAGTCTCCGTCGACCCGAAGGATTTCATCGATCAGCGGGTGCTGATCATAGGTAAAGGGAACTCGGCATTTGAGACCGCCGGCAACCTGCTGGAGACGGCCGCCGTCGTCCATGTCGCCGGCCCCAACCCGGTGCGCCTGGCTTGGCAAAGCCATTACTTGGGGCATCTCCGGGCCATCAACAACAACTTCATTGACACCTCCCAGCTGAAGATTCAAAACGCCATCGTGGACGCGAGGATCCTTGGGATCGAGAAGCAAGCAGAAGGCTACCGCGTGCGATTCAAGTTCACCCGCGCGACGATGGAGCACTGCTACGACCGTGTGATCGTGTGCACTGGTTTCCGCTTCGACACCTCCGTCTTCGAGGACGAGTGCCGTCCGCAGCTCGCCGCCAACGACCGCTTTCCCGAGCTTACTGGGGCCTATGAGTCGGTCAACGTGCCGGGCATGTACTTCGCCGGGACTCTCACTCAGCAACTCGACTTCAAGGAGGGGACCAACGGCTTCATCCACGGCTTCCGCTACGGGGCCCGCGCGCTCAGCCGCATCCTGGAGCAGCGGTACCACAACGGGACCTGGCCGTACGATGAGCTTCCGTCAGAGCCTCGAGAACTGACGGCGGCTTTGATCGAGCGGATCAATCGGTCGTCCGGGCTGTTCCAGCAGTTCGGTGTGTTGGCCGATTTGCTCGAGGTGTCGGGCACCGGCCCGGTCCGGCACTACCAGGAAGTACCCTTCGGATACCTCCATGACCCGGCATTCGGCGAGGCCGAAAACACCTTTGCCGTCAGCCTGGAGTACGGGCCGGACCACGAACGGACGGATCCGTTCAAGCCCAGTCTCTCGGCCTCGGTGCTGGGCGAAGGCCACATCGACGCTTTCCTCCACCCGGTGATCCGGCACTACCGCCGGGGCGAACTCGCCGAGACGCTCCACCTCCCGGACGACCTCGAGAACGAATGGCGCCGACCGGACGTCCACATCAGACCGCTCGAAGCCTTCTTCACCCGCACGATCGCAGCCGCCCGGGCCGTGCGCCAGTAAGACGGTCTCCTACGCGGTGAGGCGGACGCATGACGCGCACCCAGTCGGACGGCGGCGGTCCTGCGTGTACGGGATCGGCGAGAACACGGTGTGATGCACCTGGGCATCGCCCGCGGCTCCGCGGATCTCGCAGGTGTCTGCCAAGAGCCGTGTGATCAGCTCTTTGTGCGGACAGTCCACCCACAGCGGCCGGCGGTCGGTGATATTCGCCGACCGCTGCCGCTTGCCGCTGGAGAGGCATTCCACCGAACCGGGCCACCAGTGGCTTCCTGCAGTCCCGTTCGACGCGGGCTCGACACGGACGCGGGGCCCGTTCGGGTGTCAATTCCGGTCCTGTGCTCGGTGGCCACCTTCGACGTTGATGAACAGTGCTCGTTCCCGAGGGCTTTGAGCATGGAGGTCTCCACGACCCTCCCAGAGCACACCCCGGTCGGCGGACACGTCTCCCCCTGCGCCCCGGAACCCCCAGGCTCCTCCACACGCATGCCGACCAGGAGTTGACCTTGACCGCACGAGCAGATGCCCTCATACCCCGTCCTCTGCTGTTCTGGACCGGCGTCGTCCTGACCTGCGCCGGCGTCATCGAGCACTTATGGATGTTCGCCGACTCCGCATCGATGGATTTCGACATGTCGATGATGGAGATGTCACCGGTGATGTGGGCGGCCATGGTCGCCATCGTCGTGGGTGTGGTGATCTCGGCTTTCGCGGCGGTGCAGCCGTCCGGGACCGGTCCCGCGGTCGCCTCCGCTCCGCCTCGGCCGGTCACGGTGAACCGGCACCGCCTCATTGCCATCCTCACCTTCGCCCTGTTGGTGGACCAGATGAAGCCCGCAACCCTGGCCTTCATCTCGCCCGGCATGCGCGCCGAGTACCACCTCAGCACCACCGAGATCTCGTGGTTGCCCACGGTGGCGCTGACCGGCACCGTGCTCGGGTCACTCATGTGGGGGCGCGCGGCGGACCGTATCGGCCGCCGGGCCACCATCGTCATCGCGTCGCTGCTCTTCCTCGGTACGACGGTGTGCGGCGCCATGCCGAGTTTCGGCGGCAACCTCGTCATGTGCGCCCTGATGGGCATGGCGGCCGGAGGCATGCTGCCCGTCGTCTACGCCTTGATGACGGAGAGCCTGCCACCGGGCCGGCGCGCGGCGATCATGGTGCTCCAGGCCGGCCTCACCACCACCGGCGGCTACATGGCCGCCTCCGGGCTGGCCGCGATCCTCATCCCGCTGGCCGGCTGGCGCGTGCTGTGGTTCGCCCAGCTCCCGCTGGTCCTGATCCTGATCGCGTTCAACCGGTGGATCCCGGAATCCGCCGCCTTCACGGAACGACAGTCACGGCCCGAACACATCCCCGCTTCCGCCCTGTTCAAGCGCCCGCAGACAGCCAAGACGCTGGTCGTCAGCGCCTACGCACTGGCCTGGGGCCTCGTCTACTGGGGCTTCATCACGTTCCTGCCCAGCCAGCTCGCGTCCTCCGGCGCACACGGCATGTCCGCCACCACCCTGCTGTTCATCTCATCCCTGCTCGCCATCCCCACCTGCGCGGTCGCGGCATGGCTCTACATGCGCTGGTCGGCCAGGGGCACCATGGTCGTCTATGCGTCCCTCACCCTCACCGCGCTCCTGGTGCTGGCCGCCGTCGGCATGGACGGCAGCCGGCCCGTCCTCCTGGCCACCGTGATGCTGCTGTTCGCCGGCACCGCCGGCGTCGTCGCACTCCTTGGCCCCTACACGGCCGAGATCTACCCCTTGTCCATCCGGGGCACCGCCGGCGGATGGGCCGCGGCGGTCGGCAAGTCCGGCGGAGCCTTCGGTCCGCCCCTGATCGCCACGGTCCTCAAGGCACCGGGAGGCATGCGCACCGCCGCGGTGTTCGTGGCGTTTCCGATGGCCGTGGCAGGGATCGCCGTCGCCGTCCGCGGAAGCACCCCGCAGACCGCCGCCGAGCCCGCAGAGGACGCCGCACCACTGGACGCCGAACTCGACGACCTGGTGTGCGGCGAGGCCGTTCCCGCCCAGATCGCGCCCGCAACGCCCGTACCGGGCAAGGGAGGAACGGCGACATGAGCGGCGACGTCCAGGCATCACAACCGCGATCTTCTCCCTCTTCCTCCTGCCCAGCACGGTCACGGGCTCCTGGCCGCACGCTGACGCGCGGCCGACTGGCTGCCGGCACCGATCTGGGCGCGGCTGCGGAGCAGCGGGCCCTCGCGTCGGCAGAGGGTTGCGCGCGGCAGCCGAGTGTTTACTTGGGCGGCAGGCTCGCGGCGAAGGCGTGGCCCTCGTCGATCCACTGGCCGAGCACCTCGTCCTCTGCGACGGCGGAGCCCGCGACCACGACCCAGCCGCGCATCGGGCGACCGGTCATGTCGAAGATTCTCGTGCCAGGCCGGGCCAGAGCCTGCTCGGTGGCGTCGGGGCCGACCCGGACCATGAGGTCGTCGCCGGTCACGCCGACGGCCATGTTGCCGCGGTGGAGGAACGCGATGCCACCGAACATCCGCTTCTCGGTGATGTCGGGGTCTGTGTCCAGCCGTTCCCGGATTCGCTCGGCCGGCCCTTCGTCATACGCCACTACGCGCCTCCTTCACGGTCGGACAGTCGGCGTTGGAGGTCGCGCAGGTCTTTGGTGAGGTTGGACCGGACCAGACGGGCGAGCAGAGGCCCCGCGACGCCGTAGAAGCCGCCCGGTCCTCCTCGCACACGGATACCGGCCAGGGTGCCGCGCGGGTGGGGCTCGAAGGCATAGGTGACATGCATCGGCATCGGTCCGCCGACAGAGATCATGTCCAGCAGTCGCGGCGGCTCGTACGCGGCCACGCGCAGGACGTAGTCGATGCGCCGCGTGAGGAAGTACGCCGTGCGGGTGATCTCGGCGCCCACGCCGAACCCGCCGCCCGCCGCCGGTCGGGTCAGCTCAGCCGTACGGATCCCTTGGGTCCACTCGGCGTCGTGGCGCCAGTCCATGGCGTAAGCAGCCACTTGCCCGGGCGGCAGCGGGATCACGCGTCTCACCGTCACGTCGATTGCCACGAGGGCAGGATCCCAGCCGACGCCGGCGGGCGCGCGGTCGGCGATCGAAGGCGCGAGCGGTATCTCCCGCCAGGCCCTGCCGCTTCGACGTACTCGCCGCGCACGGCCGTGGAAGAACGCACCCCTTCTGACGGGGGTGACGCGACCACGAGGCACGGGGTCTGGAGATCACCGAGGCAGTGGTTCCGCCGTTCGGCTGGAGACGGGCACCGGCTTGCACTTCAGACACGGACAGCCCACCTGACCCGTGCCAGCTTGCGGGCGTCCTGTCTGTCCGGCACGGGTCGTGGCATCGAGGGCCGTCCTTGTGCGAGCGCGGCTCGAAGACCGGAGGAGACGGCCGATGGCGAGTGGCGGACGGCCGTCGGGTCCGGCCCCATCCGGAGGGTCGCGACGCCGGAGACCGGACATCCGCCGAACGGTGTTGCACGTGCTGCAATGGCGCGTGCGGGCCCGGCCCGGCCAAGACGCCGGAGGTGTCGTCAGCATAAAGTCAGTAACACACGTATCCGTCATAACGGACACGTGAGAGGTGATGTCATGGATGGTATTGCCGACATGGGAGGAACCCCTGGCTGGGGTCCCGTGCAGCCACCGAGAAAGACCGAACCCGTCTTCGCGGAGTCCTGGCAGGGCCGGGCATTCGCACTGGCAATCCTGTCCAATCGGGTGTCCGGAGGAAATCTCGACTCCTTCCGGCACGCGCTGGAGCGCCTGGACAGGGCCGCCTACCTCGAGGAGGGCTACTACGGGCGCTGGCTCAACGCCGGAGAGCTGAGACTCCTCGACAGCGCCATCTTGGCACCTGGTGCGGTCGACGCCCGCGCCCGCAACCTCCGCGGCGAGCAGGTGGAGGAGCCCCCGGTCCCGGAGCCGGCCAAGCCCGACTATGCGCCCACCGCCGAGGGCACGCTGCGCTCCCTGGACACTGGGCCCGCCTTCGGCGTCGGTGAGCACGTGCGCGCGAAGGACATGTCGCCGCCTGGACACACCAGGCTGCCGCGCTATGTGCGAGGGCATGTCGGCGTTGTCGACATCGTTCAGCCCGCCGGCGTGCTGCCGGACACCAACGCCCACTTCCTGGGCGAGAACCCGCAGTACGTCTATTCGGTGCGGTTCGACTCCCACGAGCTGTGGGGCGCCGACGCCGAGTCCTTCGACCTCACCATAGAGCTTTTCGAGAGTTACCTGGAGGCAACCTCATGACCACCACCAGCGGACCGGACGAGGCCCTTCCCACAGCTCTGCGCACCGAGGCGCTCGAGCAACTGCTCACCGAGCGGGGCCTGATCGACCCGAAGACGATCGATGGGATCATCACCACCTATGAGACCAACGTCGGCCCGCTCAACGGCGCCAAGGTCGTCGCCAGGGCCTGGACCGACCCGGAGTACCGTCGCCGGCTGCTCGAGGACGGCACGGCCGCCATCAGGGAACTGGGCTTCGGAGGGTTTCAAGGCGAGCACATCGTCGTCGTGGAGAACACCCCCACCACGCACAACGTAGTGGTGTGCACGCTGTGCTCGTGCTACCCCTGGCCGGTGCTGGGCCTGCCGCCGGTCTGGTACAAGGACCCGGCCTACCGCGCGCGCGTGGTGAAGGAGCCCCGCACGGTGCTGTCCGAGATGGGGCTCGACCTGGACGACGAGGTGCAGATCACCGTCCGTGACTCCAGCAGCGAGGTGAGGTGGCTGGTCCTGCCCGAGCGTCCGGCCGGCACCGAGCACCTGACCGAGCAGGAGCTCGTGCCGCTGGTGCCGCGGGACGCGATGGTGGGCGTGGCGAAGGCGGCGGCACCATGAGCGCGCCGCTGGACATCGAGGGCCCGGCCGCACCGCCCCGTTCCAACGGGGAGCTCGTCTTCGCCGAGCCGTGGGAGAGCCGCGCCTTCGGCATGGTCGTCAGCCTGTACGAGGCGGGCGCGTTCACCTGGCCGGAATTCCAGGCCGCACTGATCGCCCGGATCACGGCCTGGGAAGCCACGGCGGCGCCCGGCGAGCCGTACAACTACTACCAGCTGTGGCTGGCCGCCCTCGAGGACGTCCTCGCCGGCCTGTGCGCCGTGTCCCCGGACGAAGTCACCACACGCACCCGAGCTCTGGCACAACGCCCCGCAGGTCACGACCACTCCGACGGCCACGACTACCCGCACTGAGCCACAACCACCTCCCGCCCCGAGATGGTCGAGAACGGTCAGTCAGGATGCCCGACCCGGCGAAGCACACCTACAACCCCCGTGAACGGCTGGCGCGTTACTGCCTGTGAGCCGTGTCGGCCGCCCAGCGGATGTGTGACGCCGGGGCACTCCCTCGCCGTCGCGCTCGCTTTCGCCGTCGCGCCGCCGCTGCCGCCGGACCCGAAGTAGTACCAGCCCCCACGGCTGTGCCGACGGTAAAGCGCTGCTTGTCGTTCCAGCGCGGGGGATGGGTGATGACCGGCCCGAGCCGTCCGCCGGGACGTCGATCATCGATGAGGCGGGCACGTCTCCGGAAGCCGTCCGGCCGGTCGGGGCTACAGGTAGTCCTCCAGGCGGGCGACCGCGAAGCCCTGTTCCTGGATATGACGCAGCAGGTTCGCCGTCATCCGGGTCATCGTCGTGCCCTTGAGCTCGGACGGCCCGCGGAAGTGGGCCAGAATGATGTCGCCCGGGTGGAGCTTGTGGTCGGCGCGCTGGTACTGCATGTTCTGGATCTGCATGGACTCGCGCCAGAGAACGATTGCCTGGAGACCGCAGGACGCCGCGGCGGCCCGGGTGTTCTCGTTCCAGTTGCCGTAGGGCGGACGGAACAGCCGGGGCGCGGTGCCGTACCGGGCCTTCAGCTTCTCCTGCTGGCCGCAGATCTCGTGCTTTTGAGCGGCCGCGCCCAGGGTGCGGAGGTTCGGATGAGTCAGCGTGTGGTTCTGGACGCCGTCGCCGAGTTGTTGGAGCTTCGTGAAGTAGCCGTAGTCGGATCGGATGACGGAGTCCGTCAGGAACATCGTGAAGGGGATCTTCAGCTCTCGCATCATCGTCACGAACTTCGGGTCCTTCTCGGCCCCGTCGTCGAACGTGAGGAAGACGATCTTCATGTTCGTGGGTATCTCGCTGATCACCGGCAGCCGGCCTCCGGTAGCCGGGCGCCCCGTCGGCTTGGTCGCAGGCGGCGCGGGCGGGGCGGCCAGGGGCTTGATGCCCCACTTGCGGTAGGCGGCCTCGGTGCCCGCCTGTGCACCCGCGTCGCCACCGGGAGCCTGTGCGGACGGTACCGAGCGGGGCTGCGTGGCGGGAGGAGAGTCCGCCGGGCGTTGGGCCGTGCAGCCCGTCGCAAAGCCCGTCGCGAGAAGGGCGCAGGCCAGCGCCGCCCCCCTGATCCACCTGTCCACCGTGCGCCACCCCATGTCGTCCGTACGCCTCAGCCTGTCCTCCTTGCTTGATGGCGAACGGATGTCCGAGGTTCCGTAACGGACCGCTGCTGTAACGGACGGCTGCTGTAACGGACGGCTGCCGTGACGCGTCCGCGCAGAGAAGCGCCAAGTCCGCCGTGACCGCCGAGGGCGGCACCGTCTTCGGGCAAGGGCTCGCTGCAGGTCGCCGCCGCGGGCAACGCCAACTACTACATGGCCGGCGGTCCTCAACGAGTTCCACCTCCGGAGGTTCCCGGCCGACGAGGATGGCGTCCAGCCGCTCCTCCGGCCCCACCCGTCTGATCCCGGGGGCCACGCCGACCGGGAACGCTCCGGCCTTGCCGGTGTAGTGCACCAGCTCAGTCTGCGCCGGTGTCAGCCGACGTACGTGAACCGCTGGTATGACAGCCCGTTGTACCCGAACGCACGCAGTCCGAAGCCGATGCTGTCGTCCATCACGCGGCCGGTGTTCTGATTCTTGAACGTCGCCGTCCCGTCGGACTGGTAGACGATCGTCCACCGCTGGTACGACAGGTAGTTGCAGCCGAAGGCGCGCAGGCCGTAGTCGGTGCTGTCGTCGATGCAGCGGCCGGTGTTCTGGTTCTGGATGACCCAGGAGCCGTCGGACTGGTGGTACCAGTTGAAGTTCTGGTAGTTGAGCCCGTTGCAGGTGAACGCGCGCAGACCGTAGTCCCAGGAGTCGTCCACGCAGCGGCCGGTGTTCTGGTTCTTGAGCGCGTAGTGGTAGGTCGTGCCGTCGGCGATGGCCGGTTTCTTGGGCTTCGGGGTGGCGGCGTGCGCGGCCGTGGCGCCGGTCACCAGCAGTGCCGCTGTGGCGAGCACGGCTGCCGCCGATCTTGCGGCGCGGGTGACGAGGGCAGTGCGCAGGTGCATGATGGTCCTCCCCTTGAGGGTGGCCCGCCTGGTCGAGGGCAGGCATGGGCGCGCGGCCGTGCGCTCTGGTGCCGGTCAGCACCCGGCCGCGCGTGCCTCGCACACGCTAGGCGCTCTGCCATGAACGCTTCAATGCGGTGTGCGGTGCACTATCCGGTATGGCCGGTTCCGTGCGATCTGTTGACGAGCCATCTCATGTGGCCAATCGCCGGTGGTAGAGGAGAGTGCATTCTCAGGTCGCGCATGTTCACCGAGTCAGTCGCACATCGCGTCCACTCCAACTCGCCGCGAGATCCCGGCTCGTCGAGCACCAAGCGGTGCAGTGTGGCCCCGACTGCCGACCCGGCCGGGACGTCAGCTCACCGCCTGTTTCACCAGCGCGGCGATCCGTGCCTCTACCTCGGGCGTCACCTCGGTCAGGGCGAATCCGGCCGCCCACATGGGGCCGTCGTCCAGCTTGGCCTGGTCGCTGAACCCGAGCGTTGCATAGCGTGCCTTGAACTTTTCCGCGCTCTGGAAGAAGCAGACGACCTTGCCGTCCAGCGCGTAGGCGGGCATCCCGTACCAGAGCTTCGGCGCGAGGACCGGTGCGCCGGCCGTGACGACGGCGTGCACGCGCTCGGCCATGATCCGATCCGAGTCCTGCATCTCGGCGATCTTCGCGAGCACGTCCCGCTCCGCCTCCGCTGCCTTGTCCGCACGCGAGCTCCGGCGTGCGGACTTCTTGAGCTCTCGGGCGTGGTCCTTCATCGCGGCCCGTTCCTCGGCCGTGAACCCCTCGTACGCGCTGCTTTCGGCGCTGCTCATGGCAGACGTCCCCCCTCAGGATCTCGATGTACGGATCTTGAGTGGGGACCATACCCCGGCTCACCGACACCGGGCCCGGGGCAGCGCAGCCGGTCGTCGGCCGGTTCGGCTTCCGCTCAGCGGATGTCGGTGTGTATTTCGAGGCGGGTGCCGTGGCGAAGGGTGATGGACACCAGGTCGCCAGGGGCGTTCAGTTCCAGACGGTGCCAACGGCCGCGCGGGACGATCACGGCGGTGCCGGCCGGCACTCGCCCCAACTCCTCCGCGCCGCCGGGGGCGGTGGGGCGAAAGTAGAGACGCACACCGCCGGTCAGGCAGCACACCGCCTCCTCTGCGGCGGGGTGCATCTCCCAGTAGTCGGACTGGACATCGGCGTCGGTCTCCACGTGGAAGGTGGCGATCTGCCAGGCGCCGGGCCGGCCGCTCGTCATCTGCCGTGCGTCGGCGTTGATTTCGCCGTCGGGGCGAAAGTGCAGAGCCGATGCGAAGAGGTCGATGGCGTTGGTCGTCATGAACGTGTTCCTTCCAACCGGTGGTTTTTGCGAACAGGGGCGTGCGGGGCGGGTTCGGTGGTCTGTCGGCGGGGCAGGACGGTGGTCGCTACGGCCGCGGCGAGCAGGAAGAGGGCGGCGGTGACCGTCAGGGCCAGGGCGTAGCCGCCGTTGAGCGCGGCGGGAGTGCCCGCCGTGCCCGTGCGATGTGCGGCCACAGTGGCGAGAGCGGCGAGGCCGATGCAGCCGCCGAGTTGGCGGGAGCTGTTGAGGAGGCCGGAGGCCATGCCTGCTTCGTGCCCGGCCACCCCGGTGGTCGCGGCAGCCGCTACCGGCGCCAGGACCAATCCGGCGCCGATGCTGGTGACCAAGGACGGGCCGAGCACGTCGGCGAGGAAGCTGCCGCCGGGGCGGATCATGGCGAACCGGGCCAGGCCCGCGGAGGCCAGCAGGGCACCCGGGACGAGGGCCACGCGGGGGGAGCGGTGGGCGGTGATGCGGGTGGCGACGACGGTGCCCGCGACCAGACCGACGGAGAAGGGCAGGAACGCGGCGCCGGTGGCTGCGGGGCTCATGCCGAGCACCTGCTGCAGATACAGGGAGACGAAGTAGAACGCGGTGAACTGCCCGGCCGCGGCCAGGAACACCAGTACGTTCGCGCCGGTGACCCAGCGGCTGCGCAGCAGGCCCAGGCGCAGCAGCGGTGCGGTGGTGCGCGACTCGGCGTAGACGAAGGCGGCCAGCAGCGCGGCGCGGCCGCGGCGGCAAGGGTGGCCAGAGTGGTGGCGGATCCCCACCCGTGGGTGTCAGTGCGGACGACCGCGAACACCAGGAGTCCGATGCCGCCGGTCGCGAGGACCGCGCCCAGGGCGTCGAGCCTCTCGCGTCGGGCCGGTTGCACTCCGGCAGGCACGCCTGCGGGAACCAGCGCGAGGGCCGCCGCCACGATGGGCAGGTTGACCAGCATCACCCAGCGCCATCCCGCGTACTCGCTCAGCAGGCCGCCCGCCAGCACGCCCAAAGCGTCCGAGCGACGGCAGCCCGGCGCCGCTCCGACGAGGACCGGACGACCTACCGCGAGCAGGTTTTCCTGCAGATCGACGAGCGCGAACTTCCGCGCCTGGCGCAGGTCGCAAACCACTGGGCGTCGCTGACTGCCGAGGACACCTACCTGAACGGGCTACGGTCGCTGGTGGACGGCCTCGTCAGCGCCCGCTGACCGCGCAGTCGGCGGTTCCCGCACCGCAGCGGACGGGCCTCGTTGCTCCGCGCCGCGGGTCAGGGGCGGCCGCGGAGACGAGGTTGCCCAACTGGCTCACGTTGGTCGGTGACTTGCCCTGCGGCAGTCCGGCCGTGGCGAGCGTCTCTCCGCACGGGTCACCATGACCGAGCACCACTCGCCACGCGGCAGTCCGGCGACGAACCGGCGGACCGCCGCGCATGCCCGACGCGGCGGCGGGTACGCCCCCTCCATTACGGGGGAGTCGTGGAAGCGGCCGAGGAACGTGGGGTGTCGGAAGTGATTCGAAAGCTGCAGGCGGTCGCGCTGGACTGCGCCGATCCGGTACGGCTCGCGGAGTTCTACGCGGATCTGCTCGGCGGCCAGGTGGTCGCGGACCCGGAGGATCCCGACTGGGTCGAGGTGCACGGGTTCGAGGGAACTCCGCTGGCCTGCCAGCGGGTGGACGGCTACCGACCGCCCCAATGGCCCGGCCAGCAGTCGCCGCAGCAGCTCCACCTGGACTTCGACGTGGACGACCTCGATGAGGAGGAGAAACGGGCGCTCTCCCTCGGTGCGACCGTGCTGGAGCGGACGGACCAGCTCCGCCCGGAGGCCAACTGGCGGATCTACGCGGACCCGGCCGGCCATCCGTTCTGCCTCTGCCTCCACTGAGTCAACCGGTGACCGGCAAAGTCACCACCCGGCCCAAGATCAAGTGCAGCTCGGGAACGACCGCAGGCAGTCCCTCTTTGGAGCCGCCGGCGGGTGCCGACGTAGAATGGACCGTACCTTCGGCACCGGAGCTGGGAGGCTCCGATCATGCACGACGGGGAGTCGGACGAACGGCGTTTGTCGGCCGTCGAGGAATCCTCCGGCGACCGTTCGGGTGCTCACAGCCTCGCGGGCTTCGACACGCTTGGCGACTATGTGCTGTGCGAGCTACTCGGCGAGGGCGGTATGGGACAGGTCTACCGGGCGTACGACCTGAGCCAGGACCGAGAGGTCGCACTCAAGATCCTTTCCCCTCAGCTGCGGCTCGACAAGAAGTTCCACCAGCGCTTCCAGCGTGAGTCGCGGATCGTGGCGCGGCTGAACGAGCCGCACATCATCCCCATCCACCGCTACGGCGAGATCGAGGGCCGTCTCTACCTCGACATGCGGTTGGTCGAGGGTGAGGATCTGCGCAGCAGGCTGCGCGACCGCGGCCCGCTGACACCGGGGGAGGCGACGGACGTCCTCGCACAGGTTGCCGACGCACTCGACGCCGCCCACGAGGCCAATGTGATGCACCGGGACGTGAAGCCGTCGAATATCCTGCTCAGCCAGGCACACAGCGGCGCTCCCTTCGTCTATCTGGCCGATTTCGGCATCGCCCGCTCCGGTGGCGGTACCACCCTCACCGCGCCCACCCAGGCGGTCGGAACCGCGGAGTACATGGCCCCGGAGCGCTTCCTGGGCGCCGGCACGGACACGCGTATCGATGTCTACTCGCTCGCCTGTGTGCTGTACGAGTGCCTGACTGGTCGTACCCCATTCCCCGGGCACGAGTTCGCAGCCCAGTGCCATGCCCATATCGAGCTTCCGCCTCCTCGTGTCACGGAGGCTGTCCCCGGGCTCCCGGCGGAGTTGGACGACATCATCGCCAAGGGCATGGCCAAGCAGCCCGAGGAGCGTTATCCAACGGCAGGCGAGCTCATACGGCACCTGCGACGCGTGACGGAGGCGACGACGACCGCCCGGGGGCACGGCACCGGCGTGGGCATCGACTCCGGACCGGGCGCCCCGGCCGGGGAACGCGCCTCGCCCCCGCAGGACACCCCGCCCGCGGCACACACGCCGCCCCCGCGCACGACGGGGGCCACCCAGTTCGCGCCGGACCAGGCACACCGGCGCAGCACGGTTCCGGACCGCGACACCGGGTCGCAGTGCGGCACGGGCGCACAAAACGGAACGGATCGCGAACGCCCGGATGACGGCGAGCCGCCGGCACGCCGGTTGCTGAAAGTGCTGCGCCGGTTCCTGACGCCGCTGCTCAGCCGCAAGGCGCTCCTGATCATTGCCATAGGCGTCGTGGTGCTGGGGGCCGGACTGGCAGCGTTCGGCCTGCGGTCCTCGCACGCGCCCGCGGCGCCGCCGACGGCTCCCCGGACACCCTCGGCCAACCCGACACCGGGGACAGGTACGTTGTCGGCGCTGTTCACCACGGCGCTCCCGACGGCGGACGACACCGATGAGACGCTCAACCCGGCCGAGCAGCAGCTGGTGCGGTCCTCGCACTTCGTCGGTGACTGCCACCCGATGCAGAGCGTGGAGAACGGTGCGGTCCGCGCCGCCGTGCACTGCTCGGTGCGCAACAGCGGCTCGTCCGGTGGGCCGACCGTGGTGAACCTGTACAAGTTCGACAGCTCCGACACCCTGGACCAGGTCATCGGTGCGCGGACCGCGCGGGTCGCAAAGGGCTCCTGCACGAGCGCCCGGCCGGTGGCGCAGAACTGGCCGACCGGCAGCGCGGCCGCCTCCGGGACGTTGTACTGCTTCACCGACCGAGGCGCCCCGGCGGTGGCCTGGTCCGATGACCGCCAGGGGAAGGTCACCCTCGGCGTCGTCAGCGGCTCCCGGATGCAGGCGCTGTATCAGTGGTGGTCGGGCAACCGCTGAGCGTCCGGTGCCGCGGGCGCCGAGCAGTGATCAGCTCGTCGGGACCGACAGCAACGGCTGCCCCGTGTCCGTTTCGACGTTGAAGCGGGCGATCATGTCCACGCTCCTCGAGAACGCGCCGGGGATCGGGACGCTGTCGGTGCCGTTGCCCGCGAGCCACGTCGCGGCGACATCCTGGCTGCCCTCCAGGCCCACGGCCACCAGCTTGCAGTGCATTCCGGCGGAGATCCCGGAGACCTTGAGCCGTACTTCACTGCCCCAGGGCACGGGGGCGGTGGCCACCGTGGCGCTCACGCCGGAGGCCTGGTCGGTCGCGCTGAAGGACCGGGTGCCCGCCGCGCCGATGCGGGACGCGGTGCCGGAGGACGACAAGCGTGACGTCACCACCCAGGTGACCAGGGCAACGAGCACTACCAGAGCGAGCACGGCGGCATACCGCCGCAGCCGCTCGCCGCGCCGCTGGTCACGGACCCGCCGAAGCATCTCGTCGAGCTCGGTCCGGCCGGGCTGGGCCTCGCCGGCTTCACCGGGCGCGGCCTGCCCGGGGCCCTCGCGCCTGACCGACGCCGTGCCGCCGGGCCCGGCCGTCTCGGGGGTGGCGGGCCTCGAGATCACGTCCGTCTCAGGGGCGGCGGGCTCCGAGGTCACGTCCGTCTCGCTGATGCTGTCGAGCAGCGGGACGAGCGCGGCCAGTACATCGCGTTCCGACCGGCAGTCGGCACAGGTCGCGAGGTGGGCGGCGATCGCCCGTTCATCGTCCGGCGCCAGCTTCTGAAGCACGTATGCGCCCAGTGAGAGCCGGGCGGGGTCGAACCCCGAGGTTCGTGTGCGCCTTTCGTCGGCCCGGTCGGCGTCGGCCGGCTCGACCGGCCCCCCGGCCGCTTCCACGCCCACAGCCGTCGTACCGTCCGCGGCCTCTGGACCGACACCCCCAAGTCCCCGCTCGGACAGCCCAGCGCGCAGCTTCTTGAGCGCGTGATAGAGACGGGCCTTCACCGTGCCTACGGGAACGCCGAGCAACTCAGCGGTCTCGGCCAGGCTCCTGTCGCGGTAGTGAGTCTCCAGGAGTACGGCGCGATGGGTGGGGACGAGGGCACGCACGGCCTCGGCCACCTGCCGGGCCTGCGTGGACCGGCCGCGCTCCTGGGCCGGGGTGACCTGCTCGGTGGCTGGATGGGCGGGCCGCTCCGGGCGGGCCGCCGAACCGGTGTCAGCGGCCAGCCCGTGCAGGACCGAGCGCAGCCACTCACGGGCGGATTCGCGCTTCGGGTCGAAGGCCTCGGGGTTGCGCCACGCCCGCAGGAACGCGTCCTGCACCAGCGCCTCCGCCTGCTGCCGATCCCCCGAGGTGAGACGCATGGCGTCATTCAGCAGCGGCTCGTGGTGCTCGGTGTACATGGTCAGCAGCAGCTCCTCGTCAGGGCCGGGACCGCTGCGATCACCGTTCACGATGGTCCCGCCATCCGTGCGAGAGGACCTCTACGGCTTCGGCCGCTCGGCCCCGCCGCTTGAGCACCATCCATGACATGAGGCGATCATCTCCCGAATGAACCGTTTTGTTACGTTATGTTGCGTATGAAATGTGACTCTACGCAATGGACCCATTGCTGTCCGTCCGTGTGTCCGCGGGGGCGGCTCTCCCGCAACGCGGAGCGACGGACGGCCCACCCACACGACACCGAGGAGACAGCGTGCAAAGACCGCTCTACGCCGCCGTGGCTTTCGCGGCCATGGCGTCAACCGCGGCGCCCGGTGCCCCTGTCGCACAACCGGGTGGCGTCCAGCGGTACCAGGCCGTCCTGGACCCGGTTCCCACGAACCGGGTCAATGGATCGGGTCTGGCCAACCTGCAGCTCAGCGGGACCCAGGCTCAGGTCACGGTCGCGACCGCCGGCCTCGTGAACAGCTGGCACGCCCTGCACATCCACATCCACGGCCAGGGCAGATGCCCCGATGCCTCGATGGCGAGGCAGCACAACCACCAAACGGCGATCAGCGCCACCGACGGCGCCCCCGCCTACGGTGAGATCATGACATCGCTGACGGTGAGCGGGGACACCAGCCCAGCCCGGGCGTTCGCTTCGGACCGCTTCCCCTCGGGAAGCAATCTCGCCTACGGAAGAACGGTGACACTCGACCGGGACACCGTGGAGGCGCTGGAGTACGGCACGGCGGTCCTCGTCGTCCATGGCATCGACTACGACGGCCACGGCCAGTACGACGACGCCCTCGGGCCCAGCGAGGACAACGCCACGCAGACGCAGGACGCCACCGCCCCGGCGCTGTGCGGAACCCTCCGAGCGCTCGCCGCCTCCGCACCCCCTGCGACCTCGCCCAGCGCCGCGACCACCGCCTCCGAGAGCGGCGGATACGCGAAGGGGTCGGGCACGAGCACGGGTACCAGCACGATCGAGATCGTCTCGCTCGTCGTGGCGTCGGCGGCTTTCGCAGGGGCCCTCATCGCCGCCTTCTACAGCCGAGCCGTCGCGAAGCGCCTCGAACGCTGAATCCGCGCCGAGCGCCCGTCGGCCACGGACCGGTCCGCCCACGCGGGCTCACGACGCCGGGCCTCCCGGAGATCCACAACAGGGCCCGCATCCGCTCTGCCTGCCGAGGTGCACGTCAACGCCATCGGTGCCTTCCGCCCCACCATGCGCGAACTGCCGGACGAACCGCTGGCCGACAGCACGGTGGTCGTCGACGAACTCGGCGCCCCCTCGAGGAGTCGGGCGAGATCATTCATGCCCTGCGGGCCGGCGCCATCACCCGGAACGACCTCACCGAACTCGGCACCGCCCTGACCTCCGTCCCCGCAGACCACGGCAAGCGAACGGTGTTCAGGAGCGTAGGCGTGGCCATGCAGGACTGGGCCATCGCACGACTGCCGGCCGACAAGTTTCTCTGCTGATCCCTCGCGCCGCTCGGTTCCGGGAGGACCGGCGCGTACGGCCGCGTGCCCCGGGCAGGCACCCCGGAACCAAGGCGCTCAAGGCCGTCAGGGGACCTCCGGGCCGCGGTATTCGCTCATCGCGTCGATGAGCCAGCGGGCCAGGTAGTCGGCGAACGAGGACCGTGGGAGGAGCCGGTACGTCGGCGCGTCGTCGACCTGCCAGAGCAGTACGGGGACGGGGCCCACCGTGGTCGACACCGCCCGGCCGGGCTTGAAGACACGGGGATGCAGGTCCAGCGGGCAGCCCTTCTCCAGCACCTGCCGGGCGGCCGGGCCGCTCAGCTCCAGCGTGGTGCGGTTCGCCGAGACGTCCACGACCGAGCCCGGGTCTCCTGCGAGTGCCTCTCGCAACTCGGCGGCCATGGCGCCCTCTTCGGCATGGGAGAGCACGAGCCACTCGTCGGGGCCGAGCCAGGCGACCGTGTGGGCGCCGGAAGCGGTGGTGTGGCCGCACTCCTGCGGCAGCGGCGTACGGAGGGTCTTCTCGATGCGGTCGGCCGCTTCGGAAGCCGGGTCGACACGAAGATTCACCATGGTGACGAACGGCCACTCGGCCAGTGCCACGCCGCGGGCGCCGGTGACGGTCGCGGCGCGCATCCGCTCCTCCAGATGTGCCAGGGGGCTGGTGCGCAGTGCCGCCGGGCCCGCGCCCGTGTCGATCGTCCGCTCAGCCATCTCGCTTGGTCCCTTCGGGGTCGTAGAGGACGGGGTCGGTCACCTGGACGAAGACCAGGTCCTCGCCCACCGGGGCGAGCAGGGTCTGGCCGATCCTCGCCCGCCCGTCGGCGACGAGGGCGAGGCCGAAGGGGCGGCCCAGGGCCGGGCTGTGGTAGCTGGAGGTGACGTGGCCGAGCATCGGCACCGGCCCGGCCTCAGGGGTGACGGGCACGTCCGGAGCGATGAGCTGGGTGCCCTCGGGCAGCCGGGTCGTGCGATCGTTCGGGAGCAGGCCGACCAGCTGCTTGCGGTCGGTGCGGGAGGTGTCGGCGCGGGAGTGGGACCGCTTTCCGACGAAGTCCTTCTGCTTCGAGACCACCCAGGACATTCCGGCGTCCTGCGGGGTGACGGTGCCGTCGGTGTCCTGGCCGACGATGATGTAGCCCTTCTCGGCCCGCAGGACGTGCATGGTCTCGGTGCCGTACGGGGTGATGCCGTACGGCTTCCCGGCCTCGTGCACCTGCTCCCAGACGGCCAGGCCGTACCAAGAGGAGACGTTGATCTCGTAGGCGAGTTCGCCGGAGAAGGAGATCCGGCAGATCCGGGCCGGAATGCCGGAGGCCAGGGCGGTCTCGCGGAAGGCCATGAAGGGGAACGCCTCGGCGGACAGGTCGACGTCGGGCGCGAGCTGCGCCACGACCTGACGCGACTGCGGGCCGACGACGGCGATCGTCGACCACTGCTCGGTCACCGAGGTGCAGTGGACGTCGAGTTCGGGCCACTCGGTCTGCAGCCACTCCTCCAGCCAGTCCAGGACTCCGGCGGCGCCGCCGGTCGTGGTGGTCATGAAGTAGCGGTTGTCGTCGAGGCGCAGGGTCACGCCGTCGTCGAAGATCATGCCGTCGGGCTTGCACATCACGCCATAGCGGGCGAGGCCGGGCTTGAGCTTCTTGAAGGCGTTGGTGTAGATGCGGTTGAGGAACTCGCCCGCGTCCGCTCCCCAGATTTCGATCTTGCCGAGAGTGGAGGCGTCCATGAACGCCACGCCTTCACGGGCCGCGCGGCACTCGCGGGCCACGGCCGAGTCCATGTCCTCACCGGGCTGCGGGTAGTACCAGGGGCGCTTCCACTGTCCGACGTCCTCGAACACCGCCCCGTGCGCCACGTGCCGGCTGTGGATGGAGGTCGTGCGCTCGGGGTCGAACAGCTCGCCGCGCTCGCGTCCGGCGAGGGCGGCGAACGCGACCGGCGTGTACGGCGCGCGGTAGGCCGTGGTACCGATCTCTCCGGGTGACGCGCCCCCGCCGAGAGCCTCGGCGATCACGCCGATCGCGTTGACGCCCGAGGTCTTGCCCTGGTCGTTCGCCGTGCCGAGCGAGGTGTAGCGCTTGACGTGCTCGACGCCGCGCATGCCGGCGCCGGTGGCCCGCCAGACGTCGGCGACCGTGACATCGCGCTGCAGGTCGACGAAGTGTGTGTCCCAGCTTCCGGGCTCGCCTTCGGCGCCGGGTACCAGCCACAGTGCACGCATCGGGGCGCCCCCGGAGCGCGCATCGTCGGGCGACGGCACGGGCACCGGGAATCCGGCGTCCGTCGCGGCCCGGGCACCGGCCCGCGCCCCTTCGACCAGACAGCCGTCGAGGTCGTACGTTCCTCGGGCCGCTCCGATGACCTGCTGGTCCCGCACGGTGCCGTCGGGGACGAAGGCGACCAGGGTCTCGTCCCAGCGCAGCCGGCCCTGGCGCTGGCTGTGCAGGTGCACCACCGGGCTCCAACCGCCCGAGACGGCGAGCAGGTCGCAGACGAACGACTCCGGATCGCCGGTGAGTTGGTCGCGGTCGTCGAGGGCCTGGACGATCACGCCGGTGATCCGGCCGCCGCCCGTGGTGTCGACCACCGCACTGCCCGTCAGCACCCGCACACCGGTCGCGTCGGCGACCTCGGCGGCCCGGCGGGACAGTTCGGGGCGCGCGTCCACGACGGCGGCGATGTCGATCCCGGCGGCGTGGAGGTCGGCGACCGTGTCGTAGGCGCTGTCGTTGGTCGTGCTGACCACGGCCCGCGAACCGGGAGCCACGGCGTACCGGTTGAGGTACGAGCGCACGGCCCCGGCGAGCATCACCCCGGGGCGGTCGTTGCCGGCGAAGACCAGCGGGCGCTCGTGCGCGCCGGTCGCCAGGACCACCTGGCGGGCCCGGATGTGCCACAGCCGCTGGCGGGAGACGCCCCCGGACGGGTCGGGGGCGTCGGTTCCGAGGTGGTCGGTGCGCCGCTGCAGGGCCAGCACGTAGTTGTCGTCGTACGACCCGAACGCCGTGGTGCGCTGCAGGACGACGACCTCGGGTGCGGCGTCGAGTGCCGCGCGCACTTCGGTGACCCACTCGAGGGCGGTCTGCGAGCCGGCCCTCCGGGTGCGGCCGGAGAGCAGGGAACCGCCGGGCTCGGGCTGGTCGTCGACGAGGATCACACGGGCGCCGGATCCGGCGGCAGCGGCGGCGGCCGCGAGTCCGGCCGGTCCGGCGCCGACGACCAGGACGTCGGTGTGCACGTACTTCTTGTCGTAGACGGCGGGGTCGGGGGCGGGGTCGAGCCGGCCCATGCCGGACAGCGTGGTGGCGGACAGGCCGTCGTACAGCTCCACCGTGGTCGCCGGAAGCATGCCCTCCGAGCACGGGCCCTCGATCTGCAGCAGGGCGCCCGGCTCCTCGACGCCTGCGGAGACGATGCCGCGTGAGCGGCCGCGGTAGAGCGACGGAGCGACCTCGGCGAGCCCGTTCGCCAGCATCGCCGAGGCGACGGTGTCTCCGGGGTGGCCGGTCATCTCCCGCCCGTCGACGGTGAACCGCAGCACGGTGCCGCGGTCGATGCGGCCCCCTTGCCGGAGCCGGAATCGCTGGTCGGTCATCGGTTTCCTCCGGCCTGGGGCAGTTCCGGGCGCGGCTCGTCGAGCCGGTAGGCGGCGAGCACTTCGTAGGTGACGGTGTCGCGCAGCACGTTGAACCAGCGGCGGCAGCCGATGCTGTGCATCCACCGCTCGGCGAAGGGGCCCTTGGGGTTGTCGCGGTAGAAGACGTACTCGGCCCACTGCTCGTCGGAGAGTTCCGCGGGGTTCTCGGGGTAGGGGACGTGGGCCTGTCCCCCGTAGTGGTACTCGGTCTCGTCCCGGGGACCGCACCATGGGCAGGTGATCAGAAGCACCGTGTCCTCCTCAGTGGGCCACGGCTGCGGCGCCGTGCTCGTCGATCAACGCGCCCGTCGCGAACCGTTCGAGGGCGAAGGAGGCGTTCAGCGGATGCGGTTCGCCCGTGGCGATGGTGTGGGCGAAGGTCCAGCCGGCGGCCGGGGTGGCCTTGAAGCCGCCGGTGCCCCAGCCGCAGTTGACGTAGAGGTTCTCGACCGGAGTGGTGCCGATGATCGGGGAGGCGTCCGGGGTGACGTCGACGATGCCGCCCCAGGTCCGTAGCACGTGCGCGCGGGCGAAGATGGGGAACAGCTCCACGGCGGCGGCCATCTGCTGCTCGATCATGTGGAAGGAGCCGCGCTGCCCATAGCCGTTGTAGGCGTCGACGCCCGCGCCCATCACCAGTTCGCCCTTGTGCGCCTGGGAGACGTAGACGTGTACGTGGTTCGACATCACCACGGTGGGATGCACCGGCTCGTGCAGCTCGGAGACCAGCGCCTGGAGCGGATGGGACTGCACCGGCAGCCGGAAGCCGGCCAGCCGCGCGAGCACGCTGCTGTGCCCGGCGGCCGCGAGGCCGATCCGGCCGGCGAGGATACGGCCGCGGCTGGTCTCGACGCCCACGACCCGGTCCCCGTCCTTGAGGAAACCGGTGACCTCGCAGCCCTGGATCAGGTCCACGCCCATCTCGTCGGCACGGCGGGCCAGGGCCCAGGCGACGTGGTCGTGCTTGGCGATGCCGGCCCGCGGCTGGAAGGTGGCGCCGAGGACCGGATACCGCGTGCGGGGCGAGACGTTGAGAATGGGGCAGACCTTGGCGACCTCGTCCGGCTCCAGCCACTCGGCGTCCACTCCGTTGAGGCGGTTGGCGTTGACGCGGCGCACGCCCTCACGCACGTCCTGAAGGGTGTGCGCGAGGTTGAGGACGCCGCGCTGGCTGAACAGGAAGTCGTAGTCCAGCTCCTCCGGGAGGCGTTCCCACAGCTTGAGGGCGTGTTCGTAGATCGCCGCGCTCTCGTCCCAGAGGTAGTTCGAGCGGATGATCGTGGTGTTGCGGGCCATGTTGCCGCCGGCCAGCCAGCCCTTTTCGAGGACGGCGATACTGGTGATGCCGTGGTTCTTGGCGAGGTAGTAGGCGGTGGCCAGGCCGTGGCCTCCTGCGCCGACGACGACGACGTCGTACGAGGAGCGCGGCTCCGGGTTGCGCCAGAGGAAGTCCGGATGCTCCGGCAGCGGCTCGGCGGTCATGCCGCGTCTCCGTTCAGGCGGGGGTAGAGGGGGAACGCGCCGGCGAGCTTCTCGACCCGGTCACGCAGCAGGCCCGCGCGCTCGTCGCCGAGCCGCTCCTCCTTCAGGGCCTCGGCGATGATGTCGGCGACCTCCCGGAACTCCTCCGCGCCGAAGCCTCGGGTGGCCAGGGCCGGGGTTCCGATCCGCAGTCCCGAGGAGACCATCGGCGGGCGCGGGTCGAACGGCACCGCGTTGCGGTTGACGGTGATGCCGATGTGGTGCAGCCGGTCCTCGGCCTGCTGCCCGTCGAGCACGGAGTTGCGCAGGTCGACGAGGACCAGGTGGACCTCGGTGCCGCCGGTCAGCACCGTGATCCCGGCCTCGGCCACGTCGTCGGCCAGCAGGCGGCCGGCGAGCACGCGGGCGCCGTCCAGGGTGCGCTGCTGGCGCTCCTTGAACTCCTCGCTCGCCGCCACTTTGAAGGCCACTGCCTTCGCCGCGATGACGTGCTCCAGCGGGCCGCCCTGCTGCCCCGGGAAGACAGCGGAGTTGATCTTCTTGGCCAGGCCGGCGCGGCTGAGGATCACACCGCCGCGCGGCCCGCCGAGGGTCTTGTGCGTGGTGGTCGTGACGACGTCGGCGTACGGCACCGGGCTCGGGTGCAGGCCCGCGGCCACCAGCCCGGCGAAGTGCGCCATGTCCACCATCAGGTAGGCGCCCACCGCGTCGGCGATCCGCCGGAACGCTGCGAAGTCGAGCTGTCGGGGGTAGGCCGACCAGCCGGCGACGATCATCTTGGGCCGGTGGGCCAGGGCGAGCTGTTCGACCTCGTCCATGTCGATGCGCATGTCGGACTCGCGCACGTGGTACGGCACCACGTTGTACAGCTTGCCGGAGTAGTTGATGCGCATGCCGTGGGTGAGGTGCCCGCCGTGCGCCAGGTCGAGGCCGAGGATCGTGTCGCCGGGCTGGAGCAGCGCGAACATCGCGGCCGCGTTGGCCTGGGCACCCGAGTGCGGCTGCACGTTCGCGGCCTCGGCGCCGAACAGGTCCTTCACCCGGGCGATGGCCAACTGCTCGATGACATCGACGTGTTCGCAGCCGCCGTAGTACCGGCGGCCCGGGTAGCCCTCGGCGTACTTGTTCGTGAGCACGGAGCCCTGGGCCTCCATGACGGCGGCCGGGGCGAAGTTCTCCGAGGCGATCATTTCGAGGGTCGACTGCTGACGGCGAAGCTCGGCGTTCACCGCGGCGGCGACTTCCGGGTCGAGCTCGCCGAGCGGGAGGGAGAGTCGGGAGGTGACCGTGGTGATCGACGGGGTCGTTGCCATCTGCACACCATCCTGAGGGACGACTACTGCACAACTGATATATTAGCCTCTCCGGTAAGGTATGGGAGCGCGCCGGACAGGTCAAGGGGGCCTCATGCAGCAGGTGGCGACCGAGCCCAGGGGCGAGGAGCTGTCCCTCGCCGAGCGCGCCTACCGCGCCATCCGTGACCGGCTCGTCATGCTCGAGATCCGGCCGGGCGCGCCGATCAACGAGGACCAGTTGGCACAGTCCCTCGGTGTGGGGCGGACGCCGGTGCGTGAGGCCCTCAAGCGGCTCCAGTACGAGCGCCTGATCACGACCTATCCCCGGCGCGGCACCTTCGCCACCGAGGTCAACATCACCGACCTGGCCCATATCTCCGAGGTGCGTCAGGAACTCGAGCCCCTGGCCGCCGCCCGGGCCGCGCGGCGCGCCACGGCCGCGGACCGGGCGACCCTGACGACCCTGCGGCAGGAACTGGAGAGCGCGGACTCCCCTCGGTACGACGCTGCCGAGCTGTTGCACCTGGACCTCCAGGTCCACCGCGCCATCTACGCCGCCACGCACAACCCGTATCTGGACGACACCCTCGTCCGGTACGACAACCTGGCCACCCGTATCTGGTGCCTGTTCATCGACCGTCTGTCCGACATGGCCGGCCACGTCGGAGAACACGGACCGTTGATCGAGGCGATCGTGGCCGGTGAACCCGACACGGCGGCACGACTCGCCCGCAGTCACGTCGAGGGCTTCGAGCGAGCCATTCGCGCCGCCATCTGAGACGGCGCTGACGGCGCCGTGAGGCTGTGGGGCACCTCCGCCCGTCCGGGCCCGCTCCCGGCAGGCCGGGCGGTGACCACACCGGCAGACGTTGATTGACGTGTCCTTGACTGCTCCCGCCAACTCTGCTCGCACCGTGCAGGGCTAGTGCCCCGGCAGGCAACGTTCGCCCCGTCGCGACGCCCGGCACGCACTCTCGCCGCACCGGCCGAAAGCCCAAGTACGTCCAGTACGAGG